>NZ_QLYT01000006.1:0-215902 GCF_003269305.1 Paenibacillus sp. MDMC362
ATTGTTCCCATGGGCTATTTCTGTTTAGGTGTCGCACTTCATATTACAATCCGTCACAAAAAAAGGACTGCTTCATCCATGCCTGCTTCGGCATGATGAAACAATCCTCATCCTCGTTAATTACGCATTGGCTTTATGGCGCTCGTTTGGGCAGCATTTTCACATATTCATCGGACAGCTTCATTAACTGCAGAATATAGTCATAATCGCCGCGATACGGTTCGATATCCGTGACGGGCTCGAGCGTCTTTAAGGAAACCGCCGTGCCATCCTCAAATCCGTCACCGGGAACGAACAGAATGTCATTATTAAAGAAAGAGCCTGTCGGTAAATAATATCTCATCCCGATTACATTGCGGTCCACATTCAGCAGGTCATGCCCAAATGCATTAAAGCCTTCATCTTCAAGCGATACGCCTAAAAGGTTAGCGACGGTTGGCAGAATATCGACCTGCCCCCCCACCTGCTCGATGACCTTTCCTTCCTTCATGCCGGGTACATGAATGACAAGCGGGATATTAAATCGGCTGACCCGCTCATGGTAAGGAATGCCCAGCGTTGACGATATCATCTCGGCGTCGGCTTCTGCCGGATTGATGCCAAAGTGATCCCCGTACACCACCAATACGGTGTCATCCCACAATCCGTTCTGCTTCAGACGGTCAACCAGAGTTCCGAGTGCATAATCCGAGTAATTCACCGACTTCAGGTAATTCCCCAGATGGGTCCCTTCCAGCTCAGCCGGCAGAGTGATCTTCGCAAATTCCTCCTTCACATGATATGGCGAATGGTTGGATACCGTGATGTAATGAGCATAGGTAGGCTTGTTCTGCTGTTGATTCTCCAGCAGCTTGTCCACGCCGACACGGAACAGCTCTTCATCGGAAGGTCCAAATTCATTGAAGTTATCATTCGTGAAGTAGGGCTTGTCGTAATAATGCTGAAAATCAAGCGCCGGGTACATTTTGCTTCGATCCCAGAACTTCACATCATTCACGTGGAAAGTCGTCGTAACATAACCGTGCTTGTTCAAGAGCCGCGGCAGACCAGGCAGCTCTTTATTTCCGAATCCGGTGGACATCGCCACCGTTCCGGTCGGATAAATCGATGTATTGACCGCAAATTCGGCATCCGAAGTGTTGCCTTGCCCGATCTGTTGGAAGACATGCGGGAAATACAGGCCGCCATCTGCGAGCTGGTTCATCACCGGTGTCAGCTCCTGGCCATTCAGGGATTGGCCAACCGGAAAATTCTGCAGTGATTCCATCTGAACGATGATCAGATTTTTGCCTTTGGCAGCGCCGTAATAGTCCAGCTTGTCCTTTGCTTCCTTAACGTAAGGATAAGTCGCAAGGTGCTGCTGGGAGCGCAGAATCGTGTCTTGCAGACTCCCTTCGGCCAGCGCACGGTTCTCCTGTGAAATCCGGATCACGGAGGAAACCTGGTAATTCATGAATCCCATTTGCTCCGCTCGCACGATTTCATTCTCGATTCCCCATTCTTTTCGGATAATAAGTCCGGACAGAACACCCGCAATGACCAGCACAACCATCATGGATATGCGCCACTTCATTCCAGGCCTGCGCGAATAGGAGACGGAATAACCGGAGCGGACTCCACCAAAATGCAATCCTCCTCGGGAGCGGGAACGAATGTTTCGAACCGCCCATATGATCAATAGGACCAGCAGGTCCAGGAAGAAAAGAAAGTGCTCCGGCTCTAACAAAGCCGTAATGCTGGCTCTCACCTGGTTTACTTGCCCGATCCCCGCAAGCGCGGTATATGTCGGTATGGACCCGAAATGAACGTTATAAACAGCGGACGCAAACATGATGAAAGATAATACGACATTTAAGATCACGTAGACTATCTTTTTGCCTCTTGCCGGCAGAAGCAGCTCCAGAAAGCTAATCAGCGCCAACAGGGATAGCGCGTCGGTAAGCACCTTACCCCATGCGACCCCATTAAACAGAAACACTCTTAGAAGGATCAGCTTCAATAAGAGCGTCAAAAAAACGACTATGCTTAATTTCAACCTTTGTTCAAGGTAGCGTTCCATTTTCCCATTCCCTCTTTTGTGTAAAAATAATGTTAAATTGCAGCTTCCATTATAACAGGAATGTAAACGTCAATCTAATCTGCCCATTCCTTCGGCCCCCTGTCAATTGTCCAATGCATGTTCCTTACGTATCACGTAGGATAAAGCATCCCAATCAAAAGGCTGGAGGGTATAAGACATGAAGATGGTTGTAACCGGCGGAGCAGGCTTTATCGGCTCCCACCTGGTGAACGGACTCGTTAATCAAGGCTATGAAGTCCATGTGATTGATAACCTCACAACCGGAGATCCAGGTCGCCTTCACAGCGAGGCGATTTTACATGTTGCCGATGTAAACAGTCAGCAGACAACGGCGTATATCTCCGTGCTGAAGCCGGACGTTGTGTTCCACTTGGCCGCACAGGCCGATGTGCAGCGGTCGATCAAGGAGCCTCGTCTTGATGCGGATGCGAATGTAATGGGCACTATCAATATACTTGAAGCTTGCCGCAAGGCTGGGGTTCGTAAGATTGTGTTTGCTTCGACGTCAGGCGTATATGGAGACCTGGAGAAATCTCAGCTGACGGAGGATGATCCGGTTAATCCAATCTCCTTCTATGCCCTATCCAAGGTGGCTGGCGAGCAATATATCCGCTTATACCACCGCTTCTTCGGCCTGCACTACACCATTCTACGTTATGGGAATGTCTACGGTCCGGGTCAGACTGCGAAGGGGGAAGGCGGTGTTGTGGCGGTATTTGGTGATCGCCTGCGTCAAGGTGCTCCGTTTCATATATACGGCAATGGTGATCAGACCCGGGACTTCATTTATGTCAAGGATGTGGTGGAAGCAAACCTCGCCTCCATTCAACACGGGGATGAGAGCGTTCTGCACGTTAGTACCGGCACCGGGCATTCCGTCAATTCACTCGTCGATCATATCAACAGACTGCATCCTGACCGCATTGATGTTAATTATCTGCCCGCGAAGAACGGCGATATTCTGCACAGCTGCCTCAATAATGAGAAGACCCGGGCATTGCTGCAGTGGAGTCCGTTATTCAGCCTCGAAGAAGGCATCGAAGAAACCTATCGCCACTGGCTTCGCACATCCTGATTCGACCAATGGAGGACTGGAGACGGTAGGAGAACGAACATAGAAAAACAGCCTGATCCCTCGCTCATCTGGAGGAATCAGGCTGTTTTTATTCGTGCTGAAATTTGGATCACGGGAACTACAGCCCTATCGCTTGAAGGAGTCGGGCAAAATTCATCGCATAGATATGCGGGTTGAAATGTTGCTGGACATGCTTTATTGCATTGCCGCGAATCTGTTCACGCAGATCCGAATCCCTCATCAGTTCAAAGGCTTCGGTCACTGCATGCTGTACGTCCCCGAGCACGTAGAACTTGCCTGTGAAATTGTGGTACACCGAGGTGGATACCCCATCCGAGTCGGTTGTCAGCACCGGACATCGGCAGCTCATCGCTTCCAGAACCGCATAAGGCGCTCCCTCTACCTTGGAGGTGCAACAGAGAAACCCGCCGGAATCACCAATAACCGAATAGTAGTAAGGCATCTCTGCATTGGGTACGTTGGACCGAAGGGTTAATCGATCCGCCAGATCAAGCTCATCAATGAGTGCAAGGAACTGCTCCCTTTCTGCCGGCTGGCTGAGCTGAATATCCTCGAACATCCACATTTCCAAGTCGGGAACATGCTCCTTAAGCGCATGACCGATATGAAGAAATTCACGCCAATTCTTGTTATCCTCAATCCGTCCAAGCCATGCCATGACCGGGTTGGCGGGAGCCTTGTATGGAGTGTACGTGAACCGGTGGGTGTCAAAGCAGTTGTTGAAATTAAATTGCGGCTTGTGCGGATATAGCTGCTGGAATAGAGCAGCGATGTGCGGGGTATTGGGGTTCAGGAGTGCGTCGGCATACTGGTTCACATATGGAGCTGCCTTTGTAAGCTGCGCTTGAGCCACGCTCTTTGGGCCATACCCTTGAATCTCCAGCACGAATTTCCCTTTATAACCGAGCATTCGAAACCGTTGAAAACTTGCGTGATCCGTCGTCACGACGATGACGTCAAACGAATTCGAATCCAGGATATGCTTAATCTCGATATCATTGCGGGTTACGTAAATCGGAAAGTCGGCTGCATTCTGCATGCCCGAACCCCAGGCGTAATACAGGCAATGGGCCTCGATTCCGGCAAGACGAAGCGCACCGCAACGCTGTCGGTTTAATGTTTCGACCCCCCCGCTCGGCACATAGTAGACGAACAGCACCTTCATGTCGTACCCCTCCCGTTATTCGATGACTTGAAAATCAGAATGTGAGTAGACGGCTACAAGCTGTCCTTCGTTCTTGGCATGCACAGTGACCAATGTGGAGTGCGAATAATTAATATTGGTTACGAGCAGCAGGCTGAACGCAATATTATGATTCGTGATATTGGGCACGAACACCGTGGAACCGACCCCGACGTGGACAAGGCCGACATAGTACACCCCTTGGGGATGATATCCATGTATGAGGACATCGAATACATCAGGCCCCGCATTCGTAATCGTAAGGTCCACGGATTGGATGTACCGCGCGTCAATATTACCGTACTCTACTGCATCTAAACGAAAGATGGACATTTCATTCCCTCCTGGATATGGCAGCATCATTAATACAGGTTATGTAACTACCTCTGAACGGGTAAGGGCATATCCTTAGACGATCATCCAAATGTGCGGGGCTTGATGCCTCGGTCCAAGCCGTTTCTTGACGATTTGCATTTAATAAGATGTATATTATATCCGATAGAAAGGATCGGTGACGATTGATGTTGAACCTCCAGGATATCAAAGGACCTTACCATGCGATATTCAGTCTGGGAAACAACTGCTTGCCAGCCATTGAGTTAAGAGAGCATGGATTGCGCAAATTTGCCGGACCCATTGATTGGATGGGTACCCCGGTACTGCCTCAAATATCTAGAATGCTTCGCAATCGGTTTGAAGGCATGCTCGTATATTCCAACTTGCTTATGGTTGATCAGGTTAATGAGTTGTACAATATCTGGGACCAACAGTACGATCTTTACCTCAATCATGATTTTTATGTCCATAACAATTTCCCTCCCCACCTGCCGGCTTATCCTGTTATCAAAGCCAAATACGATCGCAGAGTGGCCAGATTTCTGCAGACATTGGAAAGCGGCGGGCGCATTCTCTTTATTCGGACCGATTCCAGCTGTGAGAATATTCAGGAACTGGTCGATTCCCTGAAACAGCTATGCAAAGGACCTTTTCATGTGCTAGCGGTTAATCATGAGCCCGTCAAGGAGATCGAAATGATGGATTGGAACATAGAACATGTCTGCGCCGTAAAGATGCCCAATATCGATATCTGGATAAGCAACCGTTTTCGATGGACCTTTTTGTTTCAAGGCATGTATTTGATTTAAACCAATGAGTATGTACTTAATTATCCAGCGGACCCAAGCCATAAATATGGCAGGCCACGATGAAAATCATGGTCTGCCATTTTACATAAGGTCTTAAATGTGTGTCACCGGTTCGTCGGGCAGCTTATAATCTTTCGGGAGCGACTGCATTATTCGATTCCATATCGTATAAGCAACCAGAAGCTCCGGGTTTGACATCTGATTGACGAAGATTCGGTTGTACAAATCGCTCATGACGAAAAAATCTTGCTGATTCATTGGCTCACCTCTCTATTTTACATAGAAGATTTCTGGGCTATGGCACCGTGATATATGTTCAATATACGTTCAATCATAAGATCCATGGACCAGTGATTACTAGCGAATGTCTTTGCATTCTGACCCAAAAATGTTCGGTACTTATCCTGTTCGAGAAGCACGCTCAAATGCTGGGCAGTGCTTGCAGCATCTCCTACCGGGGTTAATAATCCCGTATAACCGTGGCTTACCATCTCGGGCAATCCCCCGGCAGTCGACACGACGCTCGGCAGACCTGCCATTTGGGCTTCCATGACCGAGAACGGCTGGTTATCATGTATGCACGTATGGACAAAGATGTCAGCCTGGCTGAGTAAGCCGGGTACATTATTATTTTCCCCTAGAAAAAATACATCTTGCTGGAGCGAAGCCATTACGGCCTGCTCCTCCAACTGTCCCCGCATATTGCCATCACCTACAATCCAGCAAACCCAATCGTTACGCATCCGCTTGAGGATTGCGAGCGAATCGAGCAGCACATGGATCCCTTTGACGTAAACCAGTCTTGCAGGGCAGATGATGACCTTTTTCCCCGGTGGTCGCCGCAGTGACGTGCCTGCGTGATACTTACTTTGAAAAGTCATAGCGTCCATACCGTATTGAAACACCGTAATCCGATGGTCCGGCACTCCGCAATCCGTCATGAGTAAATTTTTGGACCAATGGTTTGCAGCAATGGTCAGATCCGAAGACATCGCCGCGTGATATTCAAGCGCAGGGAAGTAACGCCAGGCAGGACTTCTTTCATCAACGCCATTTGATGGGTTATTACGGAAATGATCCTTCATTTCACGTGCAACCGAACCATGGACATGAGCGACCAGCGGCGTACGCTTTGGCTTTACTCTGCTTAAAGAACGGGTTGAGAAGCTGTCTTGCGTATGGATGATATCATATTGTTCCAGCCCAAAATAGGCTGCCGCCAGCTCCATGCAGTAGCGCTCCAACTCATAATGACGAATCGCATAGTGCTGATTCATGCCGGGTGCCGCCTGTATCGAAAGCTTCGACTCCAGCATGGGCAGCAAAGCTTCTTTGGCCAATTCCACCCCCCGATTAACAATATGGATTTTTTTGTAATCCGGACTGTTTCCGAGCAGATCCACTTCATGACCTAGCTGTTCCAAACGGTTCTTGAGCTGCTGCATGAAGTTCCATACTCCGCCAACATGAGGGATTAACCAGTGGGTAGCGAGCAGAATTTTCATGTTAACCCCCATTATTGGCCAAGCTGAGCCAAATGCTCAAGTACGTGGCGGTAGTTATTTTTCACCATCTCGTATTCCCCAGCGATCGTCGCTTGATGACGGATCGTGCCCATCTGGGAATGTACCCGATACATCGTAAGCATATCCGGTATAAACCCAAAAGAAGCGCCGCTCATTAACAGCCGAATCCAAAGATCGAAATCATGAGTGTAGGGAAGCTGTGGATTAAACAGACCTACCCGGTGAAGCCATTCTTTCTTCATAATGACCGTGCAGCCGTTAATGGGATTAGAATACGTGAGCTGACGTGCCAAATCTGCATTATTTGCCAAGGGTATGCCTTCGTACGGCCTTGTTACTCGGTTATGTTCATCGATGACACAAAAACCGGTATACGTAACATCGAATCCCGTGCTCAACATAAAGGACAGCTGCCGTTCAATCTTTTGCGGAACAAAACGATCATCTGAACTGAGCCAAGCAATATATTGACCAGAAGCATGCAGAATGCCGTGATTCAAGGCACTGGCCGTTCCGCCATTACTTTTGCCCATATAGTAAACTCTGTTCATGTAGGGTGCGATCAGATGTGCATATTGGGTTGACCCATCATCTACAACAATGATTTCTACGGCAGGGTACGTTTGTAGTACCGCACTTTCCAATGCTTGCTGTACATACTGGCAGTTATAGAAAGGTATGACTATCGTAACCGTCGGCATCATCCCCTGTCTCCTCCTTCTGCCTATCTTGATATATGATCTCAAAACATATCATGGGTTAATACACCATATGCAGTGCACTCGCATTCCGAAAGGGACCCCTGTCCCCTGACATTTGACCAAATAACAGGCAGACGGCTTATATAGGATTAACAACAGGGACAGCATCTTGGAACATCATGCGACCTCCCCTGCACGGACAGTGCCGATCCAGCCTGCCGGGAGGGCCGCCGGCCGCATAAAACAAGCTGTCCTCCCGCTTACCAGTCGGAAGAACAGCTTGTGTAAATTATGCGACGTTACATTAGAAAAACAAGCGGAGTCCCACCAAGGTCAGGATCCCGACAATGACGGTGGCAAACAGGCTTTTTGTGAGAAAAGCGATTAGGAAAGCGGGCACGGCGGCAATCCATTCTAATAAATGCCCCCCTGGATCCATACGTCCATCCGATAACAGCAGCTCCTGGGCTAGCAGGGCTCCCATGACGGCAATCGGTACATGATCTAACCACCGGATCATCGTCTCGGGAATGCGAAGCTTGCTCAAAATCATAAGCGGCAGAACCCTTGGAATGAGGGTTACGACAGCACAACCGATAATCAGGATAGCGATATGCCATCTTATTTCCATCGTTCGATCACCATCCCTGCAGTAGCCGCAACCACAATCGCGACTATGATCGCCGCGCTTCCCGGCATAATTGTACTGACTGCTACCACGGAAACGGCGGCAATCATAACCACCATGAAATCAAGTTTATACTTCTTCCGGCTGATCCATTGCAGCGCCAGCAATCCGATAAACATCCCCGGCAATGCAAAATCAAGGCCAAACTTCTCCGGCTCGGGAATCCACTCCCCGACTAAACCGCCCGCTATATTGGCCGCGCACCAGAACAGATACGCCGTAATATTCAGGCCGACCATCCATTTATAGCCCAGTTTTTTCTGCTCGGTGGCCTTGGCTGCCGCTACACCAAACGTCTCGTCGGTTAACAGGGAACCGATGAAGAAGCTTTTTCCCGAAGAAAGACCTTTAAAGTAAGGGGCAAGCGCTGCGCTTAACAGCAGATGCCTGGCATTCACGAAAAATATCGTAACGATGATCGATAGGATCGGGCTAGCAGCCGCTATCATCCCTGCCGCAATAAATTGCCCGGAGCCCGCATAGAGCAGCAGCGAAATGAGCGCGATTTCGAGCAGGGTGAAACCTGCGGTGCGCTCGACAACACCTGCAGCAAAACCGATGCTGAGGTAGCCCAGGAGGGTTGGAATACAATCTTTGAAGCCTTGAAGGTAGGTGTTTCCCTGGTTCCCCTCCATACTAGCGGGGAGCCGTTCTGTCTTGATGCTCATCTGTGTTCGATTCCTCTCTCACTCTACAATTCTATTTTTAATTACTATGAATTCTTCCCGCTGCCTTGTCAACGCCGTTACACCATTTTCCCATCACAAAAAGCGCCCCAGGAATGCTGCTCATTCGCCAGAAACGCTTGTTCATTCGTTTTATTTAGCTGCTTAAGGGTTTAAGATGACTTTGATACAGCCATCCTTCCGCTCATTGAAGATATCGTAGCCATGGGCAGCCTTCTCCATCGGAAGCCGGTGTGTGATGATATCCGAAGGGTCCACAGACCCTTCTTTCAACATTTGATAAAGGCGCGGCATGTAATGAATGACCGGTGCCAGCCCCATTTTTAACGTAATGTTGCGTTCGAACAGCTCTCCAAGCGGAAAGGCATTATAAACAAGCCCATACACGCCGGTTAGCTGGATGGTCCCGTATTTGCGAACCATAGACACAGCCATGCGGAAAGCACCCAAGGAGCCTCCCTGCAGCTTCAGCATGCTGCCCAGCATTTCAGCAGGGGTCCGTTTCGCATCCAAGCCAACACAATCAATGACAACATCTGCCCCACCCTTGGTGATCTCTCGGATATAACTCTCCACTTCGGGGAATTTCTCAAAATTGTAAGTTTCTACGTGATTGGTCCGTTTCGCATGATCCAGCCTGTAATCCACATGATCGATCGCAATCACCCGCTTCGCGCCTTTTAGCCAGGCAAACTTTTGCGTTAGTAGTCCAATGGGGCCGCAACCCAGAACAACCACGACATCGCCTGATTTAACCCCTCCGTTCTCCACGCTCCAGATGGCTGTGGGCAGCGCATCGGAGAGCATGAGCAGCTTCTCATCTTCCATCTCGGCGTCCTCAGGTACAACAAAGGGCATGGAATTTCCGTAGGGAACCCGCAAAAGCTCTGCTTGCGCACCCTGAAAACCGCCGTACGCGTCACTATATCCAAAAAAACCGCCGGTATTCTTGGCCTCATTCGCATAATCGCATTGGCTCTCCATGTGATTCTGACAAAACAGGCATTTTCCGCAAGATACAATAAAAGGAATAATGACACGGTCACCCACTTTGACCCTGCTTACTTCCGGACCCGCGTCCACCACGACTCCCATCGGCTCATGGCCGATAATATAATCATCGTGCAGCTGTTTTAATCCACCGTTGTATAAATGCAAATCCGATCCGCAGATGGCCGTGGTGGTGACTCGGATCAGGACGTCGTCGCTGTGCCGAAGAACCGCGTCCTTCATATCCTTTACTTCAATCCGATGTCTGCCTTGATAAGTGACTGCTTTCACGCTCGAAACCCCTTTTCGAGTCGATATCCATTTTTTGTAAGGATTTGACTTTTTTAGGTTCAGTGTACGCCATTTCAATCAGAACTACTCGGCAGAGCAAAAAATAAAGCGAGGATCACCCCAGCGCTTCGGGTTGAAGGTCTACAGGCTGCTTTTTCGATCTCCTGACCTTCAAGAATAATACCAGCCCTAACAGCACGAGCACCCCCCCTGCCGCTTGCAGGGAGTTCATCGATTCATTCAGCAGGAGAAAAGCCAATAAACTTGCTCCAACCGGCTCTCCAAGAACGCTCATCGATACGGTGGAGGCTGTGGCATACTTCATCAGCCAATTGAACAGCAGATGGCCGAATACTGTCGGCACGACGGCCAATAAAGCAAAAATCCCCCACTCTCGTCCGGAATACCCCGTCATCGGAATGTTCATACCCACGTTATACAACGCCAAGACGGACGCCGCTACCGCAAAGACAAGCCAGCTGTATAAGAATGACGGCAGACGCCGCAGCAGCAATTGACCCAGCAGCATATGGACGGCGACTGCAGCCGTCCCCAGCAACGACATGATATCACCTGTCAAATGCCCCTTGGCCCCACTGAGGCCGCTGCTCCCAATAAGAAGGAATACGCCGAGGAAAGCGATCGCCATGCCGCCGATTGCCGCCAGCGATGTTTTCTCCTTAAACCAGAAATAAGCTCCTATCATCACAAACACCGGCTGAAGGGCGAGGATAATCGTAGAGCTGGCTACGCTCGTCCACTTCAAGGAGCCCATCCATAACAAAAAGTGCAGGGCCAGCATCGAACCGGATAGAAGAAGCAGCAGCAGTTCGGAACGCTTCAACGATCTGATTGCTGGCGCATATTTGCCCGCGAAGGGCAGCATGATCAGGAACGTAATCACCAGCCTGTACATCGCTTGAATGGATACGGGACTGCTGGACCATTTTACGAATATGGAGGAAAAAGAAATAGCGATGATGCCGATAAACAGAGGAATAAATACAGGAAGCGGTGCTCGGTTCGAATTCATGATGGTTAAATGATTCACCTTTCGTGTTATATTAGAGAATGATTTCAAAATTAAAACTTTCGGAAAAGGATAATTGGCATGAAAAAGAAAGACCTTCGCAACCAAATGACCCCTCCCAAATTTCTGGCAATCGGCTTTGCTTCGATTACACTGATCGGGACATTCCTGCTCAAACTTCCCATCGCAACGGCGGACGGAACTTCTACCCCAATTGTAGATGCTCTCTTCACTGCGGTTTCCGCCATCAGTGTAACGGGTCTAACCGTTGTGGATACAGGGACCCATTGGTCCATGTTTGGACAAATTGTCATGCTCATGCTCGTTCAGCTTGGCGGATTGGGCTTTATGACTTCGGCCACCTGGATTGCATTGATGTTCAACCGCAGAATCTCGCTTCGGGAGCGCATGATCCTTCAGGAAGCCATGGGACAATACCAAATTCAAGGCATTGTAGACCTCATTCGAAGAGTGCTCGTCTATACGCTGATCATCGAAGGGGCAGGCGCATTATTGCTGACGCTCAGGTTCTCTGCCATCATGCCGCTTTCCGATGCGGCTTACTTCGGCATATTCCAGAGTATTTCCATATTCAACAATGCAGGCTTTGACCTCTTTGGCCAAATTCACGGACCCTTCTCAGGGTTTGCAACCTATGTAGCGGATCCTTTTGTCAATATTGTCGTGATATTCTTGATCTTCCTCGGAGGAATCGGCTTTATCGTCATTTTTGACCTTATTGAATACCCGAAATGTAAGAAACTGTCTCTTCATTCCAAGGTTGTATTAACCGTAACGTCATTGTTGATCGTAATTGGGGCTGTCATGATTTTTATTCTGGAGCATGGCAATCCCAAAACATTAGGGCCGCTCTCGTACCCGGTAAAAATCATGGCTTCCCTATTCCAATCGATCACTCCCCGTTCCGGTGGCGTCAGCACCCTGGATATCGCGAGTCTGGAGCAGTCCTCCCAGTTCTTCATGATTATCCTGATGTTCATCGGGGCAGCTCCCGGTTCAACGGGAGGCGGAATTAAGGTGACTACTTTCGCCGTGCTCATCGGTGCCGTCGTTACGATGATCCAGGGAAAACGGGATGTTGTTCTCTATCGCAATCGAATCTCCCAAGCCCTGGTTTACCGTTCCATTACACTAACGATCCTATCGTTGCTGCTATTGGTGGGAGCTTCCATGTTTCTGTCTGTTACGGAATCCGGCGAATTCCTAAGAATTCTGTTTGAAGCCGTATCCGCCTTCGGTACTGCCGGGTTATCCATGGGACTTACAACCGAGCTGTCCGGGGTTGGCAAGGTGACCATTTCCCTGCTCATGTTCCTTGGCCGGTTAGGTCCGCTAACCCTTGCTTATGCGCTGAGTCGCAAGAACAATAAAGAACTGTACCGCCATCCGGAAGGCCGGATTACGATTGGTTAAGTTATACTTCTCCCCTGTCGGAACATTTCTTGCGACTATCGAAAGTGCTTGGTTTAGCTGAAAGCATATACAATCTTAAACAAACCGTACACTTCCCTTCCATGGGAGGCATACGGTTTGTTTTCATTGGAATACATTTCTAAAATCGCTTCTATTCGCTGAACTCGCTGGCATCTTCGCCGAACTCGCTGGCATTGATGGCTGCATCCAGCAAGTCATCAAACAATTCGTTGTCGGCTTCAATCCGCTCGTCAATCTGAAGAAACTGCTCCTCGATTCCCGGCTCGCCAGCGAAGTTCAAGCTGTAATCCCAGTCCCGGCCATTCTTGCTCAGGAAAGTGATCTCGTAGGCTGATGCATGTCCATCTATAGAAAATACGGTATATCCTACGAACTGATCGCTCTCATCCCGCTTCATATCCGCACGCTCGATTCGGACTTCTGACACGTTTTCACGCTCCTTCA
The DNA here is from genome assembly GCF_003269305.1 of Paenibacillus sp. MDMC362. Taxonomy (NCBI): domain Bacteria; kingdom Bacillati; phylum Bacillota; class Bacilli; order Caryophanales; family Paenibacillaceae; genus Paenibacillus; species Paenibacillus sp. MDMC362. Next base: position 13,316 of record NZ_QLYT01000006.1, read on the forward strand.
TTACGTTGTAAAGCACTCACAAGACTCAGTATATCACTTTTCCAGGCAGCTGATTATTGTTTTTCTTATACGCCTGGATCTAGTATAATATGGGTTGGTAAATTAAATTGCATTGGAGGGTACCAAATGTCCGATTTCAATACATACTTGGACAAATATGCCGAGTTGGCTGTAAAGGTTGGAGTTAACATACAAGAAGGACAAACCTTAGTGGTTCATGCTCCTGTTGATTCCGCCGAATTTACTCGCTTGATTGCCAAAAAGGCATACGAAGCGGGTGCCCGCCTGGTTAAGATCCTGTGGACCGACGAAACGATAACAAGACTTCAATTCGAAAAAGCTGCGGATGACGTCTTTACCGAAGCGCCGAGATGGTATGCTGGCGAAATGACAGAATTGGTGGAGAACGGAGCAGCCATTCTGCACGTGCTTGCCGAAAATCCTGATCTGCTGAGCGGCATTGATTCCGAGCGTATCGGAAACTTCTACAAAGCGCGCGGAGAAGCATTGAAGACCTATCGCGCTTATCAGCAGTCCGATAAGTTTAGCTGGTGTCTGATCGCTGTGCCTTCGGCAGCTTGGGCAGCCAAGGTGTTCCCGGATGTGCCGCAATCCGAACAAGTCGGCAAATTGTGGGATGCCATCTTCCACACCGTCCGTGTGGATCAGGAGAACCCGGTTGAAGCCTGGAACAAGCACCTCGAAGTGCTTGAAGCGAAATCCACCGTGTTGAACGCTAAGAAATACAAGAAACTCCACTATATCGCACCGGGAACCGATCTTACCATCGAGCTGCCGGAAGGGCATATTTGGGCGCAAGGCGACAGCATCAACGAACGCGGACATTCCTTTGTGGCTAACATGCCAACAGAAGAGGTATTTACCGCTCCGCTCAAAACAGGCGTCAACGGAACCGTACACAGTACGAAGCCTTTGAGTTATGCCGGAAACATCGTGAACAATTTCTCCCTTACTTTTGAAGAAGGTAAAGTGGTCAGCTTCACGGCAGAGCAAGGTTATGAAACCCTTGAGCGTCTCCTGAACATGGATGAAGGTGCCCGTTATCTTGGAGAAGTGGCGCTGGTGCCGCATCAATCCCCGATCTCGGAGTCCAACATCCTGTATTACAATACGTTGTTTGATGAGAATGCCTCCAACCACCTTGCACTCGGCAGCGCTTATGCTTTCTGCTTGGAAGGCGGAAAAGATATGAATCAGGAGCAATTGATTCAAAGCGGTCTCAATACGAGCGTAACCCATGTTGATTTCATGATCGGCTCCGGCGACATGGATATATACGGGGTGACGGCGGATGGCAAAGAAGAACCGGTATTCTTGAAAGGAAACTGGGCATTTTAATAAACGAGACAAGACAGCATAAAGCAGCTATTTCTTATGAAGTAGCTGCTTTCTTGAACTTTTCCGGCCTTTAATTGACCTGAGGTTGATTTACAAACGAAAAAATTGTGCGATAATCAAGAAAGCGCATCAAATTACTTATTGATAGCATAAAGGAAATGGAGGGTCTCTCATGTCCAGCTTTGAACAAAAAATGGAACGCTACGCGGAGCTTGCAGTCAAGGTGGGTGCTAATGTGCAGCCGGGACAAACGCTGGTCGTTAACGCGATGATCGATGCTGCACCGTTGGTACGTCTTATCGTGAGGAAAGCTTATGAAGCGGGTGCCAAGCAAGTAAAGGTGAACTATAGTGATGAGGTTGTGAACCGGATACGGTACGACCTGGCACCAGACGAAGCTTTTCTGGAGCCGCCGACATATTATGCGGAGGAAGTAACCGAGCTTGCCGAGCAAGGGGCTGCTTTCTTGACCATCCTCTCCTCGAACCCGGACCTGCTTAAAGGCGTTGATCCGGAGCGTATTTCCAATTACCAGCGTACATATGGCGCCGCCATGGCGAAATACCGGCAATATCAGCAAGCCGATAAAATGAGTTGGACCGGCATTGCCTACGCTTCCCCTGATTGGGCTGCCAAGGTGTTCCCTGACGTTCCGGCCGAGCAGCAGGTGGATAAAATGTGGGATGCGATATTCCACGCGGTCCGCGCAGATCTCGATGATCCCATTGGTGCATGGGAAGAGCATATCACGACCCTCCAGCACAAATCGGATGAGCTTAATGCCAAGAAGTATCATAAGCTTCGCTTCACTTCACCAGGGACGGATCTTACGATCGAGCTTCCGGAGGGACATATCTGGGCCCAAGCGGGCAGTCACAACGAGAAAGGCGAGCGTTTCGTTGCCAACATCCCGACGGAGGAAGTGTTCACCGCTCCGCTCAAAACCGGCGTGAACGGCACCGTACGCAGCACGAAGCCATTGAGTTACGGCGGCAACATCATCGACAATTTCTCGATCACGTTCAAGAACGGCCGCATCGTCGATTTCTCCGCGGAACAAGGCGAAGATACTTTAACCCGCCTGATCTCCATGGATGAAGGCTCGCATTATCTTGGCGAGGTTGCCCTTGTTCCTCATCGCTCCCCGATCTCGGAAAGCGGCATCTTGTATTACAACACACTGTTTGACGAAAATGCCTCCTGTCACCTGGCCATCGGCAGCGCGTATGCCTTTAACCTTGAGGGCGGCAAGACCATGACGTCCGAACAGCTTCAAGCTAGCGGTCTGAACAGCAGCATTACCCACGTTGACTTCATGATGGGCTCCAAAGAGCTTAATATTACCGGAATCACGCATGATGGCACGGAGGAGCCTGTATTCATCGACGGCAATTGGGCGTAAACCGCTACAATCTCGTTATGTGCTGGATAAGCACATCCGATAATGAGATCGTACATCTGCAACAGAGCAGTCTTTTAATCAAAGGCTGCTCTGTTTTTTTTATAATGGACTTTCTTGCCCCCTCCCTTCCCTTCCCTTCCCTTCCCTTCCCGATGCAACTTCAACCCTATTTCGATTAATACCGATAGATTGCCGAGCATATGATGAAGAGATGGACGCATATCTAAGTTGCCATATTAACTCATAAGCTAATGCGCTTCAAACACATGACTTTATAAGGATCAACCCGTTCCCGGAAACAGTCTCCAGAGTCGGCTGTTATTAGAATTAATAGGGCTTTTTTACCCGATATGTTGTAAAATGATGAGAGAAATAGGATGGTTACACCAGAGAGGGGATTATCGCGTGTCCAACCGATTACAGCTCCTCCTTGCAGCAGATTTCGCTGATCTGAGCGAACCTATTCAGGAAGAAGTCTATTATGAATTTTATGATCTCGTTTATGGACAGATACTATATGTCGTACGGGATCATGCTGCTGTTGAGGATATCATTCAGGAGTCCTTTATAAAAGTCATTACAAGTAAGCCGAATTTCGAAACCGAAAGCAAGATGCGGGGATGGCTCCGTGTCGTCGCCAAAAACTCAACCATGAATTATTTAAGAAAAAATAAAAAGTACCGTAACCAAGTGGATGTCGAGAGTGTTTTTATTAATGAAGAGGACGTGGTAGTTTCTTCCACGAACGTCGAACATCAGGTGGAGTCGAATATGCTGGAGGAATCCATCAAGCATTATCTCGACCAGTTGAAGCCTGAATACAAGCTATTGATTGAGTACCGTTGGAAGCATAGTCTGACGTACAGAGAAATTGCGGAGCTCCTGAATACTCGCGAGGAGATCGTGAAGCAGCGCTTGTTCCGCGCCAGAGAATCCGTAAAAAAAATGCTGTATAGAGAGTGGGGTGAATTGGATGAGCAACGAAAAATACGATGATTGGTTTGATGAGGCCTTTGACGAAGCCTTTGATCGTGCAGCTTCACGTTCCTCACTCCCTACTGACATTGAATCCAAACGACAATCCTGGCAGCAGGTTCAACAGCAAATCAAACAGGTACACAAAAAGAAACAGCGTCGACGCACTTTTCAGTTAGCCGGACTCATCGCAGCATCGATGGCTTTTGGTGCATTGATATTCTCTCCTTTCTCTGTAACTCAAGCGGTAACACCGGTTTATCAGGAGATCAAGGATTGGGGAAATGGTGTGGTGACCCAAATTTTCGGTATGCGAGAGCCTGTTGATAAGAGCAAGGCATTAACGGCTCCCCCACCGGAGCAGGGAATAGAGCCGGAAGGGTATGTACCCCCAGCTCAATTAGTGGACACCGAATATATTCCTTTCACAGATACCGATGAATCTCTGACAGAATCGCAAAAACGCGCACCATTCAAAATACCAAAAATCAATTATCTTCCGGAAGATTACAAATTCTATGAGGCTACAGCATTAACAACGGATGAAAATCCGGTTTTTGAAGAGCTTCATCTTCATTATAAAAATTCGGATGATAAGTTCTTCCATATAGATCTTATCGGGATGACACTAGGTAAAATGATCAATCTCAATGGGGATATTAAGAAGACGATTATTCTTGAATCCGGAGCAAAAGCCTATTTAACCGAGACAAACCTTCGCTTCTTATACGACAATGATCAAGTGATTGTATCCATTAGCGGCTTCTTCACAGAAGAAGAATTCATAAAAATTGCAAACAGCATACAATGATTTTTTGGTTGACCTAAAAAAAGAACAGGCTGTCCCCAATTGAATGGTTGAAGACAGGCTCAAGGGCTGGTCTTCGACCTTTTTGTTCCTGGTTGCCCGCAGATCAGCAGATGATGGCCAGCGATGGGTGAAATGATTTCTTCACGAAGCGTCTTACGACGCAAAAAAAAGAAGGTGCCCGCAAGATCTAAGATCTTCGGGCACTCCCTTCATAAATCCATATTCGTATTATTGTGCCACCAATATCGAGCTCGTGTGATAAGTTCCTTCTTCATATGTACCGCTCTCTTTGACCCAGTGAATCGTCTTGGCCCGGTAATAATAACCCGCCTGCACACTAAAAGTTTTGCTTCCGCTCAGAGAGGCTCTACTCGTTCCGTTGTCGTATGAAGCTCCCGAATCGACCCAAGCGGAGCCCGTCCAGCGTTGAAGAACATAATTGATTCCCAGAGAATCTACAGCTTCAGAAGCACTAGTAGTGGCGCTAATCCCTACTTGAGTACTGCTTACTTTCCCTATCGAAGAAAAATAATCCATCAAATATTTATTAGCTAACGTGTTGTGAGAAGAATTTAGGTTCATTTCCACAGGAGGCGGAGTCGTTAATGCACCGGGTGCAATGTCTGTAGCCGAATCCGCGTAAGCCCCTCCTGCCAGAGATAAACTTAATAGAACACTGACTGCAACTGCTGAAGCTATACGTTTAGGACTGCGTACTTTTGACATCATATCACCTTTCTTTCAATGTAATAGGAACATCCATATTTTAACACGCAGTGACAGGACAAAAGTATCTAATTCTTCATGGATTGATATATTTTTTGAAACTTTTCTGCAAATAAAAAGAAGCCTCGACATAATATGTCGAGGCTTCTTCTAATATCCAGTTTACGCACCTGCTTCTTCCTGAATCAGCTGCTGCTGCTGCCTGATCAGACGAATCCGCGAGATCCGTTTATTCTCGGTCTCCTCAATCACAAAGCGATAATCCTCATACATGACAGATTGACCCTTGTGTGGGAGCAGCACCTCAAGACGCGAGGACAGCCATCCACCGATCGTATCATAGTCTTCTGTATCCACGTTCAGACCAAATTGGTCATTAATTTCATCGATCAGCATCAATCCATCAATGGAGTATTCATCCTCCCCCACCTTTTCAATGCCCGGACGCTCTTCGTCAAACTCATCTTGAATTTCACCGACGATTTCTTCCATGATGTCCTCCAGGGTTACGAGTCCTGAAGTTCCGCCGTATTCATCAATTAGAATGGCAATTTGCGTCTTGCTCCGCTGCATTCTTCGCAGCAGATCGCTGATCTTGATCGACTCAGGAACAGCAATGATCGGACGAATCAAGGAAAGCTGGTCGCGAACGAATCCGCGCATCAGATCTTTAATGTGAATAAAGCCAATGATATGATCCTTGTCTTCGTCACAAATCGGATAACGGGTTCGCATCCCCTCGCTTGCGATCTTCAGATTTTCTTCCAATGAAAGATTGTTGTATAAGCAGATCATTTCTGTTCTGGGGATCATGATCTCCCTTGCTGTCGTATCAGCAAATTCAAAAATGTTGTCTACCAACACCATATCCGTACTATCCATCAGGCCGCTCTCACTGCTCTCTTTCATCATATCCCGCAGTTCTTCCTCGGTATGAACATTCCGTTCAACCACCGGTTGCATCCGGAATAGACGGAGAACATTATTGGAGAGCCCATTGGCAAACCAGATAAACGGGAACATTATCGTATAAAACACCCGCAGTGGGCCTGCTGATAGCAGCGCAATTTGTTCCGCCTTACGTACAGCCACCGTCTTGGGCGCCAATGCACCAAATACAATGTGCATGAGTGCAATCAGGATGAAGGCAATCACCAAGGACACGGCATGAACGGCTGTATTGCTCCAGCCTATGCCATGAAACCAAGGCGTAATCATGGCGGATATCGTTCTTTCGCCAATCCAACCGAGTCCAATGGACACGATGGTAATACCAAACTGGCATGCGGATATATATCCGTCCAGGTTCTTCAGTATGTTCTGCGCAAATTTTGCACGTCTATGTCCTTCTTCGACCAGAGCGTCAATTCGGCTGCTTTTTACTTTAACGAAAGCTAGTTCAGCCGATACAAAAAATCCATTTAACAGGACGAGAATCAATACCAAGGTTAAACTTATCAAACTCGGTAAGGGGTCACTCAATCGATCTCCTACCCGCCATACAGCATGCTATGACGAATAGGAACACCTCCTTCGGTTATTAAAAATGTGTGGTGCCATCAAGCATAACAGCGTGTTCGGACTCCGCATCAACTTCCCAATGGTCTCATCTCCTTGTCTTATTCCGACTTAATCAAGCTATATAAGTAATTATATAGTACTACGATACACAGTCAAACGTTGTCTTATGACATTAATCAGCGTTGTTATAAGCTTTAATTTGATTCTCAGCCGTTAGCACTCGTTTTTCGATGAATTGATATATTCTATGAATAAACATTCAAAATGTTAATAGAATACGCGTTGGATGGGAAAGATTGCATGACCTTGAATATTTCCAAGTAAAACATAAGGAAATAACCCTCGTTTACGCCTGAGTAAACGAAGGTTATTTATGCAATCGGATCGATTATCTAGCTGTTGGAGGCGGATTGCCGATAACACCCGGATATTGATAATGAAGCGGCTCGTCAAACACGACATAATCCAGGTTTACCATCAGCAGGATGATACGGCGTCCTGTCGACCGTTCGCTGATAATGATATGATCACGTCCTGCAGCTTCGATAATGCCCGTGAATACCTTGGCATTCCATTGCGAATTGTTTTCATATGTCATGTAGAAGGTTCCCTGTTTGCCCAGATTCAATCGTAGAATATTCTCTACGTAGGATTGTTCGAATTGCGGGGCCGGAACAACGGTGCCTCCTGGAGTCATCGGGCTTCCGCTAGGCACCTGCGGTGGAACGTTTGCTGTATAACCAGCCGTCCCGCGGTTCGGCACTCCTGGATAACGGACTCCATTCATGAAGTTTACAGGCGGCACACCTTGATTGTACATAAGTAATTTCCTCCTTTAATTTATAGCTCCCGCTTAAGCGGTTGTATAACATGAATCAAAAAACAGTCGGGCAATCGGCATATGTCGGGGTGAAGAAGCAGTGTGCTTTGAATCGACCTGTATTCTGCTGATTGTACCAGGTTGCCGGGCAATCCCCTGCCGGACGGAAAAACCACAGCGCGTTGCTAGCCGGCCATATGCGTTCCCCATTAATGACCCTTTGGGCTAGCCGACGATCCCGATCCCTGGCTCGTTGATAAAAATAGCCTTTCTGTGTTGCTTCAAAACCACCCGGGCTCTGAAAAACCATATCGTTCATGTTGCGGATGTTTTGAAAATCCAGGCAATTGCCCAATATCCGGTTCACGCCGACATTCCCGACCATGAGCATGCCCTGCTCGCCTTCGCCTTCTGCCTCTGCGCGGATCAATCTTGCCAGAAGATCCACATCATTCGAATTCACTTTGATGACTGCCACAGAGTTCCCCTCGCTTCCTTGAGATCACTTTGTATTTGTATGTGCATTCGCCCATAAATGTGACTGGATCCGAAGAAAAAGTTCCTTGCCACGGTCCATCGCGGTAAAGAACTTTAATCTCGTACTATTACTTTGCATTAGGACTACTGTATACATAACGGAACGTATACTCCCCTGAGCCCGCTTGAATCACAACGCCCGCTTCGCCATCATCCGCGGAATGAATTCCCTCCGCTTCGTCTAAAGGGATTGCACTGCCCTCCTTAACGCTTGAACAGTCAAAAGCACCTGGCAGTCGGATTTCCGCTGTTGTATTTGGCGGGATGGTTACCTCTAATTGAAATTCTCCACCACGTTCCATTCTCCACCTTGACCGGACGGATCCGTAGAGCGTATCGATCACGCCCTCAGCCCATGTCAACCCTTCGCCCGGCACGGGCGCAATTACGATATGCTTATAACCCGGCGCTTCCTCCACGGTTTGTATGCCGGCAACCGTACGATACAGCCACTCGCCAATGGCTCCGTAAGCATAATGATTAAATGAATTCATATCGCGGCTCCAGAAGCTGCCATCTTCCTTAATGCCGTCCCAATGCTCCCATATCGTGGTAGCGCCTTTCGTAACCGGGTACAGCCATGAAGGATAGTCCCGCTGCAGCAGCAGTTTATAGGCCGCGTCATGCATGCCGTGCTGACTTAATACATGGTTAATATAAGGTGTTCCCACAAAGCCTGTCGTTAGATGAAATCTACTCTCTTCCAGCAGCGAATAGAGACGTTTCGCTGCTCGTTTTTCCGCATCTTCATCCAGCAGCCCAAACATGAGCGCAAGCACATGCGCGGTCTGAGTCGAAGCCGCTAGCCTGCCGGATGGGGTTACGAATTCGTTGCGAAATGCAGCGACCACCTTTTCTTTAAGCTCCGCATACAGGGCGGCGTCTTTTTCTTGTCCCAATACGATCGCTGTTTTCCTTAGCAGTTCTACCGAATAACAATAAAATGCAGACGCTATGATATCCCGCTCTGTAGCACCCACATAGTCGCCGGATTTTGCATCCAGTCCCAGCCAGTCACCAAAATGGAATCCGGTATTCCACAAATACTCATTCTCCCCCTGAGCCTGAATGTAGGAAACCCAGCTCTTCATGCTCTCATATTGCCGTTCCAATATTCGTCGGTCGCCATAACTGACATATACCGTCCACGGGCATATGACAGCTGCATCTCCCCATGCGGCCGAAGCATAGGCCTCATCGCCAAGCACATGGGGGACAACGAAAGGCACTGCCCCGTCGCCACGCTGCTCTGCAGCCAGATCGGATAACCACTTGGTGAAGAAAGGAGCCACGTTGGCAAGATAAGCCGCCGTCCCCATAAACATTTGCGCATCTCCCGTCCAGCCAAGCCGCTCGTCACGCTGGGGACAATCCGTGGGCACATCCAGGAAATTCCCCTTGAGCCCCCATCGAATATTGCTCTGTAATTGATTAACCATGGGTTCTGAGCACTGAAAAGTTCCGGTTTCTTCAAAATCCGAATGGAGCACAACTGCTTCGAAAACCCCACGGTTCAGCTGCTCCTCCGTGAAACCGTCTAAGCGGACATACCGGAAGCCTTGGAACGTAAAATGAGGCTCATAAGTTTCTTGTCCTCCACCTTTTAACGTATACTGAATGGTTTGTTTCGCGGTTCGGAGATTCTCCGTATAAAAGTTCCCCTCGGAATCCAGTATCTCCGCATGCTGCAGCGTCACGATCGCCCCCTTCGCGCCGAACACGCTAAACCGGACCCAGCCCACCAGGTTCTGTCCGAAATCGATGACGGTTTCACCTTTGGGTGTAATCAGACATTCAACGGGCTGCAGCTTTTGGATGGCTCTTACGGGCTCGTTAATCTGAGGCTTCAGCATGTCAAACCCATGGTCGATCGTTTCGACACCATACCAATCATTTGAGTTGAAATCTCCTAAACTGAAGCCTTCCAGCTCCAACCGGGCGTCATAGGTTTCACCATGATAAAGTTCTGACATCTTGATCGGACCTTTGGCCGACTGCCAGCTTGAATCGGTTGCAATTACTTCCTCGCTCCCGTCTGCATACGTAATATGCAGCTCCAGCAAAAGGGCCAATCGATCCCCATAGATTGCGCTCCGTTCCTCCCATCCCAATTGCCCCCTGTACCAACCATTTCCGAGCCAAGCGCCGATTCCGTTTAAGCCAGCGTCCAGCATATCCGTCACATCATAACTTTGCGTCTGAATCGCATGTTCATAACTCGTCCAACCGGGTGTGAAATAACAATCTCCCACCCGCTGCCCGTTCAGTTCCAGTTCATAAAGTCCTAAGGCCGAGGCGTATATTCTCGCCTTAGCAATGGGCGACTTCAAGCTGAAGCTCTTGCGAAGCAGCGGTAGATGAGGAGAGCCCGATGGCAGCAAAGAACTAGGTGCCGATATCCATTCCCCTACCCATTTCTCTCCCTGCAGTTTACCCGTCTCCCAATAGGCTGCATCCGACCATTCCGATACCTGCCCCGCTTGATTCCAGGCGCGGACTCGATAAATATAGCGCATACAAGACAATACGCTCCATTCGTTTAATTCCACATGAACCGATTGCGAAGAAGCCACTCTCCCTGAAGTCCAAAGCGGCGCAGCAAAACGATCATCATTCGAAACCTCAATCTCATAGGCCGTTTGCATGACTGCCCTTTCGTCCGAGACCAGCTTCCAACTTAAACGCGGGTGCTTCTCGCCGATTCCAATCGGATTATGCTGATACTCACATCGTAAGTCCGTGACGCTGAACATAGTCTATCCCTCCGTCCACCTTCATTGAAGGTTATTCCTCGATCAAGTTTTAAAGGCCTCAACACGGATGTTCGCTTCCCTAACCGTGCCTGTTTCAACTATTATTATAAGTGAACCTGAACGTGGAATTATGGGGATACCGGACAACAATATAAGGCATAACGGACATCCTTTCCCTAATTACGATAAGGAGAATGATGATGAAGCGACCCATGGAAACCTATTATGGAAATACCTTTTTCCAGGATGACACCTTGATGTATGTGAATCGAAACGCCGAGAATTTTACAGGCTCATACCATAACCATGATTTTCTGGAGATTGCTTATATTGCGGAGGGTGAAGGTTTTCATCACCTGGAGAACTCGGTACAGCGCGTACGCAAAGGTCAAATGTTCTATATCCCACTCGGAATATCTCATGTATTCCGGCCCACTTCTGCAAACGGGAGGCCGCTCATCGTGAATAATTGCATATTCTCTGTACAGCTGCTGCCCAAACTGATTGCTTTTACAACAGGTTCGGATACGGCTGCCTTTTTGAAAGGCATGGAAGATGGCTCCCTTGGGTACCACGCGATTATGGACCGACATGATCGCTTCGAGAGGCTCTTTAGCTCCCTCTATGAACAAAATGCCCTGCCCGGCAGCGGTTCTGCCGTTTATCTGCACACGCTGCTGCTGCAGCTGATCATTGAATTCAGTCGTGTCATTGAACATCCATACACGATGCCTTCGGTGCCGCAACCCCATTCCTTTCAGGATGTCCTTCAATACGTGGAGGTGCAGTACATGCACGAACTCACTTTAACGCAGCTTGCCCAAATCAGCGGATTCAGCGAGCGCCATTTACAGCGGCTGTTCCGCCGATATACAGGCCAGAGCTGGCACCATTATTTGCAAACCGTACGAATTCGAATGAGCCGCGAGCTGCTGCGCACCACCTCGGACAAAATCAGCACGATTGCCGAGAAGGTCGGTTATAAGGACATGCATTCTTTCCACTCCGTGTTTAAACGAAATACAGGACTCACGCCTGGTCAATACCGGAGCGATGTGCAGCATTCATAAACGACCGGACTCTCCGGCAAAATAATGAAAGCATGATGATCCTGAACGCTCAATCATCATGCTTTTTGAATGTACTCCATCTTTTCCATTACTTATTTGAAGTATCTTGCGTGCTCTTCCGCCCACTCGGCAAACGTTCTTGCAGGATGTCCTGTGATCTGTTCAACCGTTTGATTGACGGTGTATGCTTCGATCGGCGGATTCTTGTACCAGTTGATGACATAATCGATGACGCCCTCATCAACCCCAAGTTCGGCCATTCGTTTACGTTCCTGCCCTTCGGTTAACTGAATAAACTTTACTTCTTTACCGATATAGTGACTCAGAATCTGCACCTTGTCAGGAACCGTTAACGCCTCAGGACCGGTTAGGGGATAAATTTTGCCCACATGAACGTCCTCCGACAGGACTGCTGCAGCCACCCGTCCAATATCCCGCTCATGGATCGAAGCATTTAACGAATCACCAAACATATCGCGGACTACGCCCTCTGTTCGGATCGATTCTCTCCAGTTCATAACATTGGACATATAATCTACCGGCTGCAGCTGTGTCCATTCTAGATTACTCGATTCTAGTGCTTCCTCCACCGTCCCTTTCTTTCCGTCCCACAATACGCTGACGCGCCTTACTCCGGCAGCCTCCGCGATTCGGATAATCTCCTCCCCTGTCGTAAGCGGGACGTAGCCTGCTCCTGTCGTGATTAAATGGAGGCCGGTTACACCCCGTAATGCTGGAACCAGCGTGTCGGGCTTACTCAGATCACCGGCAACCACTTCCACGCCATGAGGTAATGTGGCTGATGCCGGATATCGGCTGAGCGCTCTGACGCGATGTCCAGTCTTAAGCAGCTCATTCACAACCTGTCGACCAACTTTTCCTGTCGCACCTGTAACTAATATGGTCATTGTTAATTCCTCCTTTTTAGCCATTCCAACCTACAATGGTGTGCTTCCTGTTCCCTGTAGTTCCATTTAAACGCAATTCCAGACCGGTTACGTCCAGCCCTGGTCTAAATCAGCCATACAAAAAAGGCCTTATCCGAAGATAAGACCTGTCACTACGACCATAGTCTGATGGTTAGGTGTCGAACCAACGGTTCTTTATCGCGTACAAGGCCGCCTGGGTGCGATCCTGCACCTCCATTTTCCCCAGAATATGCGTGATATGCGTCTTTACTGTTTTCTCGGTAATATGTAGTTCTGCGGCGATTTCTTTGTTACTCCTGCCGAACGTAATCTGTTCAAGTACATGCTGCTCACGAATAGTCAGAATGTCAATGCTTTTAACAGGCTCGGTATCTGTCGCAACATGGGCAATTAATTGATTCGTTACCTGAGGATGAAGCATGCGATTTCCGTTTACGGCAGCGATGATGGTTTCGACAAGCACTTTAGGCTCGATATCCTTCAGTTGATATCCAATAGCTCCCGCTTTAATTGCCGGCAGAACCGAATCCCGGTCGGCAAAACTGGTAAGAATGATAACTTTTGTATGTGGAAACTTGTTTGTGATTCGCTTCGTGGCTTCGACCCCGTCCATCTCCGGCATCTTCAGATCCATCAGGACCACATCAGGCCTTATCTCCTATCATAAAAAAAAGATCCTGCCGCGTAAACAGCAAGGACCTTGTCAACTCAAACGATATTAAACTGTAGTGACTTAAACTGTAGTAACCGAGAACATCAAGCCGCAATAAATGAACACAACAGCGCCTAGTCCACATAACAACGCGCCTGCCACGGCCCGGCTTCTGCGGAATACGTTCACGACGTTCCACAGAAGCGCTAGCCCGAGGCAGAGGCTAAGGATTCCTATCCAACTCCACGTGAAAGCCAGTTCACCGATCGTAAACCCGGGATGGAACCAAACAAAAGTTCCAGCAGGACCATATAAGGCCAATGTGTCAATGACCTCATGCGGAGCAGGCTGCTGGTTCATGTATCCGGTGACGATATAAATCAACCAGATCAGAACTCCCTCACTTCGTGCCCATGCCACCGGATGATAACCGGAATCCCGGCGCAGCTTGCGCTTGACGAGATGACCGTTTACAAACGCGAATACCAACAGCGGCAGAATGAGAATATGCTTAACCAGTAGAGCCTGACCATAAGACAGCGTCCAGCTGTTTATGGGCTCCGGCGTCACGGCCGTCATCAAGAATAGTCCGGATCCGATAACAATGATGACACAGATGATCGCTGTTGGATGGAACCATCTAAGAAACGCACTCCAGCGGCTCTGATCCGTACTGAACCATCCTGTTATCAGCAACGTTCCCGTCCATATCGCCATCGCTGTAAAATGGCCGAAGAATGCAAGCTGCCCTGCGCTTTCGAACAGGGATGCAGCGTGATTAAACGAGGACATGGCCACCGCAATGCCCAGCAAGGCAACGGGCATGAGCCAGCGTAATACAGAACCCGGCTTCCGGCGGACAAGCATGGTCAGAATCGCCAACAGGATCGAGAGAACCAGAATCCAGGCGTAACGCTCACCCTCGCTGAATTTGAACATGATGCTGTTAAAGGACTTCCAGAACCCGATATCATCCTTGAAGAACATCATGATCTGCAGCAGCGGCACAAATCCAAATACGATGACAGCCGCTGCCGCCACCGGGCCAAGCCAGGCCGGAACCGAAATGTCCGGCCTAAATGCTTTTGGTACCAGGGACAATACGGTGATGCCAGCCAGAATGGCGTAGGCTAAATATAGAAACGGCTCACTTAACCAATAGTAAGACATTTATTTTTTCTTCCGTGAGGCTCGAATTCCAAAGTATCCTGCGACAAATGCTACAATCACGATGACAACGATCCACACGGTTGAACCGCTGGCTGCCGATTGTTCGGGAGCCGAAGTGTTGTCCGCCTGCTGATCCTGGTCAGCCGTTTGATCCGTGTTGACCGCAGCCGTGTCCTCCGCAGGCGTTGTATCATCCTGTGTATTTCCTGGATCCGCAGGCGTTTCTTCTGTATCTGCTGGCGTCTCCGGAGTGGTTTCCGTTTCCGGGGCATCTACCTCGAAGGCGTATGTCCCGTCCACGGGATGTCCATCGCCGCCCACAATTTTCCATTCAACCGTGTAGGAGCCGGACGGAAGCGGTGCAGCCAGCGTCCCCAGCATGGTATTCTGATTGATCTTGACTTCCCCTACTTCAACCGATTCGCCTTGCGCATTCTTAATCTTGAGCGTGCTCAAGTTTTCATCGATATTTTCATTAAAAGACAGGCTTACTTCCTGCACGCTTTCCGTCAGCTTGGAATCCGCCGCGGGCGTACTGGATTCCAGCTTGGAATGGGCCCACGTTGCAGTCGGGAATACCAGTATTAGCAGCAGACCCAAGGTCAGCAAGACTGAAGTTTTCACATGTTTCAACACGCATATCTCCTCCAAACCACTTATCTCAAATTTGAATCTTCCTCATCATAACAAAGACATTCCGACAATGCTAATGAGTATATTGTGAACAATGAATTCCACATATTTTACACAAAAAAGGAGGTGCCGCATAACACGCGACATCCCCAGTTCGTTTCACAGATTCTATGATGCTAACCTCTCTCATACCAATAGCCGGGTATCCCTTTGGTCAGCCGCAGCAAGGCTTCGAGGTAATAGTAATCGCCCCAGATCATATAATCATCCGGACCCGCACCGCCTCTGACGTAATAGGAACCATGCTTGATCAAGCCTTCCTCTGCAGCTTCACCGATGGTAGAATATTGGTTTACGAGAGATATCATCGACTTCTCAACGGCTTCTGTCAATAGCCCTTTATTATCATCTTCTCCGTCCAGATGCTCCAATATCTCCAGCATGCCGCACGCCGCAATGGCGGAAGCGGAGCTATCGCGAGATGTACCCTCTTCAATCGGGACGTCAAAATCCCAATACGCAACATGATCCTCCGGCAAGTATTCAATAAAGAAACGAGCGGCGCGTAAAGCCGTATCCAAATATTTCGGATCACGGGTATAGCGGTAAGAGAGCGCGAATCCGTAGATGGCCCATGCCTGGCCGCGCGTCCATGTTGATCCGTCATGATATCCTTGATGCGTTCCTCCTCGGATGGGGGTTCCATCCTCCGGATTGAAGTAAAAGGTGTGATACGACGAATCATCACCCCGCATTAAGTAGCGTCGACTCTTGTCCGCGTGAGCTACGGCTACGCGCTTGTATCGCTCATCGCCCGTCTGGTCATATGCCCAATACAGCAGCGGAATGTTCATCATGCAATCGATGATAATGCGACCGCCGTTCTTCTCGTCGCCTTTCTTGCCCCAGGCCTGAATATACTGTCCCTCTTCCCGCCAGCGCAGCATCAGATGATCCGCTGCTTTCAAAGCGAGCTGTTTACCTTCTTCATGCTCATCCACAATCCACGCGGCCAGTGCAGAGGGAAGATACAGAAATCCGATATCGTGATGGTCCAGATGCCGCTGTTCCTGCAGGCGTTGTTTATAATCCTCCAATTGGGCTATCGCCGTTTCCTTAAACAACGGGTCTTTCGTGTATTCATAACACAGCCAGATCATCCCAGTGTAGAAACCTTCAATCCAGTCATTGCTCTCTCCCCACTCGTAACGCTTCTCTTCCGTGATGTGAGGAAACTTCATCGGGAATTGACCGATATTTCGCTTGGTTTTTTCTACCGCATCCTTAATGGCTTGCTCCCACATGAGTCAACTGCCTCCTTATTCTTTAATGGCTCCGATCATGACGCCTTTCACGAAATATTTCTGCAGGAATGGATATAGAAACAAAATCGGCAGCGTAGCCACCATAATCGTTGCATACTTAATTGTTTCGCCAACCGGCATCCTATCTCCCCCTCCTACCGAGGTCATCATGCTGCTGGTATCGTTCTGGATCAGAATTTCGCGCAGGATAAGCTGAAGCGGAAACAAGTTCCGGTCCCTTAAATAGATGAGGGCGTCAAACCATTTATTCCAATGCCACACCCCGTAAAAGAGCACCATGACGGCAATGACCGGCAGCGATAACGGGATGATGATCCGGAACAGAATGGTCCAGTCGCTGGCTCCGTCGATTCGCGCGGATTCCTCGAGCGCATCGGGTATGCCTTGAAATGCCGTTCGCATAATAATCAAGTTCCATGTCGTCATGGCGCTTGGAATAATCAATGCCCAGTACGTATCAAGCAGACCCATATTTTTCACGAGCAGGTATTTCGGGATAAGCCCGCCGTCAAAAAACATCGTCATTACGATCAGCATCATGATGGTGCCCTTCCACATCACGTTTTTCCTGGATAAGCCATAGGCTCCGAGAGCCGTCATCAGAATGTTCAGCGTCGTGCCGACCACCACGTAAAATATCGTGTTCAGGTAACTTCGAATAATATTGGGGTTCTCGAATACCATACGATAGGAATCCAGCGAGAAGCCCTTGGGCCACAGCAGAATTCCCCGGTGCTGAACGAAATCAGCCGGCGTGCTGATTGAAGCGAACAATACATAGAGAAACGGGTATAACGTGACGATCGATAGCAAGCACAAGAGAATGACATTCGCAGAATCAAACAGGACTTCACTGACAGATTTTGAAGTTCGCATAGATGCCCCCTTTCTACCACAGCTTCGTATCCGTAAACCGCTTGCTGAGATAATTGGCTCCAATGAGCAGCATAAAGTTAATCATGGAATTAAACATGCCGACGGCGGCACTAAAGCTGTAGCTTGCTTCCAGAATTCCCTTACGGTAGACGTAGGTACCGATAACGTCGGCCGTCTCGTAAGTAACCGGATTGTACATAATCAGGATTTTCTCATCTTGCAGCGCCATAAAGGACCCAATCCGCAGGATGAGCAGAATGATGACCGTTGGCAGGATGCCAGGCAGCGTAATTTGAAGCATCTGCTTCCAGCGGCCGGCACCGTCCACTTTAGCTGCTTCATAGAGGGACGGATCGATATTGGAAATAGCTGCGAGATATATAATGGAGCCCCAACCGACCCCCTGCCAGATCGCAGATGAGGTATATATGGTACGGAACCATTCCGGCAGCCGCATGAATGATATCGGTTTGCCGCCGAAGTAGGTGATGATATGATTGATCAGCCCGTCTACCGACAAAAAATCCACCAGCATCCCGACAACCACAACGACAGATATGAAATGGGGAATATACGTAATGGATTGTACCGTCCGCTTAAATATGCGATGTCGTACCTCATTTAGCATTAACGCCAGCACGATGGATGCGGGAAAAACAAATATGAGGTCGTACGCGCCCAAGATAATGGTATTACTAACCACTCGTTCAAAGAAAAATCCGTTAAAGAAATCGCTGAAGTGTTGAAAGCCGACCCACGGGCTATTCCATATGCCGAGCCCTGCCGAGAAGTTTTTGAATGCAATCTGCAGGCCATATAACGGTCCGTAGTGAAACACGGCATAAAACGCCACAACCGGCAGCAGCATCAGGTAAATCGTGGAGTTTCGGCGAAAGTCCTTCGCAGCTCTTGCGCTGAACCTCTCTGGCTTGCTCTGTATCGTAACGCGGTTTGTTTCTTCCTTTAGCTGCACCGTATGCCCTCCTCTGACAAAAAAATCATTCACAGTTAGAGGGAGAATCCCGAGGACTTCCCCCTCTTCATGCGCCTACAACTTAACGGCTGTTGAACCGGTCCAGCGCGGCTTGTTGAATCTGGAGCGCTTCCTCAATGCCCATACCCTGAACCGTTTGGACAAATTGGTCAAACCCGCTGATCGGCTCCACGCCCATAATGAATTTGTTAACCATTTCTTCATAGTACGTATTAATATCATTCATGATCGAGGCATAACGCGTGCTTTCTTCAGCCGTTGGCGAAATAATCGGCATCAAACGGTCATTCTCCGCATTCATCCATGTCTCAATAGCCGCTTTCTGCTGAGGCAGCGCGGAATACTGCTCGATGTATCGGCGATCCTGGACGAAAGGTCCCGAATAACTGGCCAGGTTGTATTTTGACATCGCCTGGGTGATCGACAGCCCATCTGGATTTTTCATCACTTCATCGGTATAAGTCGGGTATCCGTCCTTCATCTCGTAGCTGACTCCCTCAACTCCGAAATTAAACAGCATATGTCCTTCTTCCCCATATTTGTAATCGAGCCATTTCACCGTTTCCGCCGGGAACTTGTTCGCTTTCGTCACAGCCGCCCCAAATCCGTTGAACGGCGAATCCTTCTGTCCAAGGGTCGGTTTATCCCCCTTCTTCAGGACAACGTTCGGAGCGCCCACCAGTTCTACATCCGGATTGCTTTTTATCATGAGCTCGGAATAGCGGCCGAGGCTGCTGCCCATGTAACCGGAGAAGGCACCCACTTGATTGTTGGTTACTTTGGCATCTTTAAGCGTACCGTCCGTTGCCGCGTAATCCTGATCGATCAGGCCTTCGGCATACCATTTGCTCATCGTTTCCAAATAAGATTTGAATTCCGGTTGGATGGGTCCATACTGGACCTTCCCATCCACCTGATAAAATCCGGTTGTAACTCCCCACGCGCCGACAAAAGCATGGTTGATGCCCGTCATATCCATATCCAGCAGCAGCGGGATTTCATCCGCTTGCCCATTTCCGTTCGGATCCTTGGTCTTGATCGCCTTCAATACTTCATACCACTCATCCATCGTTTCCGGTACGGGCAGCTGAAGCTGGTCAAGCCAGTCCTTACGGATGATAAGGCCGTTAAAGGTCAGCAAATATTCGTCCCCGCGGATAAATGGAAATACGTAAATATTCCCTCCGTCTGTCGTAATCAGCTTTTTATATTCCGGGTGTTCGTTCAACACTTTCGTTAGATTTGGTGCATGCTCTTCAATCAACTCATTCAGACGGATGATGGACCCGTCCGAAATGGCTTTATCCGGACCTCCTGATACGTTGGCCCATCCATGCTCCACCACATCCGGCAAATTGCCTGAAGAGACCATGATATTAAAAGCGTCTGCCTCCTGGCCCGCCGGCGGATGCTGGAACTTCAGTTTGGTGCCTGTCGTTTTTTCCAATTCCTGATATGCGGCAATCCCGTTCATATCCTGCATCGTTGCAGAGGCATTTGCATTCAGCGATACCCAATAGGTCAACTGTTCAGGATATTCCGGGTCACCACCAACAGCCATGCCTGTTCCTTCCTTACCTTTTTCCCCGGCAGGCTCCTCGGCCCCCGAGCTTTTTCCGCTGCATCCGGCAATCATAGCCACAATCAGCATAAAGATCGCAAGTCTCGCAACACGTTTCCGGTTTGTCTTCAAATCACGACGCCTCCCTTTTTCCCTAGTGAATGATCATTCGATAAGATTAGGCTTAGGTGGTTCCAACCAGCCCGCCCTGTTCAAATCGTAACGCTGAAGCGCTTACATCGTATACCGTACAGTTTCAACATACATAAACAGCGATTAAGAATTGAGATGATCATTTCTTAAGGTCGATGATAGGGAATGCAGGGTTTCCTTGTATTTTCCCGGGGTGATCCCTTCGTATTTCTTGAATACCCTTATAAAACCGACGTCACTGGTATAACCGACGGAACGGGCAATGTACGAAATCGTGTTTTTGGCATCACGCATCATTTCCTTGGAACGTTCGATCCGAATCTTGGCCAGGTAATCCGTGAGATTGGTGCCGCTGTTTTTCTTGAAGAAAGCCGACAGATACGGCGGCGTAATATCAAATTGCTCGGCAATGGAAGCCAGACTGATCATGGCATCGTCGTGATGATCCGCAATGTAGCTCTTGATTTTGTCAAGCAGCAGCGAAGAGGAATCGCCCCTTTGATCTTTTACGTAGAGACAAACCTTGCCGAACATCCATTTCACTTCCCGGTAGAGCTCCTCAACCGTGGTCCCCTCCGTAATTTCTTCAAGCGTTTTGCCTGACTCGCCGAATATATCCTCGTACTTCAAATTCAAAGCATTCAGCAGCTTGAACATCGTACTGAGCAGGTTAGCGAACATGAGTCTGCCGAGCTCAGGAGAGATGGATTGTCCGTTGAAGTTATTATGGTACAGACACTGGATGATATCTTGCGCCTTATCCGTATCCCCGCTTTTCATGGCGTTAATGAGCTG
Organism: Paenibacillus sp. MDMC362; assembly: GCF_003269305.1. Taxonomy (NCBI): domain Bacteria; kingdom Bacillati; phylum Bacillota; class Bacilli; order Caryophanales; family Paenibacillaceae; genus Paenibacillus; species Paenibacillus sp. MDMC362. Next base: position 34,378 of record NZ_QLYT01000006.1, read on the forward strand.
GATTTCCGTCTCAATGGGAAAATCATAATACACCTCCGTTTTCTGTTTCATTTCCTCGTACAGTAAAATCGGTTTATACGCAGTAAAAATGGAATATTCCAATGCCTTCAAGCTTTCGCCGTAACCGCTCGCCAAACATCCAAGACCGGTACGGATTTCGCTGATCCCGATCGTGATGTCGGATTTAAATCGCTGTTCAATCACCATCTTCACTTGCTCTGCCCAATCGTACAGCTGGTCTGCCTTATCGTGCAGCGGTTCCGGCATGTTTAGAATAATGGCAACCAGGTTCTTCTCCAGCTCCACGGAATATGCGGTAAAGGGATAAATTTCTTCCGCCACCTTCCCGGTCACAAAACGGATCAGGGCCCATTCGCTTTCCCGCTCATTATGTATGAACCCGCTGGCGTCCCTCAGCTCGATCAAGGCAACGGCAAAACTCGAATGCGGGAACGAGATCCCCATGAAATCCAAAGCATGATCGGACATATCTGCCGTATCCACGTTTCCCTTCAATAATCGCTGCAAAAAGTTGGACCGAATCACCGGTGTTTGCCTGGACAATTGCTCCTTCATCTCCGTCTGTTTACCGAAGGAGTCCGCCATCGTCGATTTGATAAAATCATATTCGTTACGTACCTTACCCTCCTTAGCCGGATGAGATTGCCGAATGAAACGGATAATGTCACGCAAAGGGAAGTACGCGCGGTAGGTCATGAACGCACAGGCCGCAATTCCAGCGACAAGGCAGATGGCCAGAACGCCAACGGCCATCCGCTTGACCATATAGACCTTTTCCATGAACGCTTTTTCCGGCACGGCCGATACATACTCCCACCCGCTCCGCGCAGATCTTGTCGATACCGTCATCACACGCGGATTATCCGCGGTTTCACCCTTACTGTGAACCTCGGATTCACCGGCACTAAGAATCACTTGGCCGCTGGCATCCTTGATGTAAATGGTTCCCTGGTTTGTTTTGACAATCTCATCAAGCAATCCCGCGATCTGCCTCTCCTCAATCAGCATAACAAGCGCGCCTTTAGGATTGGTCTTTTCACCAAATGGAAGCGTTTGCATATATGTGAGCATGCGTTTCTGGTTTAACCCTTTGCCAACTTCGGTTACGGGCAAATACCGGTTAAAATGGATACCGTGCAGAATATCTGCTTGATACTGTTGATAGGTTAATTTTTCATATCCGTAAATATCGGAAAACAAGACACGAGACGTTGTTTTTAAGGAGGGACTGAGAACCGTATCGCTCTCCCGTAAATATACGTAAAAATCGGTGATAAAACTGCTGCTGTTCCGGTATCGCTGCATTTCCTGCATGAAAGTGTAGTAATTGTAGTTCTCGGTCCCGTTTTGAGGGGAGCTTGCCTTTAGCAGCGTATCCAGTCGCGGATGCGAAGTGATGTTCCGGGAAATCAGATGCATTTCATCCAATCGGCTGTCCACCACCTGCTTCGCCTGCTCGATCAGCGCCATGTTGGAGTTGTTGGCATTTTCGATCATAATCCGCTCGATTTGCGTATACAGTCCCCAGAACACGATGACCGGGATCAGCAGTATTACAAGATAGGACATGAGCAGTGTAACGAACACGGACACTCGATTGGAACGTTCATTTTTTGCACTAGTTGTCATCAATTTCCCCATACCCTCATTCCTTCCCAGTCTTAAGATGTGACCTTCTTCATACTTACATTAATTACATCATACTGTTTTTATTTATCATGAACAGGTTTTCTTCAAAAATGTTAATGCATCACGAATTTGTATCATATACGAGATATCGGCCCCATGTGCATCAAGAAGAGCGCCTTCCATGGGAAGACGCTCTAGATATTCAGACAACTAGGGCTCATATATCATTTTGCGGGTCATGCCGCCATCCACAACCAGATGGGCCCCCGTGACAAAATCATTATCCGGATCGGTAAAATAAAAGCAGGCCTTGGCGATATCAGCCGGGGTCCCTACCCGTCCGGCTGGGTGCTGCTTATGGTCCGCTGTACGAAGCTCATCATAACTGCCCGTTTCAATCCAGCCCGGGCTTATACAATTCACCCGAATTCCATCGGGTCCCAAACTTACGGCCATGGCATGGCTCAACGCGACAATGGCTCCTTTGGAAGCTGCATAAGCCTCCGAATTCGGCTCGGACATGATCGAACGCGTGGATGACATATTGACGATAGCCCCGCCATTCCCAGCCTTTTTCATATGTACCGCCGCTTCACGCGTCGCCAAAAAACAGCTTCGGGCATTCGTGTTGATCACGTCGTCCCAGTCTTCAACCGTAAGCTCATATGGCGATTTCCAACGGGAGACCCCGGCATTATTAATCAAAATATCGATGGTGCCGGCATATTGGACGGCTTGGTTCATCAGGCGTTTAATATCTTCTTCCTTCCTTACATCGCAAGGGATGAAGACCGCGTTCAATCCTTGCTCCTTCAAGGCATTTGCCGCCAGGTTGCCCTGTTCTTCATGTACATCGCTTAATATCACTCGGGCTCCGCTTAGAGCATAAGCCTCGGCCAATCCGCGGCCAATCCCATGGGCAGAGCCCGTTATTACGACCGTTTTATCCTCAAATTTCATATGCCACCCTCCTTCTCCTTCATTATATACCACAGGAGAAGGCGGATATAAAATTAAGCCGGTTTCTTATTTAGGATGGTCATAACCGCGGACCACGCTAAGATTCGCTCTAGGGTGTCTAACGAATCCGTAGTACCGTGTTCCCTGGAAACGCAGCAGTCCCTCGTCTCCTTCCGCGCACATGCCGAATTCCTCCCCATTCACAACAAACTCCATGCGGTCTCCGCTCTCCACTTCAAAGGTCAGGTAATAGGTGGTACGAGTACGGCTCGACATCGTATCATCCGTCTGCTGCGTATGTTTCACTTCCGTTCGTTTGCTCACAATCTTGGAATCGACCGATAGCAAAGGCTGTCGGTTGTTCTGGCTCCATTGCAAGATTCCCTTACCGGCCGACAGCAAAATGATCCCGATGACGACGATGAAAAACACGGGCATAACGCTGCCGAAAAAATCGAACATCCAAACTGACCCCGATCCCATACGGCTCCCCCCTCCACCTTGTCTTGAAATATGTATATGCTTTATTTCGGACAATTTAACTCATAGCTCATGGAAAGTTTGATTGAAATTTTAAAGAACTTGTCCTTTTCTGGGAGCACCAAAAAGCCGATGTCTGTACTTAACCAGTCATCAGCTTCTTCGCGGGACTAGAGCGTCCGCTTCCATTTATACCCTTCATGGTCATCATTGCTATCTTTGCCACCATTATTCAATCGTAAGCCAATCTCATCCATTTCATCGTTTCTTCTTGTCCCGTCATTTCATGCTCCTGTGGTGTCAATTCCTGCTCATTCCAGCAAGCCAGACACTGCTCCTCGGTGTCGCATAAACATGCATCATCACAATGGTAGCAAAGGCGGAGGAAGTTTATCGTCATTTGATCGGTATGCATGAGGATCGTCCCCTTCTAAACAATTTGGAGTACCTGATTACATCTTTATAGTAGCATACATGGAAGCTAATATTTGTGATTAATTTCACAATTTAAGCCGAAAAAGCCTTATCCAAACTGATAAAGTTGCAGTCGATAAAGCTTTTTTAATCCCGGCCTATTTTATTGGCATATTCAAATCACGTACTCTTGCCGTAGTTTTATAGACCCTGCCAGGTCTCCCCGCCGTCACTGCTTTTCATCAGACGCGATCGATTCTTGTCCGTTGTTTCGATAAGCATCCAACCGACATCAGACGATGTAAACTGCAGTTTTACCACGTTCGGATATTTAGCGAGATTATCGTTCAGAAGCTTGCTCCTCGGAAATGGCTTCCATGTCTTGCCCATATCATTCGTATGATAAACAATGCCGTTCACCATTCTCCACCCCTCATGAAGCCGGCGGAAAACAGGCTGATTGGAGCCCTTGCCGGTATCACCCGTCATGGGGAATGACACCAAATTCCATGATTTCCCCGTGTCGGCCGTAAAGTAACCCAAATAGCTTGCCTGATCATCCTGCACGCAGGTAACCGGAATATAAACTTCGCTTCCGCTACTGCCTCTGCCCAGAAACTTAGGGGCGCCGGCAAAGATCGAACCGCACCGATCCAGCAGCTTGCTCTTGAATATCTGTCCGGAGGACTTCCACTTCTGGCCTCCATCGCGGGTAATATACAATTTGGAGGATTGCATTTCACGGATGGTCGCAAATCCGACAAGCGAATCCGTGAAGGTTAAGCCGATGATGGACCCTGTTCGTGGAATCACGCTGCCGGGAACACGGGACGTCGGATACTCCGAATTCTGCATGACCTCTTCCCATAACCCGCCATTATTGCTGGTTCGAAATAGCGACTTTTCCTCAGAGCCCCGGGAAAGATCGCCTTTCGCCATAATCCATCCCTGCTGAGATGAAACGAAGGACATGGCGGTGACGACACCCGTCTCCGGCAGCGAAGAAAGCTTCCAGGTGTCTCCCCCGTCCGTCGTATTGAGCAGGATCGTTTCGGCTGACCTCTGCTTGTTGCGTATAATCCAACCATGTTTCTTATCCGTAAACACGATGTCTTTCCCATACTCCAGCTTATCAACGAACTGTACATTGGAGGATGGAGAGATATCAACCCACGTTTCGCCATAATCCTGAGTCTGATACAGACGTAATTCCGTGTTCGTTATCCCCCAAGCAATTCCCGTTGACTCATTCAAGAGTTGGAAATCCGTCAACCGTGTATGTATCTGATATTTGCTTTTTTCCTCGGGTGCTTTCATCGCCGTATCCGGCGTTACTAGTGTAATGGTCTGACCTTCTTCTTCATCTTCAACCGATTCAGGAGGGCCTTCTACTGTAGAAGTTTGCTGTTGTTTTATCGGTTCTGAGGTACAGGCTGCTAACATGAATGCCATCATCATTAGCATACTGAGCCAGACTATAAAACGACTTGATCTCAAGAATTCTTCCTCCTCTTATTTCAATGTCATGCTGTGAGTCTGCTTTTTCGACATTATAACATATTCCGTCCAACAGAAATGTAAAGAACTGACTTGCAAAATTTACAATACTGTAGCTTTTTTGATAGTGTCAGTCTCATATGCATAAGGATGTTTTTATGATGGAAGACTATTGAGGTGTGTAATTTTAGCAAAGCAGATGAATTTTAAGGAGGTGAAAACTCATGGCAAAACCCGATAATCGCGAAGACAATGTAGAGCATTTGCAGCAGGCGGTCCAGAACACGATTGAGAACTATCGTGAAGCCGAAGATTATCTCGAGGAGTTTGGGGATGAAATTCCGGCAAGCGAGAAAGAACAGATTCAAGATCGTAATGCTCGTCGTGAAAAGAGTATTTCCGGCTTCCGGGAAGAGATCAAAGACGAAGCTGCTCATCAGCAAGGAGAATAGAATAATCCGCTGAGCAATATAAAAACAGGAGGCGCAAATAATGCGCCTCCTGTTTTTTACATATCGTATTGGCCGCGGGACATCACCTATTTTGAATCAGCTGTCTCCATTCGAGCCGATTGAGATTACTCCTTCTTCACGAAATTCTTTTTGACAATGACTCCCTTATAATCCTTTAAATACTCGGGCGCGCCCGTAATAAAGTGTCTGATTGCCTTCAACCTCGATTCCAAATCCATGGTATCGTTCGGTCCCACCTGTACAACCGACGCAGATGCAGTCGCTATAATTTCGATGCATCCCACATGAATCTTCTTATGGTCTTGTATAATGTTTAGTTCTACGTCTGATTGCGGCGGCCATGTGGGTATGGATCTGGAAAATATCGAGTAAACCTCATAATCTCCCTCGTCCTCAAAAAACACCGGCACCTGCCGCTGAACCGCTAATGCGCGTGTATTGGCATCGATATGTCCCGATTCACCGCATATACATGCTGAACTATCTGAAATATTGGTGATATACATGTGATCAACATGTGAATGACGTTTCATGGTGCGGAACCCGGGGATAACGGAACAAGCGGGCTGATCTGAAGTGATTCGGAAGGCGTATCATACATGGAGGAGCTATTAATCACATGGGTATCTCCAATCAACAGTACGGACGAACTTGAGATCGCCGTAATGCGGATCGAACCAACCTGGAGCTCTTTATTGACGACTGTCATTTTCATTTGAATGCCACTTCCCTCGTTGCATATTAAGAAGGTGCTGCTCAACTGCCGAAGCGATCTCACTCTTCATTTGTTTGACGATCGATTGCTCTACCTCTTGCGGGTTCATGGTTTCCCTGTTCGTTTGATATTGCTTCAAATACAGCGTTATACGGTCTCCGAGTTGTTTACGTACATCTTCAATGATAACCGCAGCATATTCATTATCAAGCACAAAGTGGGCTTCAGGAATCATGCGCTCGATCTGCCCAGGTACTGTATCTTCTAGATAACGTGTTACATTCTGATATATGTTCGAAAACAGTTCACCGCCAGAATATCCAGACTGGGACAGTTCTAACGGCGGCTGACCATTCACGGTAATATCCTCCAGTGACTGCCCATCCTTTGGCATCAGTCCAATATTTAAGGTGCCTTCCAATTTTTCAATTTTCAATAAATCAAAATTATATTCCACTCGATCTATCGTTTTCTCGCTTCCCTCTCTTAATCGATCTATTTCACTGCGCATTTCCTTCAGCATTTGTTCCATTCGACTTAGCTGCTCTGTCTGGCTATGAAGAATATGGAACAATTGCTGTAAGTAATAATCGTACATGGAACCGCCTCCCTGCTCCTATACAATCTATGCGCAGGCCATTCACCTCATTCTTGTCTGTACAGTACTTCAGTCGGCGCAGGTAATGGAACCAGTGGGTTGTTATTATTCTGAGGATCGAACTCAGGAGCAGGGCCTGTAAATCCACCCGTATTATAAATATTGGACAATGCCCGGATCTCTCCTGCGGTTCCAATCTGCAGCACCGAAGAATTCGTTACCGCCTCAACCCGAAGCTGCTGTATGTTAATACTTTGATGTACAGTTAAATTCAAAGTGGATCACAACCTTAATTAAGCATTAGGCGAATCAATCAGGTCCGGATCAAATGTATTCGTGCTGTTGGCCTGGTTGTTTGTTATATTCGTGCCTATACTGTCACCGGTGGTGAACGAGTTGGCGCCGGAATACGCTTTTGAGGAGCTGGTTAATTCAATGACGCCTGTATTTCCAACCAAGACCGTGGAACTGGGGCCCACGTTAACAATTTTCATATTGCCGATAATCGAAACCACAATTCCACCTCTTCATTCAAAATCATACGCTTGGATTTATTCTATGTGGTTGGATGCCCAGATGTCACTATAACCTTCCTTCGCCCATACAATGAAATTACAGAACGAAGGAGGGATATCTCGTGAACTCAAGATCCAAGCGCCCTGAATGGTTATCGAAGGACTCCTTTTTCAGCAACAGTCCTTTTCCATTCAAAGATCTTAATGACCTCAATGAGGATTTACAGCTGGATCCAGACGTGATTGAAGATTATGTGAAGGATACGATAAGACAAGCAACCACTGGAAATGAAATGCTGCCTAACCCCAATACGCTTCGATATGAAACCTTTGATACGCATAATTTTCTGGTTGTGAAATGCTATGTACCCAAACGTGTCCATCCGGAAAACTTATGGATTAAGGTCAATCGAACACAGATCAAAATCCACGGTTTGCCAAAAGAGCAAAGCCAGACCATCGTCTTGCCCGTCCCCATTCTGCCTGCGCAAAGCATTGCGACCTATAAACAACCCACTTTACAAATTAAGATGCCTAAAATGTCTACAGGCCGATTTCACGATATCAATATTCGTTTCTTATGAACTCCTATCACTTAAGTTAGTCACCTGAAAAAACCTGCGTACAACATTGGTTGTATGCAGGTCACAAAGAGATGCAACAATACGCTTCACTCATAGCTTATGCACTATCGCAACGAAGAATTGCTGCCTGTGCATGCTAGATTTCCCCCACCACTTTATACTTGAATGACAGGGCCTATACGGGTGTTTGGGGTGCAGAGAGATAAAAGTGGCTAGGTAAATAGAAGTTGTTTTCTTATTGTGAATTTTTCATATGTTGAAATAATCGCTTATTGAGACAGATATTTCGCATCAAAACAAGCTGATTTCCTGATGAAATCAGCTTGTTCGAGTTCTATATAAAGGTCGTTGCCGGGCTTATTCCGCCTCGGATACTACCGTATAACGCTCATAGATATGCTTCGGCTGTTCAAGCTCATCCAATACCGCGATCGCGTAATCCGCGTAGCTGACATAGCTTTGACCATTTGAATTAACAATGACATGGTCCTTGCCTTCCCGATAGCTGCCCGTGCGCTGACCGTGCGGATTAAAGAACGCTGCCGGACTTAGATACGTCCATTTCACATTGGAAGACTGTTCCAAGTCCTTCAAGTTCTCACCGGCATGAAATGCCGTCGGATAGTATTCCTTAGGAAAATCAGGAGTTTCCATGAGTCGCAAGGTTTTGGCTTCATCAACGAACAAACTTCCGGCCCCGCCTATCACAAACAGTCTGGTATTCGTGCCTTTCAGAGCTTCTATTAATACCCTGCCAACTTCCACATATTGAGCTTCTTGCCCAGGCGCCGCCGCAAAAGCATTCACGACGACATCGAAGCCCTGAAGATCGGCATTCGTCAAATCAAGCACGTTTTTCTCCAAAATGTTAATACTGGAATCGGAGATCTTGGACGCATTCCGTACAATTGCCGTTACTTCATGGCCGCGTGCTTGAGCTTCATTGCGAATCAGACTTCCCGCTTTCCCTGTCGCACCGATAATACCAATCTGCATTGTGAATCTCTCCTTTATCAATTGTATAAACAAATGAGGGGCGAAAAAGAGGCTTTAGATTCCCCTTTTCAATATTTCACTGGATTCATGGAGAAGTTTAGTTAACTGTTCGCTATGTTCCTTCCCCAAGAGGGAAACATACTGTCCATTCAGCTGTTCAAAATATTGATTCAGCTCCTGATATAACGACTTCCCTTCATCCGTTAAGAAAACATGCGTTTCTTTCCATTCAGATTTGCGCTGTACTAACTGCTTCTCCTCCAGCTTATCGATGAACCGTGTGCTTGTGGATGGAGCAATCGATAACTTATCGCTTAGCTCTTTCTGCGTAATGCCGGGATACTGATGGATCACCACCAGAACGTAGAAATACGAAGGCGATAAGCCGGCCTTCGCAAAAGCATCCTCCGCCATCTTGGTCATCGAACGAGCAAATCGATTTGAAGTAAAAAACAAGCATGAACTCAGTATGGAATCATCTATGTTCATAACCAGACACCTCTCATTTGTATATACAAATTAACACTCCACTAATATATTGTCAACAACTTTCTTTTAGTTAGTTTCATGCTTGATTTTATTAGGATCATCGTAATTAGGTACGTTCGAAAGCGCATATAACTTGATTTAGAGATAGGGAGCGTTTTTCTACTTATTATGAATTTTTCACATATTGAAATAATCACCTATTATTTAAGATTAAAAATAACGATTGACCTTGACATTAGCGTCAAGGTCTACACTATATTCAAAGCCCACTCTCAAGGAGGAAAAAAAGATGGAACAATTGAATCAAAATCAAAGCCATGGGATTGAACCGAATGTTCGTGAATCTCAGCAAAACACCACTAAGGAACGTGTGACCGTGCTCGGGCTCGGCCCTATGGGCCAAGCGCTTGCCGGAGCTTTTATCAAGAATGGCCATGCTACAACGGTATGGAACCGGACAACTGCTAAGGCCGACCCACTTATTACACAAGGTGCAGTGCTTGCTCCGACTGTTCCGGATGCCGTACTTGCCAGCCAGCTTATTATCATCTGTGTACTCCATTATGATGCAGTCCGCTCCATTCTCTCTAATGCAACTAGCGCATTGAAAGGGAAAACCCTTATAAACCTGACAGCCGACTCTCCTGAACGTGCACGCGAAATGGCGGCTTGGGCAGCGGAGAACGGTATTAACTATATTGATGGTGCGATCATGACGCCGATAACGACCATTGGGCAGCCTTCCGCCGTTGTTCTGTACAGCGGGCAAGAGAAAGTTTACCGCAGCCATCGAAATACACTTTCCAGTCTGGGAGGGACCGCTTCGTTCCTTGGGGAGGATCCCGGTCGTGCCGCAGCCTATGATGTTGCATTGCTGGATGTGTTCTGGACAGCCATGAGCGGCTATGTACACGCTCTGGCTATCGCACGTGCTGAGAACGTTGCCGCGAAAGACATCGCCCCCTATGCGCAAAATATCATCAACATTATGCCGGATATCATGACCTATATCGCACAAGATGTGGATCAAGGCGTTTACCCTGGTCAAAGCTCTAGTCTCATCTCCAATATGACAAGTATGGAGCATATCATCCACGTGGCCGAACATCACGGCATCGATAGCAGCGTTTTAAACGCAGCAAAAGCCATTGCCCAAAGAGCAATCCATGCCGGTCATGGAGAAGATGGTTTCTCACGCTTAGTCGAATTTAATCGCACAACCGTTTAAATTTCTGAAACTCTTGCTTCAGATTAAAAGACTCAATGGGATATAACTTGAATAGGCAAGTCAAACAGGTGACGACAATGTCCCCTCTTGACTTGCCTATTCATTGAGTTCGCTCTATTCTTAACCCTTGACAGCTCCTTCAGTCAAACCTTTCTGAATATACTTTGAGATAAACAGGTATACAATCAGCACCGGAATAACGGTCAACGATACTGCCGTAGCCATCAGACCAAAGTCTGTTCCGTATTGGGAACTGATCTCATTCAGCAATGCAACGATCGGACGGACATTCTCTTTGTTTACGAAGATCAACGCTGAGAACAAGTCATTGTACGACCACATAAATACAAATATGCTTGCCGATGCAAATACCGGCTGAGAGATCGGCACGAAGATCTTAACAAACATCTGCCATCGGTTACATCCATCCATGAAAGCCGCCTCTTCAAGCTCTTTCGGTATAGTTGCCATATAACCGGCAATAACCAAGGTGGCAAACGTCAGATTGCCTGCCGTTTGCGGGAAGATCAGGCCCCAGTATGTATTGACCAGACTGGTTTTGATCAGCAGCTCGTATACCGGAACTACGGTTGCAAACGCTGGGATCAGCAAAGTTGCATACAGAATGGAATAGATGGTGCGCTTGCCTCTGAAGTTGAATCTGGACAACACATAAGCGGCTAATCCCCCGAGCAGTAATACCAAGAAGACGGTACTGAAGGACATCACCAAACTATTGATATAACTTCTTCCGATATTAATGCGGTCAAATGCGTTCTGATAGTTCACTAACACCGGTTCCCATGCAATACCAAAGGAATTATTCATCACATCGCGAGAAACCTTGAACGAGTTGTTCACGATCCAGAATAACGGATAGATGGTGGTTAAGGACCACGCTGTCAAAACGACGTACATCAACGTGGTGCTTAAACTAAACCGACTCTTCCTAACGCGCTGAGTTTTGTGTTCAACGACGATGGTTGGCTCCATAACAGTACACCCCTATAACGCTTAGTATGTAATCTCGTCTCTTTTCAACAAACGGTTGGCAATTAACGCAAGCAGTACGCCAAAGACAACCATGTATATCGCAACCGCTGATCCGTAACCAAAGTTCTGATCCACCATGGCCTTTTTGTACATGTACGTTCCCAGGACTTCCGTTCCATTCTGGCCGCTTGTGATGACCCAGATGAATTCGAACACCTTCAACGTACCCGTAATGGCAAGGGTGATAACAACCTTGATGTCACTCATGATAAGCGGAATTGTAAGCATCGTTGTTTTCTTGAGCCCCGTGATTCCTTCCAGTTTTGCAGCCTCATAATAATCCGCGGGTATTTTGGACATGGCGGTCAAGAACAGAACAAAATAAAAGCCCACATAATGCCAAACCGTCGGAATCGATACCGCCTTTAGCGCATTCTTCGCATCCAGCCACAATATCTTCTCAATATTGAAGTTCGCCAGCAAATTGTTCAGCAAACCGAAGTTGTAATTGTAGAACAATACAAATAATAAGGAAATGGCAGTACCGGAGATGACAACCGGGAAGAAAAAGACCGTTCGATAAAATCCTTTGAGCTTGGAAATGTTATCTACCAGGACAGCCAACACAAGCGCGATGCCCACCTGAAACACGATAACATAGAGCATGATTTCGAGCGTGTGCAATGTTGCAGCGCCAAGCAGTTTATCCGTAACGAGTCGCTCGTAGTTAGCCCCTCCCACAAACTTTTTATCGAAAAAGCCGCTTGTGCGATAAAAGCTGAGATACAAACTCTTGAAGAACGGATAATATAGAAAGATTGTCATGATGGCTGCTGCGGGTAATAAAAACATCACAATATACTTTCGATCACCCTTCATATTAATCACCCTTGATGTTTATTTTTCTTCAACGTTCTTGCCGAAATGAGTACGCCGCCCAAATGAAAGCAGAGGGGCGGCGTAACGTCACTTTTATTTCTACCGTATCTGATGAATACTATTTTTTGTTGGCATCCTCGGTTTTCTTCGCTTCTTCGATCGCTTGAGCAGGAGTTTTCTTGCCTTCCACTACAGGCTGGACGCTAGCACGAAGGTTACCAAACGTTTCTTGCGAGACTTTACTGTCAACCGGCGCGCTGATGGAAGCTGCTTTCGCTGCCATAGCGAAACCGTCAAGAGCTACTTGCGGCAATCCAGTCACTTCAACGTCAGCCGCAGGTGTACCGCCGTTAGCCGAAGCGATTTTTTGAATGGACGCCGGTGAAGTCAGGTGTTTCAGCAATGCGATTGCTGCTTCTTTTTTAGCTGCATCATCATAAGTGGCTTTGGAGAGGTAGAAACCGGAACCGAAGCCGCCAACGATATCGTTACCGCTGCCAGCGCCGCCAGGAACTGTCGGGAATGGCAATACTGTAGAGTTGTCACGAGTATCATCGCTCCAACCGCCAATGGCCCAAGATCCTTCGATGGTCATGGCAGCCAGGCCTTCGCTGTAATAGTTGCCGGACATGCTCAGGTCGATCGTTGCCGCATCTTTAGGGAATGCGCCAAGGTCATACAATTCTTTCATAGCCGCATACGCTTTTTCCCAGTTTGGATCGATGCCTTCAAGCAGACCTTTGTTTTGTCCTTCAGGACCTGCTGCAGACAAAATGGTATGCTCGATCAGGTAGTGCGATTGGTCAAATGGTACGGATAAAGGAATAATGCCTTTGTCAGCTAACGTTTTCACAGCTGTGGTCAATTTCGCCCAGTCTGTTGGGAGCTCCAAACCATTTTCTTCGAAGATTTTTTTGTTAACGAACAAGCCTTCATAGAAACCGGTCAATGGCGCAGCGTAAATGTTACCGTCTTTTTGCTTGGCAAGTTCGAGCGCATCAGGAATGAAGCCGTTCTTCCACTCAGCGTCCGCGTCGAGAATTTCGTTCAACGGCACAACTTTGCCGGCATTGACGAATCCTTCTGCGTCAGCACCGATGAAGTAGAACAACAAGTCAGGCTCGTTGCCGCTGTTCATGTCGGTGTTCACTTTCGTTCTGAAACCGTCATCATTTGCTGACATCGTGTCGTTGTCTATCTTCACGTTCGGATGTTCCTTCGTGAATTCATCCAACGCTGCCTGGAAGGCTTCGCGAGCTGCGTCAGTTCCTCCGAAAGTCGAGAACACGCGGAGTGAAACCGGAGCGGCCTCATCCTTCTTATCATCTGCCGGCGGAGTTGTTTCCGTCTTCGGCGTTTCTCCCCCTCCAGCAGCAGGAGTGTTGGTGCCACTGTTGTTACCGCATGCTGCGAGGAACATGGAGAGCAGCAACATGACACTCATGAGTAACATGGAAGTCCTTTTCATTTCGAATCCCCCTAAGTATTTTTTTAGAACCCTATGTAAATACTTGCTGTCTACCAGAATTTTATTCCAAGCCCTACTGGTTTCAAAGGGGGACATTCATCTTTTGCAGGGGGAAATATTTCCATACCGATCTTTATTTCGCATCACGCCTTCCTTTTAAGACCAGGAAAATGTGTTAGGTAACAAGGATACCGGGTAAAATTACGCGGTAGCTCACTGATGATATCGATAGGTACTTCTCTATTATGAATTTTTCATATGTTGAAATAACATCATCAATATTATTACCAGCGTTCGCATTCTTTTAAGCCGCAAAAAGAGCCTGTCGAGAGACTCGACAGGCTCTTTTTCAAAACACTCACACCTTACCCACCCAATCCGCTCCGGCAACCTCACGCCAGCGGTTGCGGATCGACTCGTAAATATCCTCCGGCAGCTGCCCTTTTTCCAGTAATGCAGCATTTTGCTCCCACCGATCCGGATTTGCGGTACCGACGATGGCGGTAGCTACGCCCGGCGTGCTTAAAGTGAATCTTAATGCCGTTTCAACGCCTTGCTGAACATCGGCGAGAAAATCGTAATTTAACTCGCCTAGCCGGATCCAATAAGGATAAGCATAATCCTGTTCGCTCAGCGTTTCGTTCTTCCAGGCAACATTGGCTACCGGACGTTTCGCAATGACCCCTATGCCCTGCTTCATGGCAAGCGGAATCGTGAGGTCGATCGCCTCCTGGTCGGCAATGTTCAGCGAAGTTTCAAAGCTGTCGAACACGCCGGTTTGAAGGGCGTAGAGCGCATCAGTCGAATCGCCGCTGTAGCCGATATACCGCGTTTTCCCCTGCTCCTTAGCTCTTTTTAATACTTCAATCACATCGCCCCGGCGCAAAATCTCCTCCGAGCAGCTGTGAAGATGGATGACATCGACGTGGTCCACCTGCAGTCGCTTCAAGCTGCGGTCAATGCTCTGCGCAAGCATCACGGGATCCCAATCCGGATAATCCAAACCGGAAGCGTGGCCGCATTTTGTAAACAGGTAGTAATCATCTCTTCGACCTGACAAAGCCCTGCCGATTATTTCCTCGCTATGGCCATAACATTCCGCGGTATCAATCATGTTAAGGCCTGCATCTATGGCGCTGTGCAGAAGCCGGTCCACCGTCTTCTGATCCGACTGGCCGATCTCGGCCCCTCCAAATCCCAACACACTAACCTGCATGTCCGTACGTCCAAATGCTCTGCGTTCCATCTTCCTTCACTCTCCTCCCTGTTCATCCCATTTCATCATTACCCGCTACGAATAAACCTGAAAGCCTATTTTCATCACAATTTCGACTTCACTGCTAAAATCCATATATGCTAAGACCGCCATCCACCAGCAGCGTTTGCCCGGTCATGTAATTGGCAGCCTCCGACGCCAGAAAAACGACAGGTCCCACCACTTCCTCCAGACTTCCCACGCGCTTAAGCGGTGTCCGGTCCAATATGGCCTGCATATAAGCTTCATCATTAAGCAGCTTCTCCGTCAGCGGAGTCCGGAAATACCAAGGTCCGACCGAGTTAACCTGAATTCCATACTGCGCCCACTCCATCGCAAGCACCTTGGTCATATGAATAAGAGCCGCCTTCGTTGATCCATAAACAACGCCTGTGCGAAGAGCCGTGTGTCCGCCTACGGAAGAGATGTTGATGATCCTTCCATTGCCTTGATCTTTCATAAATCGGGCAGCCGCTTGAGAAGCTACAAAAGCCGATTTCAGATTGGTTTGCACAATCAAGTCCCATTCCGAATCCGTCACTTCCAGCGCAGGCGTGCGAATGTTCATGCCGGCATTATTCACCAGTATATCGATTCGTCCTGCCTGATGTACAAATTCTCGAATCGCTCCCTCCAGCTCTTCTCTTACGGTCAGATCACCCGGCAGCACAAATGCCTGCCCTTGGTTCAAGCTCTTAATCAGATTTGCGGTCTCCTCCAAATCGCTCCGGGTTCGGGACATCAAGCCGACATCGCAGCCGGCCTCTGCCAATCCTATGGCAATAGCGCGTCCGATCCCGCGTCCCGCCCCTGTAACAAAAACTTTTTTTCCTTCCAAATGAAAGCTCGGTAAATACATCGAATCCCTCCTAAGCATCGATCTGCAACCAAATTTTATTATCAAACAATGGAACGTTCCTTGAAGACCGTGTAACCATTCTAGGAATTGAAGTATTACTAGGAATTGAAATATTGCGAAGGATTGTGACGAACCGGATCAATATATTCCTCATATCGGCCGCCCGTATAAGATTCAATGACTTTTCGCCAAAAAGCCTGGGCTGGTATATTGCTGCTGACTTGCGTCACCTTCCAGCGCCCCTGGAAATGATCGAACAGCCGGTTTGCCGCCCAAGTCCCTAATCCCGTACGCCGATATTTTTGCATAACGAAAAACTCCGTCATGTAATAGTCCGCTTCTGCAGCGTCATCCATCCGCTCGATTAAGGCAAACCCGGCTGGCCGTTGATCAAACGTAATAAGATAAGGATATTTACGTTCTCGTTTTTTCCAGAATTCATCCAGATCCGGATAAGGTAAAAACAACCCTTGATCATTTACCGAAATATCCAGATACTTGGTAAAATCATATAAGTACAATTGCATCAAGTTTACGATAACGGCTTGTTTCCGCTTGGGAACCAGCTCAATTCCCATACGTTCACATCGATCTGAAATCATGCTGCCGCCTCCCTAAAGCATCTCATCTATCATTTTAATGCTTCTTATCTACATCGTATTATCCGCACATTTCGAAGCACAAGTGCCATACCAAATTCGTGAGAATCGTCCAAGGTGATCTGACACATCCAAGCAAGATCGACTTTCCATATGTTACACTAGTAATTAATGACACAGGTCATTGCTATAAAGACAATCATTCGAGGTGGAACATGAATATACAAAAAGATATCGACCGTGCAAGACTCGATGAGAAATCGCCGGACATGCCTTGGTTCGTACAGCAGTTTATCGACTACAAGCTCCCGGATCTCTCCCCCTCCACCCTGCTCGAATATGTAAGGGATTATGAAACGTTCTTTAATTGGCTCCGTTCGGAGGGGCTGTCACAAGCAACCTCGAACCGCGAGGTAACGCTGCTTGAGCTGGAGACGCTGCGCATGGACAGCATCACCAGTTACCGGTTATATCTGACTACCCGCCGGGAGGGGACCAACTCCAGAATCACGGTTTCCCGCAAGCTCTCATCGCTGCGCTCCCTGTTTCATTATTTAAGCCAGATTGCGGAAGACGAGGAGTTTTATCCGCTTCTCAAGCGTAACATCATGGCTAAAGTCGAAATTAAGCGAATTCATAAACCAAAAGACACGGCTGCCAAGTTAAAAGGGAAAATACTGGAGGAAGAAGAACTTCAGGATTTCATCACTTACATTCACGAAGGTTATGGGCTGGATGTGGAGCAGAACAAACAGGCGCTCTATGCGCATGAACAAAATAAGGTCAGAGATGCCTGTATCGCCAGCCTTATATTAAATTCCGGCCTTCGTGTATCCGAAGTGGTCAATTTGAATCTTGCGGACATCGACCTGAACAATAAAATGCTGCATGTCTATCGGAAAGGTAATAACGACGAAACCTTTAAGACCCCAGTCTACTTCCGTGCGCAAGCCAAAGATGATCTTGAATATTATTTGCAGCTTCGGCAGGCCCGCTACAAGGTGCCGAAAAAAGAAAAGGCTCTGTTCGTTGCACTGCGTAACGGTCAGAATGAAGGGCAGCGCATGACCAAGCGGGCGATTCAGGCAATGATCATCAAATACGCCAAGCGTTTTGGCAAGCCTTCCCTGACCGTGCATAAGCTGCGGCATTCGTTTGCAACCGATTATTATCTGCAAAATGATATTTACAAGACCAAAGAACAATTGGGTCACGCGTCCACCGAGACAACCGAAGTGTATGCCCACTTAACGGACAAAACGATGTCCGAAGCGATTGAACGCCGCTCCGAAGACTAACTTCTTCATAATGACAGCAGCAGCGACGTAATCCGCTTCGTGTCATTCCAAGTAAATAGGGGAACCGCTAGCCGCTGCTGCATCTCACGCAGGGCTGACGGTTCCTTTAGCATTTCAGGACGCACGACGATACCCCTGATCTCCTTAACTTGATCCAGCAGCCCCATGTCCTCTGCTCCCCGCAGCAATACGAGCTTTGGATAAGGCTGCATTTTATAGCCTTCGACAAGAACCAGATCAAAATCGATGTACAAATGGATCAACGACGCAAGTTCGAGCTCCGTTTCCATCAGCATCGCCGTACGCCCCGGTGAAGCAATGGCGATTCCCTCCGCTCCCGCCTCTCGGAACTTGTACGTGTCGGTCCCTTCACGGTCCATTTCGAATCCGTGCCCGTCATGCTTGATGACGGCTGACCGAATGCCATGCCGTTTCAGCTGCGGGATCAAGCTCGCAATCAATGTGGTTTTGCCGCTATTTTTATAACCGCATATCTGGAAAATCTTCATGTCCAGGCTCCCGGCAGAACGAGAACTTGTACGGTTTGGCCTCTAACCGCACCACGAAGCTCTGGCGGAATCACGATTAAACAGTCACTATCTTTAATCGTGATCATGACACTTGATTCATCAAGGGAAGCAGGTGTCGCTACAAGCTTGCCGTTTGACACCTTCAGGCTCCCCCGCACGAAACGGGTAAAGTTGTTCACTTTTGAGTAATCCGAACCCAATTCTGCCGTCCATTCGGTTAAAAATAACTGCTCCATGCCAAGCATCTTTCGGATCGCAGGTCGGACAAACAACAGAAATCCCACGTAACAGGCCCCCGGGTTTCCCGATAACGCAAAAAGCAGCTTGCCCTCCTTCACGGCCGCGGTTGTAACACTTCCGGGACGCATTGTGACTTTATTAAACAGCATGTCCAGACCGCCGGATGTCACCAGCTCCCCCATAATGTCGTAGTCGCCTACAGATACGCCGCCTGTCGTCACCACGATGTCATACGCTTGGAGCGCTTCTTCCACCTTCTGGCGGGCGAGCTCGATATCATCCGGGATCGCCTCCATAATGACCGGCACACCACCAGCTTCCCGAATTTGCGATGCGAGCATATAAGTGTTGCTGTTGCGAATTTTACCAGGTTCAAGCGGTTCGGTGATGTCCAATAGTTCGCTGCCCGTCGAGAATATTCCTACCACCGGTTGACGAAACACTTCAACTTGGTGTATGCCAAAGGTGGCCAGAACCGAAATTTCTCCAGGTCCGATAAGTGTTCCTCTGCGGAGGATTAAATCACCTTCCTGAAGCTCGAATCCGGCGGGAGTAATATTCTTTCCCTTCTCGATGGACCGTTTGAAGCCTACATGGGTAAGGCTATCCTCTGTTCGAAGCTCCGTCGCTTCAAGCATAACGACAGCGTCTGCCCCTTCAGGAACTTGAGCGCCCGTCATGATGCGGGAAGCCTTGCCTTGCTCGATTGGAATGGAAGACACATATCCGCACGGGATCTGGTCGACAACCTCCAGCCACACCTGTTCCCCTATATCGCATGCGGCTAAATCCGCTGATCGTACGGCATAACCGTCCATGCCCGAACGCGCAAAAGCCGGGAACGGGTGGGGCGCGATAACATCGGAAGCAAGGACACGTCCGTCGCTGTCCTGCAGCCGAATAAGCTCCTCCTGACCAAGCCCCGCATAAGAAGCGGCAAGCGCTTGCGCGTCCCTAACCTGCAATGCACGCCGATCAAATTTATGATTGTGTTTCTTAGGCAATATCGAATGATTGTCCTCCACTACGCATTCCTCGCTTTCTGACTCAAAGAAAAAACTGACATTCTTACTGTACTACATTCTGCGCAATCTTCAAACCGACCATCATCCATGCGCCGCTTTGTAGTATGAAGACAGCAGCCGAGTACGTACGGGTCTCCAGACAAAAAAAGCGCATGGTCACTTGACCATGCGCTTGAACTCCAGGGGCTTTACCTTCGTCCCCTTCGGGAGATCTTGCCCGATCCGATTCGGGTCTTCGGCTTCTTGTACGATTTCTTCGGCGAATCGAACAAACCTCCGCCGCTTTCGCCGCGCTTAATCGTGCCGCGGTCTCCGCCTGTATCCGGATTTCGTCTGAACAGGCTTCCGCCCGTACCGGCAGAATCCTGGCCGCGCCGGGTAATCTTCCCGCTCCGGTCCACCGTCAGCGGCGGAGCCATCTTCTTATCTTGGCTTGTTGGCTTCTTATAGTTACCTTGTGCCGGTTTATACACATCTTTGCTGGTATATCCCCGGTAACCACCGCCGCCCATCGAATCGAATAAATTCCCGATCAGAACGGCCGTTAAGTACCCTTGCAGGAAACTTGAATCGTAATTGCGCTGCACGTACTCTTTGGAGTCGATTTCGATCAGCGTATCGGTCGGCTTCTGGGGATCCTGCTGCAAATGGTAATACTCATCGCCATATACCAAAAACATCCGCTCGGTATCCTCAGGAGACGATTGATCCGGGGTGTTCGCCGCGATGAGCTCGCCTGCGACAACCGGAACGCTTTTATCAGCTGCCCGGTACACATAGGACGTTGCATTTCCGTCTCGATTGACGGATTCCAGCGGATAGGTATCCTTGATATTCGGCGCGCCGCATCCACTCAATAATGATACGAGCAAACTCAGCACCAATATGATTTTTACAGATATAAAAGAGCGTTCCTTCATGCCACCACTCCTAAGTCGCCCGGATAACTCGAACGTCCCCCGGTATCACTTTCTCGCCTTCATACAACATAAACCGCCCGTTCTGCCATTCAATTCGCAGCAGCTTGTAATCATCCGATTGGTATTGCCATACGTGCTGCTCCCCGCTTTGCGTAAACGCGGTACGACCGGTAATCGAAACATGTCCCCCGTATTCCTCTTCCAAATGAAATACATGATCATCCAAATCGATGATGGACGGAACCTCATCCGGAGAATCAAGCCGTCCATCGATCGGAGCGTATAACGCATACTGAACCGTCTCGCGTTCTTCGATATGAAGATAAGCAATGGTGCTGCCGTCCTGCAGCGTCAAGACGACCGCATTACGACCGCGATTGTGCACGCGACCCGTGACTTCATAAGTGACCAGAGACACTTCGCAAATATCGCCAGGAGCCAGCTGCAGCATGCTTTTCTCTACCTTGGGCGGTTCCGGCTTACTAAATAAATTGCTGATTCTTTTCCACATACTCATCTTTCCTGTCCCCTATCTCCATTATGCGTTCTATAGGCAAGCGGTAATAATTAACGCCCCAACCACATGCAGCGAACCTGCAAACAAACCGTATCCCGTCTTTCCCTCGCGGGTCCCTTTGTCAAGGTTCAGCTTGCCGAAGTTACGAAGCATGAGCTCTGTTAACGATTCGAGGACCAGCAATATGACAAATGAAATGATCGATACCACAATGGCCTCAAGCAGATGATATGACGTTCCGATCGACACGGATAAAATATACCCTTGAGCAAACAGCTTCAGTATCAGTCTTGTGGTTACCGCCATATTACCCGCTTTCACTTCTTCAAGATCGTTATATTTCGTGAACAGGGAATCCACAAACATCAAAACAAACAACAGCAGCCCACCGACAGCTGTCCAAAGCAATACACGCAAGATCATATCAAAATCCATCTCTAAGCCTCCACATTCAACATACAAACAACACCTTGAGCCTGAACTGCTTTAATCGAAGACAGACGCTCATAAAGGGGATGTGCCCCATGTATATCTACAATCAATCAAACAAAAGCGAAGGAGAAGCACGGCTGCATTCAGCCCTGCTGTTTCTCCCTCGCCCCCTAAACTAGATACCTGTTAGACCGTTGAATCCCTTATTACTTGTTCTCGTATTGCTTCATCAAAGCTGCAAGCTCATCCTCAACGACTTTGTCCTTGCCAAGGTTCTCAAACTCTTCATCAAGGGATTTTTCTTTTGCCGACATTTCATTGCTTGCTTCCGCACGTGCTTCCATAGCGAGCATCTTCTCTTCCATACGTTTCAACCCTGCCGACGCTGTGTCGGAACCAAACCCGTTCATCGCTTTGTTGATCTCGGTCTGCGCTTTAGCCGCATTATAACGGGCGACCAAAGTTTCGCGCTTGTTCTTCATCGCCGTAAGCTGCTTACGCATTTCTTCCAGTTTGCCGCGCAGATTGTCAGCTGCCAGTTTGTTCTGATCGTAGCTTGCTTTGTACTCATCACGCTTGGCCTCGGCGGCCTTCTTCTCTTCCAGCGCGCGGCGGGCAAGATCAACGTTTTGAGCTTGTGCTGCCGTATGAGCCTGCTGTGTGCGTTTTTCAACAAGTGCAGCTTGCTCTTCATAAAGTGCTTTAAAGCGTTTCTCGATGGCAATTTGCGAAGCTACCGCTTTCTCGGCATCCTCAAGGTCTTCCGTCATATCCCGAATGTACTGATCCGTCATTTTAATCGGGTCTTCCGCCTTGTCGATAATGGCGTTAATATTGGACATGGTCAAATCGCGCAATCTTTTAAATATGGACATCGTTCTCTTCCTCTCGCTTTCACTTTAAAATACTGGTATATGATTAATGTTTACGTTCCATGATCCAAAACGTTTCAAAATTTTTTAAAGGTGTTGTTCAAAAAGTCATCTTTTGATAAGAAAACCAATCGAGGCAAATTCAAGGCTGAGCGACCGCGATTCGGAAGTAGGTTTTCTTGCGATATAGAATTCCATCAACTCCGTTGATAACTTATAAATCCTATATCTAACACGAAGTGAATCAAGAAGTAACTCCTCAGTCCCTATCTTCATCCAACCTTCTCGGTGCTGTGGAACACGCACTTTTAATATCCCCGTTCATACTGCTTGGGAACTTTCTGACCTCCATCAAGCGCCTTGGCTGCGTGAACCGCCCAGTAGGGATCCCGGAGCATCCCCCGGCCGATCGCCACCAGATCCGCTTTGCCTGACAAAATCACCTCTTGCGCGGCATGGTAATCATCCAGCATTCCTACCGCAATCACAGGAACCTTTAACAGCTGCTTGAACTCTGCTGCCAGATCCACCTGGTAACCGGGCTTCGCTTCCGGGCCGCCATTTGCGCCGACCTGGCCTTCTCCCCCCGAGGAGATATGAAAAATATCGACGCCGGCATCCCGGTAACGTGTGCAGACTTCCGCGCAGTAATGCACATCGTAGCCTCCGTCCACGTATTCTTTCGCAGATACCCTCATAATGATCGGCATGCCTTCAGGCAGCACTTCTTTAACCGCTTGAACAACCAGCTCCCCGAATAGAGGGAGATCTTGACCATATTCGTCACTGCGCTGATTCGTGAGCGGCGAATGAAACTGATGAATGAGATAGCCATGGGCTCCATGAATCTCTATGGTATCGAACCCGGCTTCAACAGCTCGACGTGCGCCTTCCCTGAAGGCTTGAATGAGCTCTTCCACTTCGGCCCCGGACAGCACCTTGGGCATTTTGTAATGGGAGCTGAACGGAATCGAAGAAGGGGCCACCGACGGCTCTGCATCCTGCGCTTTTCTTCCGGCATGTCCAAGCTGGATACCAATCTTGGTCCCATAAGAATGCACGCTCTCCACAATACGGCGATAGGCCGGAATCTGGTTGTCGTCCCATATCCCCGTATCCTGATTCGTTATCCGTCCATCAGGATGGACGCCTGTCATTTCCACAATAATTAAGCCAGTACCTCCTACGGCACGGCTGACGTAATGAACAAAATGCCAATCATTCGGAATCCCGTCCTCGGCTTGAACGGAATATTGACACATCGGTGGCATAACAATGCGGTTCTTGAGGGTCAAATTCTTGAAATTGTAAGGTGTAAACAAGTCTGCCAAGCGATTATCTCCTTCCATATCCAAATGATCAAGATGTAATAAAATCTGATACCGGTTATTATACACCTTTCTAAGGGAAAACTAAAAATCATCGCATTCCCATATTGAGGATAATCGCCCAATCAACTGGGCATACCATATTAAAAAGCTAAAGGGGCCGATCGTGATGTTCAAACGATACCGCGCAGGAAGCTGCCTGTTGTGGATCATGTTACTCTTTTTAATGGGGCCGGACATTCCGGCAAACGCATCCGATGTACATCGTTTGTCACTTCACCCCCAGGACACTTCCGTCATGTCGGAGTCCGGTCAGCATGCCAATCAAAGCAAGAACCAAATTTCAGACGATGCGCCGTCTTTAAGTCAATTGCTGAGGAAATACCCGGATACCTTTCGCTCTAGCGGACCCCGGGTCAAACAGATCGCTCTGACCTTTGATGATGTTCCGGATCCCCGATTTACCGGCAAAGTACTGGACGTCCTTAAAGAGTTTCAGGTAAAAGCCACATTCTTTGCAGTAGGGGAGCGGGCCAAAAAACACCCCGATCTCGCAAAACGAATCCATGATGAAGGTCACGCCATTGGCAATCACTCCTATAATCATGCGCAGCTGAACAAGCTGAGCCTGGACAAATTTAAAGGCCAAATCGAACGTACCAACACCATCTTGAAATCACTGACCGGAGTGGATCCTCGGCTAATCCGACCTCCATACGGCGATATAAATGAAGAGCAGCTACAGTGGGCACGCAAAAACGGGTACAAAGTCGTGAACTGGAATGTCGATTCGCTCGATTGGAAAGGTCTGCCTAAGGAAGAGGTGAAGAGCAACATTCTGTCAGCGGTCGGGCCAGGCTCAATCGTACTCCAGCATGCCGGAGGCGGCGTGGGATCGGACCTAACCGGAACGATCGAAGCGCTCCCGGATATTATTACCGAACTGCAGAGAAAGGGATATAGCTTCGTGACACTGCCGGAAATGTTAGGCGTGTCAGAGTCGAGATAGATCCCCATAACATAAAAAAGACGGCTGACTGGATCATTGATCCAGACTAGCCGTCTACATATTAGAATTGCTTTCCATGGTGATGGATTGGATTATTCGATTATGAACAACTTGATATCCTGGATGCCGAATTGCTTCACGGACGATTGGGAACCCGGAATGAAGATGTCAATCTTATTCCCTTTAATAGCCCCGCCGATATCACGTGCTTCTGCCACAAATGCCTTTTTCGGCAGACCTGGATGCTCATGTCCTGTTACAAGCACCTTGGTGCCGAGCGGAATGATTTTTGGATCGACAGCAATGGTACCAAGCTCAAGGGAGTTGCCGAAGTAATCTACAGCGCCCCATTTGCCGTTCTCGCTGGCAGCAGCAGAATATGCGGTTGCTTTGACGGACAATGTTTTGCTGTAATTAAATGTCTTGCCCCATGCTTCCACTACATTCTTCTCAGGGGAAACGCTCAAGCTAGGCGTAAACCCGGAAGCGCCAGGAACGATGGGTGCAGCAGACGCTGTCGAGTTCATCGATACCGAGCCGGGAATGGTGATTTTCAGACCAGAGTATATATTCGTTGCTTTAATTTTCGGATTGGCTTTCATCAGCTTGTCCATATTAACGCCGTACTGTTTGGATAAATAATAGAAGGTATCGCCGTTCTTCGCTACGTGTACGGAGCTTGCATGGGCTTGCAAGCCGCCCCCGGCAAAAGTCAAGCCAAGCGCAACGGCTGTAATGGTAAACCATTTTGCGGTTTTTCCAGCAATCATATGGTTGATTCCATTTTGTTTAGTCCATGCTTTCATTTGTTGTAACATCTAAAGATGCCTCCTTATATGTAACTTGGTAAATCGGATGTAGTATGTCAACGAACATGAATATATCACAATTTTGTAACCTATACTGCAAGCAATTGTTACCAATACGCAAACAAAAACAGCGCCAATTCCTGAAACAATCAGGTATGGCGCTGTTTTCGTCTGTTACATTGTAGATATAAAAGTTACAAAACCTTACTTAAAAACTCTTGCGTACGAGGATGAGTCGGATTACCAAACAGCTGGTCCGGCGTACCTTCCTCTACGATTTTACCGCCATCCATGAACAGGATCCGATCCCCCACTTCCCGGGCGAAGCCCATCTCATGGGTGACGATGACCATCGTCATCCCGCCTTCGGCAAGCTTCTTCATTACTTCCAGTACCTCACCCACCATCTCCGGGTCCAATGCGGAGGTTGGTTCGTCAAACAGCATGACATGCGGCTGCATCGCGAGTGCTCGCGCTATGGCGATTCTCTGCTTCTGTCCACCGGACAGCTGGGAGGGATAAGACTCCTTCTTATCCTGCAGACCCACCGACTTCAGCAGCTCGTCGGCAGTAGCCTCGGCTTCCTTTGCCGAGACCCCCTTCACCTGAATGGGAGCAAGCGTAATATTCTCGATGACCTTCTTGTGAGGAAACAGGTTAAACTGCTGAAACACCATGCCCATTTTCTCGCGGGTAGCATTGATATTGTGATTCTTGGCGGTGATCAGCTCACCCTCGAACGAAATTTCGCCGCTGGTCGGCACTTCAAGCAAATTGAGACAGCGTAAAAAGGTGCTTTTTCCGGAGCCGCTCGGTCCGATGACAACCACCACTTCTCCTTTTGCAATATCGATGTTAATGCCCTTCAATATTTCCAGCTTGCCAAATGATTTATGAAGATCCTTAACGGTTATCACTAGCACTCAACTTCCTTTCCCAGACACCCAGAAGCTTCGAAAGAACGAATGTCAGTATAAAGTAGATCAGGGCAGCCACAAGCAGCGGATTTAATGCCGCAAAGGTCATGCCGCGCAAAATCTGGGCTTGATACATAATGTCCACCACACCGATAAAGGAGACGATGGAGGATTCCTTAATGATGACAACAAACTCATTACCGATGGCAGGCAAAACGCCTTTTAACGCCTGAGGCAAAATAATGTGGCGCATCGCTTTGCCCTTGGCCATTCCGAGGGAGCGTGCGGCCTCCAATTGACCGCGGTCCACGCCCTGAATGCCGGCACGGAAGATTTCAGCCAGATATGCCGCACTGTTGATTGAAAGCGTCAAAATACCCGACTGTATCGGTGAGAATTTAATATCGAACGCCGCCAAGCTGTAATGAATAATAAACAACTGGACCAGCATCGGGGTACCGCGGATAATTTCGATATAAGCAGTAGCCAAAAACTTAAGGATTTTGACTCCCGACATCCGCATTAAAGCGATTATCAAACCGAGAATGAATCCGAAAAATACACCAAGTGCCGAAATAAGCAGCGTAAACTGGATGCCCTTGGCATAATAATCGCGATATTTCCAAAAGAATTCAAATGTATTCAGATTCTCTGCCGTACGGCCTGCAGCCAGATCACTAGCCTCGTCGACAAACTTCTGGATCTGGTCATTCTCCTTCAAGCGCTCGAGTGTAGCATTAATGCTCTTCAGCAGCTCTTCGTTCCCTTTACGAACCCCGATGGCATAGGCGTCGTTCTCAGCCTTCGGTTTAGCGTCCGTGATCACCATCGTTGCTTCATTCATATTGGTCTTCGCGATCGGATACTCGGCGAGAACAACATCCACACGTTCAGATTCCAGCTGGAGCAGCAGGTCCGGTATTTTATCCAATGATATTACATTGGCATTCGGGATTGTTTTTGCAATTGTCTCCTGAATGGAGCTTTTCTGAACCCCGATCTGAGCTCCCTCCAGGCTTTCAACCGTGTTGAACTTTAGTGCGTCTTCCTTACGGACGACGACCGATTGTTCCGCTGCATAATAAGGCTCGGAAAAATCGATGCTCTTTCGGCGCTCTTCCGTCGGATTCATGCCCGATATGACAAAATCCACGCGTCCGCTCGTCAGCTCAGGCAAGAGTGCATCAAAGGAGGTGTCCTTAATAATGAGCTCAGCGCCAAGATCCTTGGCGATTTCCTTCGCAATATCGATGTCAAATCCGACGATGGTATCGACGCCATCTATCGTTTTATGGAACTCATAAGGCGCATAATCTGCACTCGTGCCGAGAATCACCGTTTTCTTCTCGCCCTCCGCATGGACGATACTGCCAAAAGACAGCACGACCACCATGAACAGGGTCATCCACGCTGTAAATTTACGTTTCATATGTCTCGTTTCTCCCCTAACTGTTACGAATAGAATCAATCGTAGAAAAAATGCAACTGAGTCATTATAAAACAGGATGCATGAATATGCAATGAAAATTCATGGGTTCTCCAAAGCATCAAACCTGTTTTAAACCTTACCACCGGCGTTTGCTTCATTATTTTAATACAATGGTCAATTCATCATACACATGGGTTATATTACTCTTCATTCCTTTAACATTTAAACAAATAAATTAGGGGGTAAAATCAATAGATAGTCCATATTGTGGATAATTCTTTGCCCATATAGCCATTACGGGACATATATTTCTTCCTTCATATTAATGTAAATACAGGACTTCAGCATCACCCACTAGATGATAAGAGGATCTGGGATGTACTCCTTTCTAACGATGTATAATCTATCCGTTCCCTTCCCATCTTATAATAGCGTATCCATGATAAAATGAAGGCTCTCCGGACAGTCTCTTTCACTCCATGATTCATGCAAGCCAGCAGTTGGTTATTAATTAGCTATAGCTTTACTCATATAGGAGGTGTAACCATGCTGTTAGAAGCGCTGTATCATGTTCCAAGAGATAAATGGGCATACGCATATGATACAAAAACCATTCATCTTCGGATCCGAACCAAGAAAAACGACATTGATTCAGTTGTTGCCATGACTGGCGACAAATACGATTGGGACCGTACGTACTTCGAGATCACCATGGAAAAGGCCGCCTCGGATGACATGTTTGATTACTGGGAATGCGGAGTCAGGCCGAAATACAAAAGACTGTCCTACGGATTTCGGATTCATGCCGGAGATGAGACGGTATATATGGTGGACAGCGGGATTGGATGGGACTATCCGTATCCGCCTGCAGGTTACTTTGAATTTCCGTACATACATGAGGTCGATGTATTCAAAGTACCGGAATGGGCCAAAGAAGCCGTGTTTTATCAAATTATGACGGAACGCTTTGCTAACGGAAACCCCGCCATCAATCCTGAAGATACCGAGGTCTGGGGCGGCAAGCCAGAGGTGGACAATTTCTTCGGCGGTGATCTGCAGGGCGTGCTGGATCATCTGGATGATCTCGTTGATCTGGGCATAAACGCCATTTATTTTACTCCGCTTTTCCTCTCCCCCTCCAATCATAAATATGACACGGTTGATTATAAACAGGTGGATCCGCACTTTGGCGATAATGAGTTGCTGAAAAAAGTAGTAGATACTTGCCACGCAAAAGGCATTCGAGTGATTCTCGATGCGGTATTCAATCACTGCAGCGAAGAGTTTCCTCCCTTTCAGGACGTGCTGAAGCACGGGGAAAAATCCAGATATGCCGAATGGTTTCATGTGAACCAGTTCCCATGTGAGGTCAAGGATGGCATTCCCAGCTATGACACCTTCGGCTTTTTCGGAAATATGCCGAAGTTCAATACCGCCAATCCTGAAGTGAAGGCGTATTTGCTGGGCGTAGCCGAATATTGGATCAAGGAAATCAATCTCGACGGCTGGCGTCTGGACGTTGCCAATGAAATTGACCATCATTTTTGGCGGGATTTCAGACAGGTAGTCAAGAAGGCCAACCCTGAAGCGTATATCGTGGGGGAGGTCTGGTCGGATTCCTTAATCTGGCTCCAGGGTGACCAGTTTGATTCCGTGATGAATTATCCTTTTGCCGATAAGGTCCTGGAATTCTTCAACGGCAACATGGACGGGCTTACGTTCGCCAACCGCATCGGCTCGATCCTGATGCGATATCCGCAGCAGACCAACGAAGTGGTCTTTAATCTGCTGTGCAGCCACGATACGCCGCGGCTGCTTACCCGTGTGGGTGGAGATATCCGGCGCATGAAACTGACGGTTGTATTTCTGTTTACATTCATGGGAACGCCGTGCATCTTTTATGGCGACGAAATCGGATTGACAGGGAACGGAGATCCTGATTGCCGCAAATGCATGGAATGGGATCCTAAGAAACGAAATCAAGAGCTCTATACGTTCTATCAAGGGATGATCGCCCTTCGGAAAAAGCATAAGGCACTGAGACAGGGACGCTTCCGCTTCCTGCAAGCGAATCTCCATGATCCTTGCATTGTGTACGAGCGTGCGGACGAGACCATGCATTTTATCGTATGGATGAACAATAGCGACTCGAAGCGGACCATCTCGCATCCTATTGTCACAACCGATTGGATTGATGCCGAGACGAATGATCCCGTAAAACCGGTAAACGGCACGATGCATATCGATTTAGAACCATATTCGTATCGAATTTTATGCCGGCAATTGAAACATTCGTAAACCATCTATGTAAGCACTGACAACATAGCGGCCATACCAGGCTTTAACGAGCACAGGGGTGCAAGGATAGCAGCGTTATTCGGCTATCCTTGCACCCCTGAGTTTGTCCGGTTACCGTATTTAAGCTAGAGATTTGGTAATTTTCTGATAGATCTCCTGATATTCCTTAGCCGAAACGTTCCAGCTGTAATCTCCGCCCAACGCATTCTTGCTTACTTTACGCCAGTGCTCAGGCATGCGGTAAATAGAGGTCGCTCGCCGGATCGTGTTCATCATATCGTGCGCATTGTAATCCTTAAAGGAGAACCCGTTCCCTTCCCCCGTATATTCGTTATATGCATGAACTGTATCATTCAGTCCGCCTGTTTCGCGGACAATCGGCACACTGCCGTACCGCATGGCGATGAGTTGACTGATACCGCACGGTTCAAATTTGGAAGGCATCAAGAACAGATCGCTGCCAGCGTAGAAGCGCCGGGATAACGGTTCATTAAAGCGAATCTGGGCCGACATTTTATTGGGATACCGCTTCGCCGCTTCCCGGAACCAATGTTCATAAGAAGGGTCCCCCGTTCCCAGGACAACAAATTGAATCTCATCGTAGTAGAGCAGCTCATCCAGAATCCGAATGACCAGATCGAGTCCCTTCGAATCGACCAGCCGCGTTACCATCGACACCAACGGAATATGCGGTGCCACGGGAAGATTCAACTCTTCCTGCAGGGCAATTTTGTTCTGCGTTTTCTTATTTAAACCGCTCCGGTATTTCATCGCGATGTGCGGATCGGTCGCCGGGTTGTAGCTCTTGGTATCAATGCCATTCACGATGCCGCTCAATCTCGAACCTTGGGCTGACAAAAGACCGTCGAGGCCGTATCCGTAATAACCGGTCTGAATCTCCGAGGCATAAGTCGGGCTTACCGTCGTGACATGGTCTGCATAGACGATGCCCGCTTTCATGAAATTCACGTTTCCGTAATATTCCACGCCTTCCGCTGTAAAATGGCGGCTGTGGATTCCCAGCAAATCGACTAGTACCTCGTACGGATATACTCCTTGATACAACAAATTGTGGATTGTAAATACGGTTCGGATTCCCGAATAGTAGGGATCATGACGGTAGATATCTTCAAGGAGAAGCGGAATCATGGCCGTATGCCAATCATGGCAGTGAAGCACATCCGGCTGAAAGTCGATAACCGGCAATATCTCAAGGACGGCGCGGTTGAAAAACGAAAAGCGTTCGCCATCGTCCATGTAGCCGTAAATGCCGTCGCGGCCAAAATAATATTCATTATCTATGAAATAGATCGTGACCCCGTCCTCAACCAGGGACTCGATGCCGCAATACTGCTCGCGCCAGCCTACCCGAACCCGGGTTTCCCCTACATGCGCCATCCGCTCCCGGTAGTTCTCAGGAATTCCCCGATACTTGGGCAGAACCACCCGAATATCCTCGCCCTTGCCATGAAGGGATTTAGGCAAAGCAGCGATCACATCCGCCAATCCGCCTGTTTTAATATACGGTCCACATTCTGAGGCTGCAAATAACAATTTCAATCCTGCTTCCCCCTTTGAATTCGCTTGGTTTTTCGTGCCGTCTTTTCTTTTCCTGCTGCCGCCTTCAGTGAAACGTCCCCTTGAGCCTGCGGCTTTCTGGAACGCGGCTTTTTCTTTAACACCACCATGCCCAGCGGAGGCAGCTTGATCTCGACGCTGTATGATTGGCCATGCCAGGCCATTTTCTCCGCTTTCATGACTTCGCCATTGACCCGTCCCGAGCCGCCATAATCGGTGTGATCGGAATTCAATATTTCCACGTACTGCCCCGATCTTGGCAAGCCGATCCGATATTGGTCATATGCCCGGGGCTGAAAATTAATGACGATAATCAGTGTATCACCAGGTTTTGAGCCCATTCTCATGTACGATATGACACTTTGCTCATGATCATCGGCGCTAAGCCATTCAAAGCCTTCCCACCTGTGATCCTGCTCCCATAGCGCCTTCTCCTCCACGTACATGCGGTTTAACGCTGACGTGTAAGCCAGCTGCTTTCGGTGGCTTTCGTAGTCCAGCAGCAGCCAATCCAACTGCTCCTGATCCTTCCATTCAATGAACTGGCCGAACTCGCCCCCCATAAACAGGAGCTTCTTGCCGGGCTGGGTGATCTGATATCCGAGCAAAATTCGGAGTCCCGCAAACTTTTGTTCATAACTCCCCGGCATTTTATTAAGCAGAGATTTTTTCCCATGAACTACTTCATCGTGGGACAGCGGTAATGTAAAATTCTCCGAATAGGCATAACAAATGGGAAATGTCAGTAAATTATGATGAGTAGGCCGCTGATCGAATTCCCGCTCCACATAGGACAGCGTGTCATTCATCCAGCCCATGTTCCATTTGTAATTAAACCCGAGACCTCCCTCGTGCACGGGTGCGGTAACCCCTGCCCATGCGCTGGATTCCTCGGCCATCATCAAGGCATTCGGGTAATATCGAAATACGGCTTTATTCAATTCCTGCAGAAAGGATATCGCTTCGAGATTTTCCACCCCACCATGCTCATTAAGGCTGTACTGACCTTCTCGCTTTTCAAAATCCAGCCGGATCATGCTTGTCACAGCGTCAACGCGAAGACCATCAATATGATACATATCCATCCAAAATAAGGCATTGGAGATGAGGAATGAAATCACCTCAGGTTTGGCATAATCGAAAGACAATGTTCCCCAGCCCGGTTTCTCTGCTTTTTGCGGATCTGCGTACTCATAAAGAGGCGCCCCGTCAAACAGTCGAAGCCCGTGGGCATCCTTGGCAAAATGTGCGGGCACCCAGTCGAGCAGCACGCCGATACCCGCTTGATGCAGCTGATCAACAAGATACATGAAATCATGAGGACTTCCGTATCTGCTGGTCAGCGCAAAGAATCCGGTTCCCTGATACCCCCATGAAAGGTCGTACGGATGCTCAGCCAAGGGCATGAATTCCACATGGGTATAACTCATCTCCAGCAAGTAAGGAATCAGCTGGCCCGCCAGTTCGCGGTATGTATAGAACGAGCCGTCCTCCTTTTGCCGCCAGGTTCCAAAATGCATTTCATATATGTTCATCGGCTTGGTGTAGGGGGATTTGTTCTTTCTTTTCCATGCAGCATCTTGCCAATGATATCCAGAGAGATCAGTCACAACCGATGCCGTTGCAGGTCGAACTTCAGCCTGAAAGGCGTATGGATCGGCCTTCAAGAACGTTTCTCCATACGGTCCGGTGATATGGTATTTGTAATAAGTTCCAGTCTGCATCCCAGGGAAAAACCGACTCCAAATTCCCGAATCGGGTATCCTATATAACGTGTCTTGGGACCCGTCCCAGCCGTTCCAGTCTCCGGCAAGACCCACCTGCCTTGCATGTGGAGCCCATACCGTAAACCGCACGCCTTCTTCTCCATCTTCCGTTACACGGTGTGCGCCCATGCATTGGTAACTGTGATACCAGGTTCCTTCATGAAATAAATACAATTGTTCCGGAGTCATGTTTCCTTCCCTAACTTGGTTCAATCATCGTCACCCGCTTTTTCTTAAAAATCCAAATATTATTAGTGCTATTACCCCATTCTAACCATGTTGAAAATAAAAAATGTCCATGAAAGATAATTTTGTAATTTTCAATTCACTTTTTCAATATAATCGTTTCAAACCCCGGGAATGTCGTTTATGTAATGTACAACGTGAAAATACATTGGGAGGGAAACGTGATGAAGAGAAAAGACTGTATTGCTATGCTTCTGGCCGGTGGAGAGGGTAAACGATTAGCTCCCCTTACGTCCAAGCTGGCAAAACCCGCCGTTCCTTTTGGCGGACATTATCGTATAATCGATTTTCCTCTCAGCAATTGTGTGAACTCCGGAATCGATACGGTTGGAGTACTTACACAATATGAGGCAGAATCATTACACGAACATATCGGTGAAGGTGAACCCTGGGGACTAACACATACAGGACGCGAAGGCATTGCTCTGCTTCCATCCAACAGCACGCACCAAGATGGATACTTGGGTACAGCAGACGCCATTTATAAAAACATTCCATACATCGATGATCAAAATCCCGAACACGTCCTTATTCTATCCGGGGACCATATTTACCAGATGGATTACCGCGAGATGCTTGAAGCTCACATGAAACAAGCGGCTCCTGCCACGATCTCCGTGATGGAAGTGCCTTGGGAAGACGCCAGCCGGTTCGGCGTCATGAGCGTTGATGACAATCTCAATATCACCCAATTTGCCGAAAAGCCGGCAGAACCGCAAAGCAACCTTGCCTCAATGGGCATTTATTTGTTCCGCTGGGACTATCTGAAGCAGCACCTCATTGAGGACGCAGCTGATCCAAACTCCAGCCATGACTTCGGGAAGGATGTCATCCCTAAGATGCTGTCCGGAGAAGAGTCGCTGCTTGCGTTTCGCTTCCAGGGCTACTGGCGCGATGTGGGCACCGTAGAGAGCCTCTGGGAAGCCCACATGGATGTGCTTAGCCAAAACGAGCTTGTTCTTGAGAGATCCGATTGGCCCATGTATACCCGTGCATGGAAGACCAAGCTTTCGGCAGCACGGACACGCAATGCGGAACACACGGACTGCTTGATTCATGAACAATGCACCTTCGAAGGAAAAGCCAAGAGCTCCGTTATATTCTGCGGTGCGGAGATTGGCAAATACTCCATCGTCAAGGACAGTGTGGTCATGCCGAATGCCAAAATCGGCAAAGGCGTCCATATCGAGCATGCTATTATCGGCGAGGGAGCGATCATCAAGGATGGAGCGATTGTGAAAGGAGCCCTCGGCAACGTTGTGGTCGTTGGACCTTACGAGACCGTGCTTCCGAAACCAACCATTCGTACCCAACCGTCCCGACTGCTTCAGGATGTATACGAAAAAGGACGTTTGCGGGCGAATGTCTCTTCATCTTAAACGAGTTTCTTCAACAGAATATTAGCTCTAAGATAAATTCCTTCAGACTTTTATACAAAAAAGCGATCCGTGACGGATCGCTTTTTCTCATGTATCGTGCCCTGCTGACTGTATCTCAAGCGCATGCGACAAAGAATGGTAACAAAATACAACTATTACATAAACCTCTTCTCATATAAATTCACGAAGCGACCACCCATATCCTGCTCAGCCACGAACAGAAATCCTTGACGCTGATAAAATTGATTCAGCGTTGGCAGATGGGATACGCAATCCAGTCTGAAACCCTGTTTACCCTTGGATAACAAATATGATTCCGCAAAAGCAATCATCTTGGTTCCCAGCTCCAGTCCCCGATAGGGAGCGCGTACGGTCAGCCGATGCAAATAACCATAGGATGGATCGTCCTGCTCCCCCCAATAGGCTGGATCCCCATACTGTAACGTGAACATGCCGACGGCCACGTCACTATGCCACAGGATGAACACTTCACGCTCCGTCAGGTACTGCTTCATCAAGTCCAAGGAAAAGAGCGATGGACTCCATTGTTTGAGTCCTTGCCGCTCCATCACCTCCGCCGCTTCCTTGAGAAGCGACAGCATCTCCCCTGCCTGATCAGGTTCAGCCGCTTTTAATTCAAACAGACCTTGCTCCGTAGAAAACGTTGCTGCTGTGTTTCCCACTTCCATACTCCCCCTTTTAAACAGCCCCACAACGTGGAGTCTATGCTTTAGAATTGCTTACGCTTCGCTGAAAACGTATCAATGCTGTATTCTTAAGAAAAAGCCTTGCCGGTAACCCGGCAAGGCTTATACGGTCGGTCCGGCTACGTCATCCTCACCGTTCTCCAATCCGCCGGCCATCGGGATTTTCCCTTCAGGCAGCGGCAGCTTGACGATAACGGATGTTCCGTGACCGAGCTCGCTCTCCATCTCCATCGTGCCACCATGGAGCTCAATGAGCTGCTGCGTAATCGCCAGGCCCAGGCCCGTTCCCCCGTTAAGCGGATTAACCTGGAAGAACCGGTCCTTTACCCGCCGCAGATGTTCGTCCGATATGCCAATCCCGTGATCCTCCACGGTTACGATAACAAACTTGTCTTCCATAGCGAAGGAAAGGTTGATCACGCCGTTCTCATGCGAGAATTTAATCGCATTGTCCACAATATTCAAAAACACCTGCTTCAAGCGGTTGGCATCCCCGTAGAGAATCGGTTTTTCGTCGGTCTCCAGTTTAATCTGGATGCCCTTCTTCTCGGCCTTCGTCCACAGATTGAGCATAATCTCCTGCAGAAGCTCCCGTAGATTCACGATACCCTTCACAAGTTTCATCTCATTCTGCTGGAGCTTGGAGAAGTCGAGCAGCTCTTCAACAAGACCGATCAAGCGATCGGTTTCCTTGGATATTATCTGCATCCCGATCTTCGTTTCTTCCGGATCATAGCCGCCGGAGTCGAGCGTTTCACTCCAGCCCTTAATGCTTGTGAGCGGAGTACGCAGCTCATGCGAAATGGATGAAATAAAATCGTCCTTCACCTGATTGCTTCGAACAATCTCCTGTGCCATGTAGTTCAGGGTTGACGACAGCTCACCAAGCTCATATTTATAGTCGCCTTTGATTCTCACGTTAAACTTGCCCTTAGCCATCTGCGCCGATACTGTTGTAATGTTGTTAAGCGGCTTTACGATGGAGTTGGCCAGCCCAATGCTGAAGGCAAGCACAATCGCTAGCACGGCCCCCCCGATGCTGACGGCAAACAGCGTGATTTTCATCAGCTTGTCGTTAATGAACTCAAGCGAAGTCACGTAGCGGAGAATGTACGTTTTCTCAAAACCGTTCGAAACGGTTTGGGAAACGGCCATGACGATCTGCCCCGTACCTTGCTGCTTCCCAATCCAGCGGCCCGTATTGCCTGCAAGCGCTTGGGTGACATCACTGGTCTTGATGGTCTGCTCGATTTCGAAGCCGGTTGATGTGGAGAGGACCTGGCCAGCCGGATTCAAAATTTGAAGATCCGTTGTATACAATTCAAAATGACGAACCATCTCGCTCAGCTGGTTGACGTTGTCCGTTGACGTCAAACGGAAGGGCTGATAAAAAGCGTTGGCGGTATTTATATGATTCACAATATGATTGTATACCGTATCGTAATAATACGATCGTAAAGCGATTAGAAATATAACCTCAATCAGCAGCAAGGCAATGAACACTACCAGAAAGTAGTGCAGCACGATTTGCCGCCGAATGCCTTTTTTGATGATCATTGTCCCTGACCCTTCCATTTATAGCCGTGTCCCCATACCGTCTGGAGGTATTCCGGCTCGGAAGGATTGCCTTCGATTTTTTGGCGCAGTCTCCGAATGTTCACGTCCACGATTTTGGGGTCGCCCATATATTCTTTTCCCCATACGTGATCGAGCAGCACGTCACGACTAAGCGGCGTGTTTTCTTTCTCCAGGAAAAACTGCACCAGCGAAAATTCAGTAGGCGTCAGTTCCACCGGCTGCCCGTTTTTCTTAAACTGCTTGGAGATCAGATCCAGTGTAAACGGACCAGATTGAAACGATACCTTGGCGGCTCCCGCACGCTGGACATTGACCCTCCGCAGCAGAGATTGCAATCTGGCGATTAACTCCGTTGGACTAAACGGTTTGCTTACGTGGTCATCGGCCCCAACGGAGAGAGCATACACTTTATCCTGCTCCTGAACTTTTGCCGTCAGAAAAATAATGCCGATCCGCTCGTTCGTTTCCCGAATTCTGCGGCAAACTTCAAATCCGTCAATCCCGGGTACCATGACATCGAGCAAGGCGATATCGATATCTGGCGTCGTTTGCAGCAAACGGAGGGCTTCGTTGCCGTCCCCAGTCTCCAGGACTTCAAAGCCGTTTCGTTTCAAATTAATGACGATAAAACTGCGAATAGATTCTTCATCTTCTAATATGAGCACTTTACTCAAGGTCTAGTTCCCCTTTCTTTCGATAGGAGCCACATTATTGCTGTTTGGCTTTTTATCTTTTTTACTCAGTTTCAGATCACCATGACTGCGATAAGCAATGACGCGGTTCTTCTCCTTCACCAAAATATCCCAGTCGGACTCGGCTTTCCCCCACTGGGCCGTGGAAAAGAATTTAATCTCTGCAACGGACTCTCCCGTATCGGTCATGACAAAGTTTAAATAAGCATTTTTGTTGGATTCCGGCGTGATGGTAATCTTATTGTACATGTCGGGCGGAAAGTCCAGATAGAAGCGATTGTTCATATCGTAGTACCTTTGGAGTACGAATTGAAGCCCTTCTTTTTCATTGCTCTCCCGTACTTCCCCGTCCCACTGGTAGTACGTGGTGAAGAACGGGATCTCATCCAGGATTAGCCGATCTTCCCAGCCGCTTGGTCTTGTAAGAACACCAAACTCTAGAATACCGTCATCATTCACATCTTCGCTCTCAACAGGCAGTTCCTTATAGGTAAGCAATTCATCCTGGAGGACGTCAATAAACTCGTTATCCTCCATAATGATGAGCTTGGAATAAGAAGAGTTGGATACGACCGATGCGTCCAAAATGATACCTTCTTTGTCCTTGGCCACTTTACCTGCGACAACATTGTAATAACTTTCGATATTCGGTCCCAGATCCAGCTTATTCAGCTCGACAAAGGCGTCCTCGAATTTATCGTATTGGTAGGTGCTGATATACGAGAGCTCTTTCTGCTGAAGATAGACAACCGTAATATCGTTGATCTTGTCACCGTTCATATCTCCGATATTAAAGTGTGTATATGGCAAAGCCGGTATTTTTTCGAGCGAGTCCCCAGAGAAAGAATACACAGCTAGCAGGTTCTGAAGTTCCTCTTCTCCGCGGGAGAAGCCGGCTACGATGTCGACCTTGCCGTCATTCGTAAAATCGACGAAATCAAACGACTCCAATACCGTCCCTTCTCCATCGAAATCCAGCTTCTTCACCCAGGTGTCGCCTTGCTGCTGCATGATCATGCCATGGATTTTCACTTCGTCGTCCGGCGTCTGATAGAAGACGACAGCCTCCAATATTCCGTCATTGTCCAGGTCATGGATACGGATCGAACTGCTGTCCACGTCACTCCGCGGCCGGATAATGGCACCGCCATCCAGCTTATTCTTCAGAAGCGCAGATTGGATAGCACCATTCAGCGTCGCTTTATCCGTCGGCAAATCCGGTTTCTTCATTAAGGAGACCGGGTCCTGAATAAACGTGCAGCCGCTTATGATCAATAGTAACAAGCCTGCCAAGAGGGCTTGCATCACTCTATATTTCAATAAGTATCAACTCATTTCTATACATTCACCTGGCGTTTTTGGTGATCGATAATTACAGTCTTGACTTCTCGCCATGGGTTAAACGTCTCCCGGTCACATCCACCGCAAGCTCTCCGCCGGATAGACCCATGATCCGGGTGCAGTACTTCTCGGCCAGCTCCAAGGGTATCACGGTAAATACGGTTAAACGTTCTTCCTCGCACAAGGTTTTAAGAGTCTTCAATACATGCTCGGCCGAGGCTGGATCAAGTCCCGTGACCGGCTCGTCCGCCAAAATGACCTTGGCACCATGCACAAGTGCGCGGGCAATAGCAATTCGCTGCTTCTCGCCGCCGCTTAACTCGCCGGCCTTTCGTTTGGCCTTGTCCAACAACCCAAGGTGCTCGATCGTATCCATAGCCCCCATATAATCATCAGATCGGACCATCCCGGTTACCATCCGCCACAGCGGTGTTTGGCTGGATTGTCCGATCAATACATTCTTAAGTGCCGTTCGATTAACATTCAAGGACGGGTTCTGCTCAAGATAAGCCCATTCCCGGCGAATTTTCCGTTTTCCCGCAGGATTCATCATATCTTCGCCATCAATCGTTAATTTGCCGCCGTCCCATTTTTGCTGCATGGATAGACAGCTCATTAACAAGCTTTTCCCGCTTCCGCTAGCACCGATCAGACCGATCATTTCCCCGTGCTCCATCTGAAAAGTGATATCCTTTAACACCGGCGTGCGTTCAGGACCCATCGTTTTCCTCAGCCGATCCACTTTAATCATGTTATCGTCTCTCCCGTCAAGTGCATATTCCTACTCTCTAGTTTAGAAGAAAGCGAAAGCAATTGCCATGAGAACGCATGTTCTATCCCTGTGCTGATGCAGTTTTGACTTTAAACCATAATCCCGTACACGCAAACAGAATATACAATCCTCCAAGCAGAATGAAGATCCCCCCGTTCCACCCCGTTTCCATGATGGCGCCCCCGGCATTCGGACCTGCTATGCTGCCTGCATTAAAATGGAAGGAAGCCACGACGTTGGCAGCCGGGAGCAGCACTCTGGGAAGGATATCCGCCGCATAAGCCAAACCAAGCGAGAAGAAGGAGCCAACCAGTCCGCCGGCCAGCGTTAGCAATATTAAGGTTGCCCAGAAATTCGTTCCTGCCGCAGGAATGAGCAAGAAACAGCATCCGCCCACAATACCGGCGATTGTCAGCACCCGTTTGCGTCCGAATTTAT
This sequence comes from Paenibacillus sp. MDMC362, assembly GCF_003269305.1. Lineage (NCBI taxonomy): Bacteria > Bacillati > Bacillota > Bacilli > Caryophanales > Paenibacillaceae > Paenibacillus > Paenibacillus sp. MDMC362. The sequence continues at coordinate 75,151 of NZ_QLYT01000006.1, forward strand.
CACTCCAAATGCCGAGCGGAAGCTGCAGCACCAGACCGCCGATGCCTACAAAAGGAAGCAATGCTGATAGTTCGCCCAATGTAAATCCGCTTCTTAAACCGTAAACCGGGAAGTTGCTGTTAATTCCTGCTTCCATATAACCGTAGAGAAACGCGGGAATCAATGCAAACCAGGCCAGGCGGTAGCTTTTGAGATATCGTCCAGCCGGCTGCTGCTCCCCGTTCTCGTTTTTTTCCGGCTTCAGGTTCGGAAGTTTAAAGAGCACGACCAGCAGAATGAACAAGAACAGCACCGCCAGAATTATAAACGGTACCGCCTCGCCATACTTTAGCAGCGGAATGCCAAGCGGTCCTATGCTGAATCCCAAACCGTAGGACATGCCGTAAAAGGATATGCTTCGCCCCCGGTTCTTCGCCGTTGACATCATCAGCACCCATAGCTGTGCCGCATAATGAAGTGCGCTGTCCCCAATACCCACGAGCACGCGCAGCACAAACCAGACGGCCACGCTCGGAATCAACGGAAAGGCGACCAGTGACAGCATTACCAGGACCAGTCCCGAAATGATCAGCTTTTTGAAGCCGACCCAGCCGAGAAGCCTTTCCGCAACAAGCGTCATCGCAAACGAGCCTACATACAAGGCCGCCGCGTTCAATCCGTTCATGGAGGATGAGATGCCCATCCGTTCCAAAAAAATAGCCAGCACCGGCAATAACAGTCCCTGGCTTAAACCAGCCGCAACCACGACGGCAATTAAAATGAAATAATGAGTTCTCCCCTGACGGGGGGTTACAGCTTCTGTCACTGAAATATAGTCCTCCTCTAATGTGAAAAAACGATGAATTTAAACAGTCAGATGAACATTATAGTGGACAAGCCCAATCCATACAAGCCATAATAATAACAATGCCATCAATTGGGAGGGTATCCGTTAATGAAATATAAAGTCAGTATTGATGTATCTATGGTCTACGAGCTGCTGGGCAGCTTCATGATATATGCAACAAGGAAATGGACCGATAACCTGGATATCGGAAAACAGCTGATAACGGAGATGGACGAGCGATTGCCTCAACCTGTTCGTGTCCAGTTCAGTCGAGCCCGTTCATGGCCCCTCGCGGATTATGATGTGTTATACGCCTTGATCATGCTTCGAGGAAAGCACCTTGAAATCCCGGATTTTCTGAATTGGATCGAATCTTCCGCCGTGGAAGAGCTGCATGACCTGCTTCTGCCGCACTTGCCGTCCCTCTCGCTGGATGAAACATCTAGAATTCGAGAAAACTACACTCCGTTGATGAAGTTGTGGTATGAGCACTACTTCTCGGAAGTGGAGCCTGAACTGTACCAGCTCCTGGAAGAAGATGCCGAAGAGAAGCGAATGCTCCTTCCGAAAATGGACGACGAAAATTTAATCGAATATGCTTCTAGCGGCGTTATACTTGACGACGTGCCTCAGGAGAATGTAGTCTTGTTCCCGGGCACGCATTTCCGGCCGATCAATACCTATTGCTTCTATGAGAACGTACTCCTGCTGCAGTATCCGATCGATATCCCGGAAGAAGATGAAGATGAGCCGCCCGTCGTTCTCCTCCGCATGACCGAGGCTCTTGCGGATCCGGAACGCCTGCGTCTCCTGCGATATATTGCCGATGAGCCGAAGGCCGTGTCCGAAATGGCGTCCGAGTTAGGTCAGCCTTATGAGGAATTGATGCATCACTTAATGATCTTGAGGGCAGCCGGCTTGCTGCGCTCCCATCTGAAATCCGAGAATAACGAACGATTCAGCCTGCGGCCGGATGGGGCTGCCGAACTTCAGATGTTCCTGGAGTCATACATTCGACTTTCATAGTAAGAAGGAGTGAACCATGAGTAAAACATCGCAGCATATTATCTTCGACATGGATGACACATTAATACACTGCAACAAATATTTCGATCTGATCCTTGGCGATTACTTCGAGTGGATGACCGAATGGTTTCAGCATTATGGCTTGACTACCGAAGAAGTCCGAGCCAAGCAGATGGAGATCGACGTAGCCGGCATAGATAAGCTGGGATTTGCAAGTGCGAACTTCCCGCAGTCCCTTATCGACACGTATCATTATTTCGGCCGCATTCATGGAAGAGAAAGTTCGCCCAAGGAAGAAGAGCTTCTCTACGAATTAGGACTCAGTGTATATGAGCAGGAAATCGAAGCCTACCCCGGCATGGTTGAGACGCTTGAGAAGCTACAGGAGGATGGTCATTGTCTCCATCTCTACACAGGAGGCGAGAGCAGGATTCAGAAACGGAAAATCGAACAGATGAAGCTGGCCGATTACTTCAAAGACCGAATCTACATTCGCCAGCATAAAAATATTGCGGCGTTGGAAGAAATCCTCACGATGGGGACATTCTCCCGCTCCGATACGTGGATGATCGGCAACTCGCTTCGCACCGATGTCGTACCGGCGCTGACGGCCGGCATCAACAGCATCTATATCAAACAGCAGCGCGAATGGCAATATAACCTGGTCGAACTGAAGCAAGAGCCGCATAACGTGTTATATACCGTATCGGCGCTGACCGAAGTGCCCGAGGTCATTGAAGAGCATTTGGATTAGTCAAAATAAAAACCGAACCGATCAAGGATGATATCCCTGATCGGTTCGGTTTTTTTATTTCACTGTGCCGTTTCACGATTTCACGGCTTCACTCGAGTCCTCTGCCTGAACAGCAAGCTTTCCGTTCCCTTCAGCAGCTAGGACCATTCTGCCTTTAAACGTGCTGCCGTCCTCGTTTTTAAAGGACAATACCTGGGTCTTGCCTTGCAGCAGCAAGGATTTCAGCATCGCATGCGAAACCTGTTTCCCGGCAAATTCCTTCCAAATAACATAACTGCAGCCGGTTTTGAAATTGGCACAACCATAGCCTTTGCGTCCCTCAATAATATGCCCTTCACATCCGGGTCTAGGGCATCGTCCTAATGAAGAACGTACGGACGACGTTTCGTTTGAAGTAGAGGCATTAAATTTCGGAGTCCGCTTTGCCGCCCGTTCTTCCTTGTCGCGTGGGGCTGCGGCAGTTTTTCCCGCGCTTCGCTTCCCTCTGCCTTTGGTCTTGTCCTCATCTCCGCCGAAAAGCGACGAAGGCGCGGGACGCTGCGAGGATACCTTATTGATGATCGAAATGGTAAACTTCTGCACGTTTTGCATGAACACGTCGGCGGAAGCCTCGCCCTTGGATATTTGGTGAAGACGACGTTCCCATTGACCCGTCATCTCAGGCGAAGCAAGTAATTCTACGCCAGCATGACGGATCAGCTCCACCGCCGTCCTTCCTTTTTGGGTAACCGTGATTCTTTTGCCCTGCATCGTAATGTATCCGACCTTCTTCAAGCGTTCAATGGTCGCTGCACGCGTAGCGGGCGTTCCCAGCCCGCTATCTTTCATCGCATCCCGAAGCGCTTCATCCTCGATGGATTTACCGGCACTTTCCATCGCCTTCAGCAGCGTTCCTTCCGTATAACTCTTAGGCGGCTGGGTTGCCTTTTCTTTCACTTCGGATTTCTTGCAGTGCACCGGATCATCGGGGGACAGATCAAAGGAACGGTCGTTCCATTCCTGGGTTTCCTCTTCCTCGTCCTCTTTTCCCTTCTTGGAAGACTTGGCTTTCTTCTGCTCTTTATCCTGGGCAATCAGCACCTTCCAGCCAAGCGACAGCAGTTCCTTAATTCCCGTCTTGAACGTTTCGCCCTCAACCTCGGTAAGCACCGTATGCTGCTTGTACATGGCCGGCGGGTAAAAATGCGAGAGGAACCGGATGATGACCAGATCGTAAATATGCTGTTCTTCCTTGCTGAGCGTGCCCGGACGCTTTAATGTCGGCAGGATGGCATGGTGATCCTCAACCCGCTGCGGATTGCATACCGCTTTATTATGAATGTGCACCCGGCTAGGATCCGCTCCTTCCGCCATCGATTTATAGGAGGTCGATTTCAACATGTGAAGTGCCTTGTGCATGCCTTCGATGTTCTGTTCATTCACGTAATTGGAGTTGGTACGCGGATATGAAATGACCTTGTGACGCTCATACAACGCTTGCGCAAGATCCAGCGTTTTTTTGGCAGAGTATCCGTATTTGGCATTGGCTTCACGCTGAAGAAGGGTCAAATCATACAATTTAAACGGATATTCTTTCGTTTCTTTGACTTCATATTTGGTGATGAGTGCATTCTTCCCATTAACCTTGGCTGCAATCGTCTCTGCTTTCTCTTGCGAGGTCAGCCGCTCTCCCTGCCATGTTCCGGTATATTCCAGCTGCTCTTGCTTAAACACGGCCTTCACGTCGTAGAACGTTTGCGATTCAAAAGCTTCAATTTCCTTCTGCCGGTCATAGATCAGAGCCAGAACCGGCGTCTGGACCCGCCCAACCGACAGTAAAGTCTGATGACGGGTCGTAAAGGCACGCGACGCATTCATACCGATCAACCAATCGGCTTCACTGCGTGCGCGCGCAGCTTGCGTTAAATTCTCGAATTCAACCCCATCCTTCAGCTCCGCAAAGCCACGGGCGATGCTTTCCGCCGTTAAATCCGAAATCCATAGTCTTTTTACAGGCTGTTTCAATTTTAATTGTTGTTGGATAAGAGCGAAAATATATTGTCCTTCTCGTCCCGCATCACATGCGTTTACGATATGGCTGCAGCGCTTGGCGACCTCTCCAATGACCTTCAGCTGATCCTTGGTTTTCGGATTCGGGATGATTTTGAATTGCTCCGGAATGATGGGCAGGTCCCGTAAATTCCAGCGTTTGTATTTCGGATCATATGCATCCGGCTCCGCCAGCCCAACCAGATGTCCGATAGCCCAAGTTATGATGTATTGCTCACCTTCTAGATATGTACGGTTATTCTTGGCCCGCGGCTCGATGACCGCTGCGATGTTCCGTCCCATATCCGGCTTTTCGGCAATGACCAACGTTTTCAAATGACATTCTCCTTCCCGATGAGTAACCATGGCGCGGTGGCTAACTCCAAAAAGGACTTCGCTCTCGCGAAGTCCTTTTAACTACTATTAGTATGATAGCATATTTAGGAGAAGGATTAAACCAGTACGGACGCACCCATCAAATATTTGTCTACCTCGCGCGCTACCTCCCGGCCTTCGTTGATGGCCCATACCACGAGGCTTTGTCCGCGACGCATATCTCCAGCGGCAAATACTTTATCCACATTGGTCGTATATTTGCCATACGGTGCTTTCACATTGGAACGGCGATCCGTTTCAAGTCCAAGCTGCTCGACCAGCGTATGCTCCGGTCCGTCAAAACCGATGGCAATGAACGCCATTTGAGCAGGAAATACTTTCTCCGTGCCCGGAACCGGTTGATACACTTTACGGCCGGTTTCGTCTACAATACGCTCGATTTGAACAGTATGAAGCTCCTTCAAATTGCCCTCTTCATCCCCGACAAATTTCGTCGTCATAATGGAGAATTCGCGTGGATCGCTGCCAAACAGCGCCTTGGCTTCCTCGTGTGCATAATCGAGCGTGTACACGTTCGGGAACTGAGGCCAAGGGTTCGCAATCGGATCACGCTGCAGCGGAGCCTGTTTATGCGTGCCGAACTGGGTAACGCTGCTGCAGCCATGACGCAGCGCTGTCGCGACGCAGTCAGAGCCGGTGTCGCCGCCGCCGATGACAATAACGTCCTTGTCTTTTGCCGACAAGTAGTTGCCGTCCTCGAGACCCGAATCCAGCAGGCTCTTGATGGTTCCGTTCAGATAGTCCATCGCATAATGAATGCCCTTGAGGTCACTTCCCTCAATATTGAATTCACGCGGTTTTGTTGCCCCGCCGCATAGTACGACGGCATCGTAGTCTTCCATCAGCTGTTTGGCGGGAATGTCTTTGCCGATCTCGGTGTTGACAACGAATTCAACGCCTTCAGCTGCGAGCAGATCTACACGGCGCTGAACAATACCCTTGTCCAGCTTCATGGATGGAATCCCGTAAGTCAACAATCCGCCGATACGGTCGGCACGTTCATAGACAGTTACGGAATGGCCTGCTTTGTTCAATTGAGCAGCCGCAGCCAATCCTGCCGGACCAGAACCGACAACGGCTACGCGGCGTCCCGTACGCTTCGCCGGCGGCTCGGGAACGACCCAGCCTTCCTCAAAGCCCTTGTCGATGATCGCTTGCTCGATGGATTTTATCGTGACCGGCTCCCCAATCAAACCGACGGTGCAGGAACCCTCACAAGGAGCTGGACATACGCGTCCGGTAAACTCCGGGAAGTTGTTTGTTTTGTGGAGACGCTCCAAGGCTTCTCTCCACAAGCCCCGGTATACAAGATTGTTCCATTCGGGAATCAGATTATGAATCGGGCAGCCCGAAGTGCCGCCGAGCATATCGATTCCTGTATGGCAGTATGGCGTACCGCAATCCATGCAGCGTGCTCCCTGGGTCTGGAGCTCTTCTTCTTCTAAATGTTTATGAAACTCTTCCCAGTCTTTAACTCGTTCGGCCGGGCTCCGATCTGCCGGAAGCTGGCGCTGATATTCCATAAATCCTGTTGGTGTAGACATACTGCTTTACCCCCATCCGTTCTATCCATGCTGGTTACCATGTACAATTTATCATATCATAAATCATCCGATATCGATCTTCAGATGACCCAAGAAACAGGTTTCAGTCTGATTTATTTTTTCTATTTATGCTAAAAAATTTTTTATCAGAGCATGAATCCCCATGATTAGCGGCTATTTAAGCAGCGATTTGTATAAACATTAAAAATATAGTAGCATTTCGCTTTTCCCCTGTTAAATGGACTATATGCATGATCATTTGTATTATCCTACTAACAAAACATTGTCAACATGGATGGATTGGAGTATGTCTATCCCTTCAAAGCTCGCCATCAAGCTCTTTATTTTCGTTCAAACGTAACAAACCGATACGCATACGGATTCTTTTCATCCGTTATGCCGGGAACTTCTTCGATAATTTTCCATTCGTCCCAGTTCACTTCAGGGAAGAACGTATCCCCTTCAAAAGTTTCATCAATAAACGTGCAGTACAGCCGATCCGCTTTCGGAAGCATCAATTCATAAATCTGTGATCCGCCGATCACCATCAGCTCTGCGTTCTCCGCGTAGGGAAGGGCTTCATCCACATCATGGATCACGATGCCCTCTTCGTCCGTCAGCGTGAAACTATTGTCTCTCGTCAGCACGATATTCTTTCGGTGAGGCAGAGGTTTGCTGCCGAAGGACTCCCAGGTCTTGCGCCCCATCAGAATCGTTTTGTGCAGGGTCGTCTCCTTGAAGAAGGCCATATCCCGCGGCAATCGCCACGGCATGGTGCCGTTCAGTCCGATTACCCGGTCCTTGCCCATTGCCCATATCATCGATATCATTACACAGTCACTCCTTCCATGTACAAATGGATTGCGCCGAATACCGGCCATACTTTTTTATTTACACAGCTACGGTCGCCTTAATGGTTGGATGATACCGGTAACCCTCAAATTCAAAATCTTCGAATGTATAATCAAAAATGCTCTCCGGCTTGCGCTTGATGATCAGCTTCGGCAGCTCATAAGGCTCGCGTTCAAGCTGCGTTCTGACCTGTTCCATATGATTGGAATAGATATGGACGTCGCCACCGGACCAGATGAATTCACCCGGCTCCAGGCCGCACTGCTGGGCAACCATATGGGTAAGCAGTGCATAACTTGCAATGTTGAACGGAAGTCCGAGGAAGCTGTCCACGGAACGCATGGTAAGCATGCAGGAGAGCTTCCCGCCCGCCACGTAGAATTGGAATACAAAATGGCATGGAGGCAGCTTCATGTTATCGATCTCTGCCACGTTCCAGGCACTGACAATATGCCGCCGGGAGTCGGGATTGTTTTTAATCGAATCGATGACATTGGCAATCTGGTCGATATGGCGTCCATCCGGCGTTTCCCATGCTCGCCACTGCGAGCCGTAGACCGGTCCCAAATCGCCGTTCTCATCAGCCCATTCGTCCCATATCCGCACGCCGTTTTCTTTTAAATACCGGATATTTGTTTCCCCGCTTAAGAACCAGAGAAGCTCATGTATCACCGATTTTAAGTGAATTCGCTTGGTTGTCATCAGAGGGAAGCCTTTAGAAAGGTCAAACCGCAGCTGTCTTCCAAAAACGGATAACGTTCCTGTCCCCGTGCGGTCCCCTTTCTCTACGCCATGATCAAGAATGTCTTGCAGCAGCTCCAAGTATTGTTTCATCAGTAGTCACCTCACTAGAGAATCTCATATCAACAGTCTATCATGTTCGTGGAAGGATTGGGATGCTTAAAATAACCCTGCCGAATTGGCCGGATATCACTTGCGTATCCACATAAAAAAACAGGAGGCAGAAACCGCCTGCGCGTTCTCTGCCTCCTGGCCGAATATATAATGACTCGTAATGCGAACGTCGTTTGGATTAACGGGCAATGATGTGGATCGGATGACCCATAACCAATTCCGCAGCTTCCATTACGATTTCGCCAAGCGTTGGATGCGCATGGATGGTCAAGGCCACATCTTCAAGCGTAGCGCCCATCTCAATAGCAAGACCGAGCTCTGCAATCAGGTTGGAAGCTTCCAGACCTACGATTTGCGCTCCAAGAATAAGTCCTGTTCCTTCTTCAGCCACGATCTTCACGAAGCCTTCCGGATGGTTCAAGGATACGGAACGTCCGTTACCTGCGTATGGGAATTTGCCTGCTTTCACTTTATGGCCTTTTTCCTTCGCTTGAGCTTCGGTGTAACCTACGCTGGAGCATTCTGGATCCGTAAACACAACCGCTGGAATACATTTGTAATCCACGACGGACGGCATTCCGGAAATGGCTTCAGCAGCCACTTTACCTTCATAGGAAGCTTTGTGTGCAAGCGCAAGACCGGACACGATATCCCCGATCGCGAAGATATGAGGAATGCTTGTGCGTCCTTGATGGTCGACTTTCACGAATCCGCGCTCATCCATATCGAGGCCGATCAGGTCCAGACCAAGCTCTCCGTCCGTGTTCGGACGACGGCCAACCGTAACCAGCAGGTAATCTGCTGTTACTTCTTTGGTTTCGCCATTCACGGAGTATTTCACGGTAACTTCTTTATCATTTTGCTCAGCACTTTCAGCTTTAGCACCTGTGATAATTTCGATACCGGTTTTCTTCATGTTTTTCGTAACGAGGCTTGTCATGTCTTTGTCAAAGCCAGCCAAAACGCTGTCCAGACCTTCGATGATCGTTACTTTCGAACCGAATTTGGAGTACATTTGACCCAGCTCGGCACCGATGTAGCCGCCACCGATTACGATCATGCTCTTCGGTACTTCAGGCAGGTTCAATGCTTCGGTAGAAGACAGGATGCGTCCGCCAAACGGGAATGGCTTCAGTTCGATTGGACGGGAACCTGTAGCAATGATGCAGTTCTTGAAGCGGTAACGCGGTGATTCATGATCATTGAATACACGCGCTTCGTTTTCGTTGATGAACATGCACTCACCGTTGAAAACTTCCACTTTGTTGCCTTTCAGCAAACCGGCTACGCCGCCAGTCATTTTTTTGACAACGCCGTTTTTGAATTCCTGTGTTTTCGCGAAATCAACCGTTACGTTCTCCACGGAAATACCGAATGCATCGGCATGCTTAGCAGATTCGAACTGATGAGCTGCAGCGATCAAAGCCTTGGAAGGAATACAACCACGGTTCAAGCAAACACCGCCGAGTTCCGATTTATCAACGATCAGAACCTTTTGACCCAGTTGGGCGGCACGAATCGCCGCCACATAACCACCAGGACCAGCACCAATGACTAGAGTATCAATATCTAAAGAAGCATCTCCAACTACCATTAGTTACACCTCCATAACAAGCAGCTCAGGGTTAGCGAGCAGTTGTTTAATATAGTTCATAAAGTTTTGAGCCGTTGCGCCGTCGATGATACGGTGGTCAAAGCTCAAGGACAATGCCATAACAGGTGCTGCTACAATCTCGCCGTTCTTCACAACCGCTTTTTCGCTGATGCGGCCGGTACCGAGAATAGCAACCTCTGGGAAGTTAATGATTGGCGTAAAGAACATGCCGCCTGCGGATCCGATGTTCGTGATGGAAATCGTGCTGCCCTTCATTTCGTTAGGAGACAGTTTGCCTTCACGGCCGCGAGCAGCCAGGTCACGGATGCTGTCAGCGATCATCCAGATGCTCTTACGATCCGCATCTTTGATAACCGGTACGATCAGACCGTTGTCTGTATCCGTAGCAATACCGATGTTGTAGTATTTTTTGTACACGATTTCGTTCGCTTCTTCGTCGATCATCGCATTCAAAGCCGGGAATTGACGGCTAGCCGCAACGAGTGCTTTAACGATGAATGGCAGATACGTAACTTTCGTGCCTTTTTTCTCAGCGATCGGTTTCATGCGAGTTCGGAACGCTACCAGCTCAGTTACGTCAACTTCGTCCATGATCGTAACGTGAGGAGCTGTGTAAGCCGATTTAACCATGGCGTTCGAGATCGCTTTACGGATACCTTTGAATGGTACGCGCTCTTCTTCTGCACGAGTGTCCACCGCTGCGGATGCTGCTGCAGGGGCTGCTTTCGCTTCGGAAGCGACTTCTTGCGCCGGAGCTGCTGCTTGGCCTCCACCGTTCTTGAAGGCTTCAACATCGTCGCGAGTCACTTTACCGTTGTTGCCGGAGCCCTGCACCTGTGCGATGTCTACACCTTGCTCGCGAGCGAATTTGCGCACGCTTGGCGTAGCCAGAACTTCACGGTTAGGCGCTGCCGGTGCAGCTGCTCCACCGTTTCCGCCTTGTTTAGCGTCAGCCGGTGCATCTTGAGCAGGGGAAGAAGTTGTATCCGCGCTGCCTTTAGCTGCGTCAGCTTCTTGCGCAGACTGCTCTTCAGCAGGAGCCTCTTGCTCAGGAATGTCGCCTTCAGCATCGATGATAGCTACCACTTCACCGACACGGCATACTTGACCATCCTTGGCAAAAACTTCTTGAACCGTACCGTTCACGGGACAAGGAACTTCTACGACCGCCTTGTCGTTCTGTACTTCCATGATGATGTCGTCGTCTGTTACTTTGTCGCCTGGCTTGATATGCATTTTGATGATTTCACCTTCATGCAGACCTTCACCCAGCTCTGGAAAACGATATTCAAATTTTGCCAACTGAAAAACCTCCCTAGAAATTGCTGCTATTAGAAATTCAATACTTTATTGACGGCATCCACGATACGTGCTGGTGTAGGCAACCAAGTGTCCTCGATTTGCGCGAATGGATACACGGTATCCGGCGGAGTCACGCGAAGCACTGGAGCTTCCAGGTGCAGAATCGCCTTCTCGTTGATTTGAGCGATAACTTCTGCGGCTACGCCTGCAGATTTTTGCGCTTCTTGAACCACGATGGCACGGTTGGTTTTCTTAACCGAAGCAAGCACGGTATCAATGTCGATTGGAGAGATCGTGCGCAAGTCGATGATTTCCGCTTTAATTCCGTTCTTCTCAAGTTCGTCCGCCGCTTTCGTTGCGGTATGAACCATCAAACCGTAAGCGATAATCGTAACATCGGTTCCTTCGCGAACCACGTTAGCTTTACCAAGCTCAACCGTGTAATCACCTTCAGGAACTTCAGCGCGGAACGCATGATACAGGTTCAAGTGTTCCATGAAGAACACGGGGTCATTATCGCGAATTGCTGCGATCATGAGTCCTTTTGCATCATAAGGATTGGATGGTACTACAACTTTAATACCCGGGGTTTGCGTGATCAAACCTTCGAGTGCGTCGGTGTGCAGCTCGGCCGCTTTAACCCCGCCGCCGAATGGCGTACGGAATACGATCGGGGAGTTGTAACGTCCACCGGAACGGTAACGCATACGCGCTGCTTGAACGACGATTTGGTCGAGCGCTTCAAAGATAAATCCAACGAATTGAATTTCAGCGATCGGACGGAAGCCTTGAATACCGAGACCAACTGCCAAACCGCCGATAGCGGACTCAGCCAGCGGCGTATCGAATACGCGCTCTTCCCCGAATTCTTTTTGAAGGCCTTCCGTTACCCGGAAAACACCGCCGACATTACCTACGTCTTCACCGAAGATGACAACGTTAGGGTCACGGCTCAATTCAACGCGCATGGCGTCGCGAATCGCTTCTTTCATGTTCATTTGTGCCATTGCTTCATTTCCTCCTTAAGAAATACAGTTCACTAAAAACTTCAGTGTATATATCGATGTCAAAACGTTCAAAAACCGACCTGATACAGCCATGACAAAACCAGATGATTATCCAGGATCAACCTTTGACAATCATCGGCTCGTCATTTTTATTGGAAATCAGCTTTCTGCTCTTCCAGATGCTTCGGCGTTTGCTCGAACATGCTGTCGATCAAACCAGGTACTGTCATTTTTTCCGTTTGTTCTGCTTTTTTAATTTGCTCGTTGACTTTCGCTTTCGCTTCTTCTTTCACGCGAGCTGTATCTTCCTCTGTCCAGAGGCCTTTTGCTTCCAGGTACTTCGCAAGACGTGCGATCGGATCCTTCTCGTTCCACTCGCCCTCTTCTTCCTTCGTACGATATTTCGAAGCGTCGTCAGACAGGGAATGCGGACGGAAACGGTATGTCACAGCTTCGATAAGCGTTGCGCCTTCGCCATTGCGGCCGCGTTCTGCAGCATCACGAACGGCCTTGATCACAGCGAGGACGTCCATGCCGTCAACCTTAACACCCTTGATACCAGCTGCTACGGCTTTATGTGCAATAGACAATGCTGCAGTCTGCTTGGAGAATGGAGTCGTGATGGCATAGCCGTTGTTTTGCACGAAGAAGATAACTGGCAGTTTGTACACGCCTGCATAGTTCAAGCCTTCGTAGAAGTCGCCTTCGGAAGAGCCGCCGTCACCGGTATACGTAATAACCACTTGTTTTTGCTTCTTCAATTTGTAACCCATAGCGATACCCATAGCATGCAAGATTTGCGCGCCAATGATGATCTGAGGCATCAATACGTTAACACCCTCCGGAATTTGCCCGCCATGCTGATGTCCGCGGGAATAGAGGAATGCTTGATAAAGCGGAAGTCCGTGCCATACGATTTGCGGCATATCACGGTAGCCCGGGCAGACAAAGTCGTCTTTCTCAAGCGCGAATTCGCTACCTACCATCGTTGCTTCTTGACCGGATACAGGAGCATAGAAACCGAGACGCCCTTGACGGCCGAGATTTACGGCACGGTCGTCCCAAGTACGGGTAAATACCATACGGTACATAATTTCTTTCAATTGATCGTCTGACAATTCAGGCAGAAGATCTTTGTTTACGATTTTGCCATCCGGGGAAAGTACAGATAGAGTATCGACTTCCTCGGTATATACTTCATAAGGAACCTTGGTCATTTTTTTCACCTCAATAAATATTTGAATATCAAGTTCCGCTGTTATAGAATTATTATACACCTGTTTTACTTCATTCGTCAAAGAAATACGGGATAAAATTTCACATTTCTTAACGTTTGTATGTATAACAGTTTGTGAATAATACTATAACAGTATGACAAACATCATAAAACAGCAGCCAACTTCAACATGTCAGGGTAATTTTAACTTATTGTTTACCGCATTTCAAAAACTAACCCGAAAAAGGTGACGAATGATGACGAATGAACGTTTATTGAAGCGAACCATCGTAAAAGAAGTGATTGAAAGCCAGTTTCTGCAGGAGAATCGAACGCTGCGCATCTATCTTCCTCCCGGATACAATGAAATTCTCAGCTATCCCGTTGTTTACTGTCAGGATGGAGAGGAATTCTTCAATTTTGGTCGCATCGCGACTTGGGCCAACCAGCTCATTCTCGAAGAAGGCGTGGAGCCGTTCATCATTGTAGGCGTGGAAGTGAACACCAAAGTTCGCACCGAGGAGTATGCGCCATTCGGCAACCGGTTCGATGCTTATCTATCCTGCTTCGCCGAAGAGATTATTCCCTTCGTCGAACAAAAATATCCTGTGCGCAAAGAGCCTGCCGAAAGAGTACTCGCCGGCGACTCCCTTGGCGGAAGCGTATCCGTGCATCTGGCCTTGCGTTACCCGCATCTCTTCACCCGAATCATCAGCTTGTCCGGCGCCTTCTATGAGAAGTCCCAGGCTATGATCAGAGAAGAAAAGGATTTGTCCTGGCTCGACATCTATATGATTGTAGGCTTGCAAGAAGACAACTATACAACCGATACAGGTGTCTATAACTTCGTTGAATTGAATCGTTCAACAAAGGCGTTGCTGGAAGAACGGGGTGCCACCATATCTTATCTTGAAAAAGACGGCCGTCACCTTTGGGGATTCTGGCAAAAAGAGCTCCCTGCTGCTCTTATGTACTTCCTGGATTAATCGATTGATTGGCAAAATCCGTTGGCTTATTTAAATGACCTGTTACAGCAAAGTTCATTGCCTGTCCCACTGGGGACTTTTTACGCGTTACGCTTTATGGCAGTTGGCAAAAAAGAATACCTTTGAAGCTACATTAAGCGCAAGCTATGCGCTCCTGTTGCTTCACTTCAAAAAAAGATGAACAACCGCGCATTTTTTCTGGAATGTGCATTGTTCATCTTTTATGTTCAGCAGCCCGTTCTTCTTGGTATCGCTTTCAATTATTCTCGTCAAAAAAGCGGTAGACTCACCGCTTGTTCGAATCGATTATAGCTTTTCTTTCATGATTTTGTCCAGTAAGATGTCACACCCTGCATCAATAAGCCGGAACACTTCATCAAAATTTCCAGTGAAATACGGATCAGGCACCTCACGCAGCTTTTCATCAGGGAGCAAATCCATAAACTTCAGAATCGCGGCCTGGTTGCCTCCCGCTAGCTTGCGCAAATTCGCCACATTCGAATCATCCATGCCGATGACGTAATCGAACTTGGTCAGGTCCTGGCTTACCACTTTGCGAGCGACCATTCCTTCGTAGCTGATTTGCCAGCTGTCCAGCAGCTTTCGGGTTCCTTCATGAGGAACGCTTCCGATATGCCAATCCCCTGTTCCGGCAGAATCCACACTGATCTTTTCCTGCAGTCCACGCTGTTCAATTTTATGTCGCAGCACCGCTTCCGCCATCGGCGAGCGGCAGATATTGCCCAAACATACAAATAAAACGGATACCATAACCCTCTCTCCTTCACGCTATAATTCATCGCCACTTCACTAAAAATTCTACGTTCATGAATGACGTTACCTACCATCCATTAACCTGAACTGACTTTTTTCCCACTGGCTGCAGCAGGATGGCCCTCTTGCAGTGACCTTCTGGGCAGTCTCCATTTATAAAGCACGGACAGCATCCGGAATACAATCACCACAACAAACAGGGTAAGCAGCTCCCAAGTCTTGGTGGCCACGCCAAGGCCGATGGCGACCCCTGCTATCATGGCCCACACCGCATAGATCTCATCACGGAGCACCAGCGGCTTCCGCCCTGCCAATAAATCGCGGACCATTCCCCCGCCGCTTCCGGTAAGGACGGCAGCCACAATCACCGCGCTCATGGGGTGATTCATTTGCGTAGCGTATAGAGCCCCTTGAATCGCAAAGGCTGATAGTCCGATCGCATCGAAGAGCGCCTCCGTTTTCTTCCAGTGCTGAATTAACCCGAGCGGCAGCACAAACGCTACAAATACCGAAATCATCGCAAGCATGATTAAATCGCCCTGTCCCCACAAGGTGGTAACCGGCACGCCGATCAGTACGTTTCTTATAATACCCCCGCCGAAGGCCGTGACTAAACCTAATACCACAACCCCCAGAATATCGTATTCCTCTTCCATAGCTACAAAAGCTCCGGACATGGCAAACGCAATGGTGCCAATGATACTGAATACGTCAAACACATGCATGTCCAAAATTCAGTTCCCCCGCTCCCCGTCAATTTACATACTACATTGTAGCCGCGCCTATTAAAATTGTGCAAGCATGAAAACTGCTCTATACTAGAATACAATGACAATTCTCTCGAAAAAGGAGGAATTATAATGAAACACACTCGCGTCCTGATCTTTACAGGTGGGGAGTTGTCACCACGATTCCTGGATGAGGTTCAAAACGGGGACTTCATTATAGGGGCCGATCGCGGAGCCCTCTACCTGATTGAACATGGGATCAAACCTAACCTGTCGGTTGGAGATTTCGACTCCATTCCGCCAGAACAGATGGATCAAATCCACTCCAATAGCGGCAAGGTAATTGACTGTGATCCGATCGATAAAAATTTAACCGACACCGAGCTTGCCTTCGAGCTGGCACTGGAGCATTCCCCCGAATCCATCATGATTCTGGGAGCAACGGGGACACGCCTGGATCACACGCTGGCTAACATCCACATGCTGATTCGCGGACTCCAGCATCATATTCCGTGTTCTATATTAGATGAGAACAACTTTATAACCCTGACAGGCTCCAGCTGCATTGTCGAGAACAAAGGGTTTACATATGTCTCCCTGCTGCCGCTCACAACGGAAGTTACCGGGATTAATCTCGAAGGATTCGAGTATCCGCTCCACGATGCCACATTGCGCTTGGGACAGTCACTAGGAGTCAGCAATAAGCTGGCTGAGGACAAAGGGACGGTCCGGATCGAAGGCGGTCTGCTCCTTATTATTCAGAGTAAGGACCGCTAATCGTTACTATTTTGTCATCTTTAACACGGTAATATTAACAATCAAATTCATTGTTAAAAACCCTTGTGTATCAAGGGTTTTTTCTCATTATCGACTCATCACCCGCACCTATTTCTTAATATTTTGTAACTTTTAATGATATTTTAATAATCCGCTTTCATTTCATGTGGCCCAAGGGTTTACGCCGATTAACCAAAATATAGTCGGTTTCAAATCTGATATACTCGGTTCATCGCAAAAAACAAAACTGCTTGGAGGTAATAACAACATGAATCGACAGCATTGGATTAAGAAGGCCGTAGTAATCAGCTTGAGCGCAACTTTGGGTGTAGGAGCAGTTCTTACTGTTGCACCACCGGCTCCTGTAGAAGCAGCATCGGTAAGCACGGGAACTCGAGTCGTTAACTTCGGTAAACAATATATGGGAACACCTTATAAATTCGGAGCGTCTACATCCACTACAAGAGTATTTGATTGCTCTTCCTTTATGAAGCATATCTTCAAAAAATACGGCGTGAATCTGCCTCGTACATCTGCTGCCCAATCCAAAGTGGGTAAAGCAGTATCGAAATCGAACCTGAGAGCCGGCGATTTGGTATTCTTCTCGAGCGGAAGCCGTGCAAATGGCCGAAACGTGACTCACGTTGCCGTTTATATGGGTAATAACAAAATTTTGCACACTTACGGCAAGCCCGGCGTAACCATCTCCAGCCTGTCTGGCAACTGGAGCAAAACTTACCTGAAAGCTCGTCGCGTACTGTAGTTTAATTACTACACCGTTGTTACTATGGAATTATATCAAAGACCGTCTTCCAATCATGGAAGGCGGTCTTTTTTGCTTGCAGCATTGAATTCTTCCTGCGATAGCAGTTTATATCCGGTTCCCCGAATCGTTCGCAGCAGCTTTTGTTTGCGTCCTCGATCGATTTTCTCTCTCAGATGAAGAATATAAACATCTACCACATTGGTGCCTGTATGAAAATCGTAATCCCACACCTGTTTTAATATATCCTCACGTGTGCATACCTGCCCCTGCCTTCTAGCCAAAAACAACAGCAGATCATATTCGCGATGAGTCAACTCGATCGCTTCCTCTGCTCGGGATACATTCCGGCCCAGAGGATCGATCACCAGATCTCCGATTCGGATGACTTCCTCCAACTCCATGCGACCAATCTGATATAGTTTTAATAAATTGGAAATGCGAGCCAGCAGCTCCCTTGTATCTCTGTCATTAGGGATGTAGTCATGGGCACCTGCCTCCAATGCCTGAATGGCTTCATCAGATCCGTCATTTCCGATGACGATGATCGGGATCTGTTCCCTCTTGCCCGTCAATCGCTCCACGAGATTAAAATCGCTCATACCCGGCAATCTGCTGTCGATAAGCAGCAGGTCTGCGCCTGAGTGCTGCAAAACGGCGACCACTTCCGAATAATTCATGGCATGTTTAACCTTATAACCCGCTTGTTCCAAAATCTCCATAACGCTCTGGAACCGATCTTGATGATCTGTCGCGATCAGTATTACTTTCTCCACGGGTTCCCCCCCGCTTTCAACGCTTATTAATGTAAGTATGGCTGTTTCATCCTGCTTTCACTCCAAAAGATGCTCGGATCACATACGTTTTCCGTAGAAATACATCTTATCTCCGCAGCAGCGCTATTTTTATAATGGGATAAAGGATTAAGAAAGGGGGATATCTTCACCGATTAGTCATTTCATCGAAAAATATCGAGTGAACACTCTGGAGGAGGAAAATAACATGCGCAACAAACTCGTGGTATGGCCTCTTGTCATGGCTATACTGATATCTATCGTATGCTCGGCCGCAGTGCCGCCAGCCCCGGTTTCGGCAGCAGGCGAAACCAACCTCTCGCTTGGCAAAGCCGTTACAGCAAGTGGTCAATCCCAAACCTACGGGCCGGCTAACGTTATTGATGGCAATCAGGGTTCGTACTGGGAAAGCACGAATCATGCGTTTCCGCAGTGGATTCAAATCGATCTCGGCGCTGACACCAGCATCAACCGGATCGTCCTTAAACTTCCTGTCACCTGGGAGTCTCGGACACAAACGCTAACCGTACAAGGCAGCTCGAACGGTTCGACATTCTCCAATTTGGTGGACTCGGCTGACTATGAATTTAACCCCTCTACAGCAGAAAACTCGGTGACCATCCGTTTAGACGAAGCGAGCACGAGATATGTTCGCCTGACCGTAACCAGCAACACGACGTGGCCGGCTGCGCAGCTGTCTGAGTTCGAGATTTATGGACCATCGGTCTCCCCGCCAACGCCTCCAACGGGAAACAATATCGCCAGCGGCAAACCGATTACCGCCTCCTCAAACACCTTTACGTACATTGCAACCCATGCTAACGACAACGACATCCAAACCTACTGGGAAGGCGGAAGCAATCCAAGCACCCTGACGCTCGACTTGGGAACGAATCACAATATCACCTCCATCGTACTGAAGCTGAATCCGTCTCCGGCGTGGAGTACGCGCACCCAAACCATACAAGTGCTCGGACATGACCAGAGCACAACAAATTTTAGCAATTTGGCATCGGCGCAGTCCTATACGTTCAACCCCGCGTCCGGCAACTTTGTGACGATTCCCGTAACGGCAACTGTGAAACGTCTTCAATTAAACATAACGTCCAATACCGGCGCGCCAGCCGGGCAGATTGCGGAATTCGAAGTTTACGGAACAGCCGCCCAGAATCCGGACCTGACCATTACGGATATGTCATGGACCCCATCTTCGCCGATTGAAAACGATGACATCACACTCCGTGCTATAGTTAAAAACATTGGGGACGTGGAAGCCGGGGCTACGACGCTCAATTATTACTTAAATGCGGATAAAGCAGGCTCCTCCCCGATAGCTCCGCTTGCGGCAGGCGCTTCCGCCACGGTAACTCTACAAGCCGGAACCAAGGCCGCCGGATCCTATTCCGTCAGTGCCAAGGTTGATGAGAATAATGAAATCATGGAACAGAATGATGAAAATAACAACTATTCGCATGCTTCTCCGCTCGTCATCGGTGCCGTTGAAAGTTCCGATTTGGTAGGAACTGTACAATGGACACCCGCCACTCCAGTCGCAGGGAATGCAGTAGCCTTTACCGTTAATCTTAAGAACCAGGGCAACAAAGCCACGGCAAGCGGATCCCACGCGATATCCGTCGCTCTGAAGAATCCGGCCGGTTCAACAATTCAAACCTTCAGCGGAAGTTATGATGGCGCGCTTGCCGCAGGTTCCTCTGTTCCTATCCATATTCCGGGTACATGGACAGCGGCAAATGGCAGCTTTACATTAACAACAACCGTGGCACCCGACACAAACGAAGTCCCCCTCAAACGAGAGAACAACGTCAGCCAGGCCAATCTCACGGTATATTCTGCTCGGGGTGCCAGTATGCCATATACCCGATACGATACGGATGATGCATTACGCGGCGGCGGGGCTCAGCTGAAGACCGCGCCGACCTTCGATCAAGCGCTTACAGCATCGGAAGCATCCGGGCAGCGTTATGTCGCGCTTCCTTCCAACGGGTCCAATCTGGAGTGGACGGTTCGACCTGGCGAGGGCGGAGCCGGCGTCACTATGCGCTACACGATGCCGGACTCATCGAACGGCATGGGATTAACCGGCTCGCTCGACGTTTATGTAAATGGTGCGAAGAAGAAAACCGTTCCATTAACTTCTTACTACAGCTGGCAGTATTTCTCCAGCGATCATCCTGCAGACGCACCTGATGGAGGACGCCCTCTCTTCCGGTTCGATGAAGTACACTGGAAGATGGATACGCCGCTCCAGCCGGGTGACAAAATCCGTATTCAAAAGTCCAATGCGGATAACCTGGAATATGGCGTTGATTTTATCGAAATCGAGCCGGTCCCCGCAGCAATCGCCCGCCCGGCCAACTCGGTTTCCGTAACGGATTTCGGTGCAACGCCGAACGACGGCCAAGATGACCTATCGGCGTTTGAAGCTGCTGTGCAGGCTGCCGTTTCAAACGGCAAAACCTTATACATTCCTGAAGGGACATTCCATCTGGGCAACATGTGGAAGATCGGCTCGGTTGGAAATATGATTGATGACATCAAGATCATAGGGGCAGGCATCTGGCATACAAATATTCAATTTACCAACCCGAATGCAGCTTCTGGAGGGATATCGCTTCGGATCGCGGGTCAGCTTGATTTCAGCCATATCTACCTCAACTCAAATCTGCGGTCGCGTTATAATCAAAACGCAGTCTACAAGGGATTTATGGATAACTTCGGCACCAACTCCAAAATCCACAATGTGTGGGTTGAACATTTTGAGTGCGGATTTTGGGTAGGCGATTATGCGCACACCCCAGCTATTATCGCGGAGGGGCTGATCATTGAAAACAGCCGGATCCGCAATAATCTTGCGGACGGTGTTAATTTTGCTCAAGGAACCAGCCATTCAACCGTACGTAACAGCAGCATTCGAAACAACGGAGACGATGGTCTCGCCGTATGGACGAGTAACGTGAATGGCGCACCTGCGGGCGTTAACAACAACTTCTCCTATAACACCATCGAAAATAATTGGCGTGCGGCAGCAATTGCATTCTTTGGGGGAAGCGGTCATAAGGCCACTCACAACCTGATTGTTGACACCGTAGGCGGTTCCGGTATTCGAATGAATACCGTGTTCCCGGGTTACCATTTCCAGAATAATACCGGCATTCTGTTCTCCGATACAACGATCATTGGGAGTGGAACCAGTAAAGACCTGTACGATGGAGAGCGCGGCGCCATCGATCTGGAAGCATCAAATGATGCGATCCGCAATGTCACGTTTACCAACATCGATATCCTGAACACCCAGCGCAGCGCCGTTCAGCTTGGTTATGGCGGCGGCTTTCAGAACATCGTATTTAACAACATCCATATTGACGGTACGGGGCTTGACGGGGTCACATCCTCCAGATTCTCTAATCCTCATCCAGGTGCGGCAATTTACACATATACAGGCAACGGGTCGGCAACATTTAACAATCTGACAACGCAAAATATCGCCCATCCTGATTTGTTTTTCATTCAGAACGGTTTTCAATTGATTGTGCAATAACCCGGCTAAAACATTAAAAAGGAGGAGTCGCATAGGACCCCTCCTTTTGATGTATGGCGGATTAAATAAGTAGCTTTTAGGTTTGTTCCAGATTAACCCCCAACGTATTGATTATACAGCGACCTGGCCTTGGCGATATCCGATGTGCCATGCACCAGGGTTCTGCCGTCCCGGAATATAACCAAACGATGTGGATTCACCTGGTAGATGATCATATACGGTGTTACGGTTGCTTTTCCTGGGTGTAGCCTGTTCAATCGCTCGGCCATTTCGTCCAATTGAAGCTCAAGGGGTCTGGCTGGCCTGATCTGTACCGTATCCCTCCCGCACAACACTTCGCTTTTATCCGCGTGTTCAGCCGTCAAGTAAGGATATTTCGGATGCTCCCCACATGTGGGGCAGTCCGATTTTTTCGCTCGGTCTACGCCAAACTCCACCCGTTCGTTACGCCACAAATCGAAGGACAGCATCTTTTTTCTAAGAACATGTCGATGCCCTGATAATAGCTTCATCGCCTCCATCGTTTGATGGGCAGCGACCATCTGTACCGCTTGCGGAAGAATTCCGTTAATGTCGCAGGTGTCACCGCCCAAGGGAATCGTCCCAAGCAGACAGTTCAAGCATGGCGTCTCTCCCGGCAAAAATGTGTAACTCATGCCTGAGCTTCCGACGCAGCCTCCGTATATCCAAGGAATTCCATGCTTATATCCAATGTCGTTCAGGATCAGCCGGGTTCCGAAATTATCGGTAGCGTCCATCATCAGATCAACGCCTTGACTGAGTACTGCCAGTTCCTGAGCGCGTACATCCATAACGATACCGTCCACGATACCCTCTGAATTAATTGCAGATAAGCGCTTAGCCGCTGCTACGGCCTTCGGCAATCGATCGATCGCGTCCTGTTCGGTAAACAGCTGCTGACGCTGCAGATTGCTCCATTCCACGTAATCCCGATCCACGATGGTTACATGCCCGACACCTGCGCGAACCAAAGTTTCCGCAACGGCGCTTCCCAGCGCCCCGGCACCAAGGACGAGCACATGGCTCTCCCGGAGACGAAGCTGACCTTCTTTTCCAAATGGGGTAAACCGCTCTTGCCTAGAATATCGATCCTCTCGTTCCATAGGTACTGCTACACCACGGTCCGTGGACTCCGAGGCTGCCATGAAGAGAGGCTGCGTATGATTTGCTTCCTCTCTGTTATCGTTTAAACGAGACATGAATTATCCTCCGATCAATATCTGCAAATCTTCTAAATAAGAGAAGACTTCACGAAGTTTTTGGATGACAACCTATGATTAGAAATACCCATCCCCCGAAGAGGATGGGCTGTATATCATTTCAGCCTAAAACAACCCTGTTTTCAGCGCCTTCTCCAGGACACCGCGATGACGCAAAATCCAGGCCGCACTCCGCGCCCTCCAGGCCAATCCCCATAGAGGGCCTTCCGTTTCCGGCGTGATCTGCTGCTCGATCGCTTCCTCTGCCGTTTCCCGAACGACCACCTCAACGATCATATCAAACAGGGCTGTCCGAAGGGACGGATCGACGCCATAGGCGTCAACCAATAAACGCAGCTGCCTTGCACGGGCATTAACATCCGGCAAACCGACTCTTTCCGCAACATCATCATCGTGCAGCTGCGGAAAGAGCCAGCACACACGGGCTAATTCGGCAATAGGATGTACAGGTCCGGCGTATTCCCAGTCAATCAACCCAATTGGCATCCCATCACGGGTAACCATATTCCAAGGTGCTATATCACCATGACTGTATACAAGTCCGCTGTCACCCAGCTCACGCAGGAACCACGGCTTCCAGACACTCCCGGGCTGCGGTTTAAATGTAGCGGCGGCGTCATGAAGCTGACGCAATAATTGTCCTACTTCGACGATGCCTTCGTCGCTCCAGGGCCCCGGATGAACAAATTCGCCTTCGATAAAACTTAACATCTCTTGGCCTTTCTCATTACATCCTGAACCTATAATTTCCGGAATCAACGTAAACCCCGTATGCTTCAAATGCCTCAACAAAGAGTGTATAGCCGGAGTCCAAGGTCCTGATGGGCGGTACACAATCTGGCCCTGCCGTACAACCAACTTCTCAGGAGAGAGCAAGACTTCTTCTCCCTGACTTGAGTTATTATCCGAATTCATTAAGAAACGACTCCCCTTCAGAAGGGAATTACACGGGTTCATGGGGCTATGGATGCGAATCCCCTTCGTAGAATAATGCCCCGATGGATAAGTCCATGTCTTCCATCAACATCTCCTCCGTTCATTTCAGGTTGTTTCTAGCATATCACAAATAAACCATAAATCGTACGACCATCTTGCCGGATAAACCAAAGGAGGACAGGCAGCTGCCCATCCTCCTTATGAAAATACTAGTATAGTCATTCTAATCAAGGTTTCATATATCCTGCTGAGGGCAGGATGGAGATTTTGATATGAATCAGGAATTCTGGTTGGACCAATCTTCAACGTTCCAGATCTTGGTCACCCAATCCTCATAAAACTCAGGTTCGTGGGAAACCAGCAGAATCGTGCCTTTATATTCTTTCAAAGCACGTCTTAGTTCCTCCTTAGCCACAACGTCAAGGTGATTCGTCGGTTCGTCAAACAGAATCCAGTTGCTTTCGCGCATCAGAAGTTTACACAGACGGACCTTGGCTTGCTCTCCTCCGCTAAGTGCCTTCATTGGACGAGTAATATGCTCGTTTTTGAGCCCGCAGCGAGCAAGCGCTGCCCGGACCTCGTGCTGGTTCAAATGGGAAAATTCGTTCCACACATCATCAATGGGCGTAATATTTCCTGGACGTACTTCCTGCTCAAAATACGCAGGCACCAGGAAATCCCCTTGATAGGTCTTCCCCGAGAGCGCTGGGATTTTGCCAAGTATAGTCTTTAGCAGCGTAGATTTACCTACGCCATTACAGCCTACAATAGCAATTTTCTCTCCTCGCTCGATCAGGATATTCATTTTGGGGAGCAATGGCCGATCGTATCCGATCTCAAAGTCAATTCCCTCGAATACCGTTTTACCGCTGGCACGGGCTTCCTTGAAGTTAAACACAGGTTTAGCCGCTTCCTCCGGACGGTCAATCCGCTCCATGCGATCCAGCTGTTTCTCCCGGCTCTTCGCCCGGCCAGAGGTGGAATAACGAGCCTTGTTCCGCTGAATGAAGTCTTCCTGTTTCTTGATGAACTCCTGCTGCTTCTCGTAAGCATCAATATGCTGGTTCTTATTGATATCAGCCATTTCCAGGAACTTCTCGTAGTTCGCTGTATAGCGAGTTAATTTCGCAAATTCCAAATGATAGATCACATCCACCACCTGGTTCATAAATTCCGTATCATGGGATATCAGAATGAAAGCATATGGGTACTGCTTTAAATATTGAGTGAGCCAATCAATATGCTCAACATCGAGATAGTTGGTAGGCTCGTCCAACAATAGCACATTCGGCTTCTCCAGAAGAAGCTTCGCGAGCAGTACTTTGGTACGCTGTCCCCCGCTTAATGTTGCGACATCGCGATCCAAGCCAATGACGGATAACCCAAGACCATTCGCCATCTCCTCGACCTTTACGTCCAGCATGTAGAAGTCCCCGATATCCAGCTGCTCCTGAATTTCACCCATTTGTTCGAGCAGCAGCTCCAACTCTTCAGGAGAAGCATCACTCATCTTGTTGGTGATCTCCATCATTTCTTTTTCCAGCTCCAGTAGAGGCAGGAAGGCATCCTTTAACACATCGCGAACCGTTTTGCCAGGTGTCAGCTTGGTGTGCTGGTCCAGGTATCCGTACCGAATCTTCGGTGTCCACTCCACCTTGCCGCTGTCTTTTAACAGCTGCCCGGTCAAAATGTTCATTAGTGTTGATTTGCCTACGCCGTTTGCTCCAACCAAACCTACATGTTCGCCTGCCAGCAAACGAAAGGATACATTCTTAAATAGAGTACGTTCCCCGAAATTATGCGATACGTTCTCTACAGTCAATAAACTCATGGCTATAGTAACTCCTGTCTGTATAAAATGAACTTATTTCATGTTAATTTAGCAAAATATACACAGTCAAGAGTTTATTGTATCACATCATGGAGTCCGGCAGAAACCATAACTTTCAGGGATTAGAGGACACCGGGATTAGAGCAGCTTTTCTCCTGATATCCTGCTGCCGCTGCATCCTTGGCACTCGGGAACACTTCTTCGACGCGATAGTTGAATTGACAGACGTCACGGTAATAATATTTGAGTCCCCTGCTATCCACCCCTCCGAAATAAACCGGAGCTTTAACAAGTCTGCCGCCTCCAAGGGCATAGTTATTATAATACTGATCGCCCATGGGAATGCCTTGAATAAACGCCATCATACCGATGTCATCCATCGTATTCACCCACTCTTCCTGGGATATCAACGGAAGCGCGAACGTATAGGATACTCCGTTTCGGAGCGCCACTTGGTTGTGCCGCTGTATGTAATAAGCAAGCTGATCTTGAACGCTATTCACAATCGTGATCCGCCTGACTTGTTCAAACCTATCCTTATCTTCCAGCAAAGCTATACCCGTCCTGCCACTCAGATCCTCTCGATAGCCGGAGTGCCAGATGGAGGAGCCTCCACCTGATTCATATGCCTGAACGAAGGAATCCAATGTAAACTGGATGCTGTTGCCCCTGCCATCATTCCAGGCATAAGGGATTTTGGGCGTCCATCTATGCTCCATGAGCTCCTCCCCATCCGCGTTGGTGAAGGTTTGTGAAGCATACATATAAAACCCGTCATAATCCAGAACAACGATAGCAGGAATATACCACCACAGAGCAGACTGCGCAGCCGGATCATCCGCGATCCCCATATTGATGTACAGCGTACGGGAAAAGGACTCCAGCGCTCGTTCTTTATCCGCACGCATAAATTTTAAAGAATCATAAGCCGACTCTTTGTCCTGGGTCTCATTATCGTTCAGCATCATCCCGCCATCTTGGACGGCAGTGCGCAGAGCAGCCGAGTATTTCATCTCTACGTACCGGACATCCTCCAGACTCTCGGCGCGCATACCCAGAATAATAAACATGGGGAAAAACACGGCGGTAAATACGATGGCAAGATCAGTAATCTTCATTCAGTACCAAGCCTCCGTATGGAAATGCGATTGCTGCTTGGCCACCAGTATCTGATCCGGTCAACACATCGAACATGAACAATCCGGGTGTTCGATTCAGAGTACTGACACTTACCTGAAAGTGATCTCCAGCCGTTAGACGGTATCGGCGTCTGTCATCCTGTTTATCGACATTCGACTCCGGGAATAGATAACCCATAACATCTTCCTGATAATAAGCATCATATACGACGGAATAGCGGTTCAAGAATGTTCCAGGATCTGAAGGATCGGCATATTCCGGGTGGTATTTCTTATGATGATGTTCCATTTCCACATTGTAAATGTTCCCGGTGGCTGCCAGCTCTTGCAGGAAGTCATTGTACATGATCGGAGTAATATACCCCTTCGTACGAACACTGTCCACGAATTTGGTAACGGATTGATAAACAACGAGTCGTGACAGATCATCCTGTCTTCTGGCCATCTCGCCTGCGGGAACCAAGTACAGCAGAAGAAGGGCCAGAAAGGCAGCAAACCATTTCGAAACCGAGTTTGACATTGTTGTTACCTCACTTTTACAAACTGGATGCTCTCCACTTCTCCATCGATCCTCCGAACGTACTCCGCATCATAATGGGCTTCCAGATCGATGATCGAAAGATCCAGTTCCTCCGGATTACTGCCTGATTGGAACAGCACGCCATCCACATACATATTGAAGCCGCCAGCTTGAACCTCTCGCAGCGTGAATAAGACTTCGCTTCCCTTATAAATGAGCTTTCTGTTCTCGTTCGTCATCTCTACGGTGATCACACCCGCATGCTGCTCCTGAGTCATTCTGCCTACGGCTGATATACCGCCATCCACCATCGTCTGAATATGGAAGGCATACAGGGCTGCGCCAAGAAATAATGCCACCGCTGCTGCCAATTCAAGTGCACTTATCGTTTGTCCACGCAAGGCAAGTCACCTTTCCATTCATAACTATTGATCGAATTTAATGCCTCTGATTACGTTAGAATTATCCTTAACAATAGTCGCCTTAAATTTCCCGCTTGGATTGACGTACTCTGGGCTTTTCTCATCCATGACGAGTTCGATATTCCCTTGTCTTGAATCCGGATTGAGAATCGAACCGTCCTTCTCCAACACATTGCCGTACCATTGCCCTGCTTTATTTTTCCCTGTTGCTATAAAGACGCCAAATTGATCCTTATCCTTGTATTTGCGCAGTGCGTTTGTCACCTGAGAACCGCTGATGGTTGTTCCGTCATACACGGTAAATGCTGCCTGGGACAGCTCTGTCTGAATATCTGAAAAATTGTTTTGAGCGGTTTTGGTTGCCTCCTGCGCCGAAATAAACAAAATAACAACAATGGTAATCAGTGCTATGGTCAGAAATATGCCTGCTGCAACCTTTAAAGCGGATGATGCATTATTCATTGAAATCTCCCTCATTCTTTCAATTATTTTTTGATCCTGTCGATCATGATTCCGGTTGAGCCAATCCACGTATCGTTATAATCGTTGAATTTGCTCATAATACGTTTCCATCTGGGAGAAACTCATGCCGATAAGCGGGATAACAAGATACATAAAGATCAACGCATACATCGGAGTAAAACCGATCATTCGCCCCCATGCGGCCTTCGTATCGATCATCGCTTCGTACTCCTGCTTGCGTCGCTCGAAACTGTATATCATTTCTCCATCGAGGTCATCAAAAACATCCTTGATCGGTACTTTATCTACCGCAAGCAGCAGCTTGTCCACCAGCCGCTGAAATTCAGGAAACCAGACGTCTTCCTTCAGCTCCAGCAATGCCAGCTGTGCGCCATGTTCGTAATGAAGCAAGCTTTTTTGAATGGGAATCTTAAAAATAACAGCAAACCGATTAAGCCACTCCAATATGGCCTCAACCGAGATGCGCTCCATTCCGCGCAGTATGGATATGACCGTTTGAAATTGATAAATTTCATGCCTCATTTCCATATTGCGTACTTTCCGGTGAAAATGCAGCAGCCATAATGGCGCCGCATATGCAGCCACACCTGCCAGAAAGGATAGCAGCAGCTCCCACCATTTCAAATACTCGCTGTCATAGCGCTGCAGTTTAGTCATAATTCGATCGGTTATGATCTCAACTTGTTCCTTGGTCAATGAAGTAGGATCTGTCTCACTAATCATCTGCTTGACCTGATCATCGGTCACTTCCGGCGACATATGCAATTGTTCCATTAGCAGCCGATCGCGCTCAACCGTTTCCTCTGCCTGCCGACGCTCGATCTCATTCATCTGGCCGAACAGGGAATGATTCAAAGAAACGGGGACATACAGCAGATGATGTTTAGCCTGCACATGCAGACCTGTAGCCAGCGATAGCGACAGGAAGAAAGCCAGGCAGAAGAACGTCACCCTTCTGATATAGAGCCATTCGAACTTGATTCTCGCGTTGCTTTCCTTTAGTAAGCGTACCTGCCTGTCATATTTCACCGTACCGGGTGTCGGAGCCATTACCTTCACAAGCCAACGCATAACAGCAATCCGGTACATTCTTTCTTCCAGGGTCATCTTCTGAACCTCTGCGCGGTAATCCGTTTCCCGATTTTGCTGGAGCTTCTGAAGCAAGATGTAAGAGATTAGAATGATGACATAAATCGATATCTTGGTCATAAACCCGAGCTTGCTCATATAAAACTCATCCATCGACGGAAAACTGCTCCTGGCCCAGCGTTCAATCGGTTTGGTGAAAAAGACCGGAGCCAACGCAATCACATTCAAGCCCTTCATTAAATAATCCAGCTTGTCTCTGCGCAATATTTCCAATTGGATCTCCTTGGTCAACCCGCTTAGGCCATGCAGATAGATAGAGCCTTGTTTTCTCGCATGATCACCAAACTCCATGACAAGATGTGAAATACCCGCAAACGCTTTAAGATATCGGTTCGGCGCTACCTCATAATACCTCTCCAACTCGTCATTAGGATCGTTGGATACCAAGGCATTATAGATCCGATGAGCATGCATAGAAATTTCATGCCCTGAAGTCTCCGCTCCCTCATACAAAGCTTCCTCTACCATTCCATGCTGCTGATAGTGATGGCGGACGGAGGAGAACAATTCAACCGATTGGACAAGTATTTTTCGTTCCAGTCGGTTAATGAACATCTCAACAAGCATATTGTTAATAACCGCTGCTGCAAGAATAACAATGACAATAAACCCCAGGTCCGGATGACTCCATATAAGGAGCATGGCGGTTAACCCGATCGTACCGGTAATCGCGAAGGCTAATCTCACGGTTTCAAACCGGAGTGATATTTCGTCATAGGGATGCATGATCGCGATCCGCTGTCTGATCCGTTTAAGATAGGCTTTGATTATAGGAAGCTTCATTCCATACCTATAGGCCAATTGAAACCATTGCCGGTACATCCCGCGCAATGACCTTACCTCGCCCGCATCAACCTCTACGACAGCTACCTCACCATACCCTCGTCTTCTGTTCATCCACGACACGATACCAAATGTGATGGAAAATAGTGCCAAAGATATGATTAAAATCAGAATTATTACATCTTTAGAGGACACTTTGTTCCCCCCAACCCGAAGCCAGAAACACTCTGAATTCTTCGGCATCTTCCGGATGCATATGCTCCGTCATTTCGCGAACACTGCTTTCGGATAACTTGGCGGCAGCGATATAGCTGCCGTCCCGGTATTCAATCACATTACGAGATACGAAATAACTTACTTCGTTCAATCTCCGCATATGTTCTGTACTTAACTGAAAATATTCCTCCATACTGTTCTTCCAGCGCTTTTCTGAAGTTCCCTCGAATGGTGGCAGGGATCCCTTCTCAACCGGGATGCACTCTGTAATACGTTCTATGTAACGGTTACCGTAAGCGTCTCTTCTTAGATGAATGTCAAAGTTGATCACGCTGACCACCTGCTGCTCCGCAATATGCTCTTGCCTGAAAACGCCGCTCTTGAGCAAGGAGTTGCGCAAAGATTGTACAAGGTCTTTGAATGTCTTGGCATGATGGGTAAACACGGTAAACAAACTTGCCACTTGAGACATCTGTATCATCCATGACGCTACCTCGTCACTGGCAACCTCACCAAGAATATTAACGGTACCGTCCGTCTTCTTCTGCAGATCCAGACCGGCCTGCCCACTAATATGCTCGGTTTCCCTGAAGCTGAGAATATTTCTGCGGCTATAGATTTTCCTTAAATGCAGCTCAAAGGCCATCTCTTGCACCCGAAGGGTATAGGAGGCATAAATATGACCCACCATCGCCATGAGCAGCGTTGTTTTTCCGGAACCCTGCGCACCGGTGATTGCCGTAATCCGGCTGCCTTTCATTAAATACCTCAACAAACCGATCACCAATTCCGAACCGTTTCCCGTAATTAACTGATCAAGCGAAGCCTTGGGCAGATCAAACTTGCGGACAAAGAACGCCCAGGACTCGGCAAACGGGGGCCGAACCACAACGACCCTGGAGCCATCTTTCATCTCATTCACTTTATAACCGCTGGCTTCTGAAAGCTGCCCGGGATGATTGTATTTGTATATGTTTTGACATACTCTCTTCAGTTCCAGCATCGAACCAAACGATAAAAAAGCTAGATGCAGCGACACCCCTCGATAAAAAATCCAGACACTCTCACAGCCTGTTGCTGGCGATTCGGTATTCGAAAAGCCAAACCCCAAAAACTCATCCTGGGTGTGAAAAATATCCTGTCCGCTGTCACGGTTAACAGGTATGCCACTAACTCCGCCACTGATCCCGTCGATCCGTTGATCCCTGATTTCATCCACGACGGAAAAGCCTTTGTACTGCTGATAAATGCGCTGAACGACGATATCAAGCTTCTCCGGAAACAAGAGCGGCCGCTGTTCTGACTCATAGATATACGCAATATCTTCCGCGGTTACCGCATATACGCTGCCATCTCCATAACCGGGTATCACGCGCGGCGCTGCAAGATCATACGTCTCAAGAAGTACCGATAGCGCATTCTCTCCGTGCCTCTGCTTATACAGGTATAAGATGATCTCGAATTGATCCTGGGCAGTTAACTCGGTCAGGTTTTCGAACGGAATGGCCGCATGAATGTTGGACTCGTTCAAACCCAGATCTCTGACCAGCAGCTGCTTTAAAAAATCCTTTACATATGCTTTATCCAGCACATCTCCGGATACGCATCCCTTGAGGGCACTTCTCAATTCACTTCGCTTGTTCAGCCTTCGGCGATACTCCTCTTCGTGCAGCCCTAAATCAGATAACTGGCTGTTCGTCAGCTGATGGAGGCTTTCTTTGACAAACGCAGTCATTGCTTCAAGAGAATAGGGATCCGATCCACGCGAAATAGCAGCCGCCGGTTTTCGGGTATCCAAATAACGCAGATATACAAACAGCAGGACAAACGATATTATGACGATGATCCATATCGTATTGATGGAATTACCCAAAAGCATGTCGGCCTCCCGCTTTCGAACCCCCGGAAGGAAGACCAAGTTGTTCGGCCGCGGCATCAGCCAAATTACGAACGGCATCATACAGTGAGCTCATGCGTTTCAGGTCAGTGCCTCCCCGACTTCGCTGCATATAGGACATAACGGAGCGCATATTCCATGCATCCGTCATGCCGGAACAATATGGAACACCGAGCACCGTCGTCTTGATGCCAAAGCGGCGCTTGATATTTTGCAGTGTACAATGACTCTCCCGGTCATATTTGCCGACGATATACACACTTGCCTTGTCCTTCAGTTCGGGGGGCAGTCCCTGCTGTTCAAGCTTATTCTCCAGTACATGCATATTTTGATTCAAACCAACCACGATGAAGTCGGCGGCTTGAAGTATCGCGCGATCTACCGCTCCCGGACCTCCATTACCTGCATCGGCCACCGTGACGTCGTAACTTCGCTTGGAGGACCCCATAACTCCGGTCATAAGTTCCGCCTGTTTTCTGTCCTCCGCACTGCTCACGATATGTATATCCTCGGCGGACATTGGCTTCGGTCCACATAAAAGATCTAGTCGATCAGACAGGAGCGGCAAAGTATAGTTGCGTACATTCTCCGGGTTCAACCTCCCGCTTGTACGAAGTCGTTCCAAGGCATCCATTCCGGTATCTTGAAATGCCGTCATATAATCAAATGATTCCTGCTTAAAGGAAAAAGCTTGTTCCACTCGCTCCCCTGCATGTCCACCATGGGCGAGCAGCACTTTGACCTGATATTCAAACGCCAATACGATAGGTAAACTCGATGCCACCATCGTACTGCCGCTGCCGCTCTTCAAAGGACTCCATAGAGCAATCAAACTCATGCATGCCTCCTTCCTGCTTGCCGAAGTGCCCGGCGAATATGCCGCTGCTCCATTTCCGTTAATAGGCGGAGAAGTTCGGTAAGCGATCGTTTATACTGTCTGGATAATGGCTTAATGCCCAGTCTTCCGGCATGTTCATTTTTTATTTTCAAGGCGAAGAACAATTCATCCCACGGCATTTTCACGGGAGGACCCAGCCACTGAATCCGGCTGTCTTCCAGATAGCCTTCTATGTAGGACTCATCCATCAAATCTTCAATGACCTGAACATATACCCGATGAAAAGGAGGGAGCGGATCATCTGTTCTTGCGGCTCTTAATTCATTAAGCAAAACCGTACTCTTGCGCAGTCCGGTTACCTCGAACCCGCTAACCCAAACATGGGCATCCGCTGTATCCCACTGCATCTTGTCCAGGAATTCCGACCTCTCCACGTCCATGACGATATAGTCGTACTTCTTCTCGTCTGTTTCTTCCAGATAGTCCATGAGCGACGTATAGTTCTCAAATCCTGTTGCCACGTCGAATCCGGCAAACTCCATAACCGGCAACTTCGGGTGCATCACGCCTATGCAATGTTTGTACTTCGCATCCATCGCACCATCCACGAGCAGTACCCTGTTGTGTCCATTGGCTAATATTTTGCACGTGTAGAGGAGCATGTCGCTCTTATCACAGATGCCTGTAAATATCCACGTCTTCACTTTGATTACACTCCTTCGCTGACTCATCTGTTCTTCGGGCTTAACCTTGTATTCACTAAGGACTTGAGAATATCAACTCCGCTTCTTGTGTTTCCTTATCACTGCCCGCCTCGGCCGCTGGCCGACCGGATGACCCCAATATCTGCTCCGCTTCTGAATCCCGCTCTTCACGGTGCGGAGTCTCTGTATTATCCTCGTCGTCAGGACGGATGTCAGCAGTATTCCGTTTTGTATCCGATGAAGATTTCGTTTGGGAGCTTAAATTGGATGCTGGACTCCAGGAGTCTGGACTTCTTGCCCCACTAGCGAAGATGGAGTTGTGATGCATATCGGATACCTGTGCCTGCTGATTCGGCTGAAGCTTGCTTAAATCCTCTTCCAGCGTGTTTCGCAGCGTAACCTCGAAATGCTTCTCGGCTTTCTTCACAATATTCGGGTTGCTTCCAATCAGCTTCGTCACTTCAACGTTCGGAGGATAGTTAGGTATGGCTCTCTCTTGCAGCTCCGGCTCTACATAGGTGAGTGCATAGAGCGTGGCATTATGCAGATAAGCATCCACCAAAGCGCTGGAAAGCAATAAAATCTCCTGTTCGCTTAACGTTGTCCAGAACGCCGGATGTTGAAGCCTGTCGATCTTCTTCTTGGATAAAATGATGTAATCCTGTCCGCTTGGAAACTGGACCCTTACATCGATCACGTCCCCTTGGCGTAAATTGCTTGGCAGATATACGGACTTCATCTCCCGATGACGAAGATCGGACGGTGTCGGCTCTTCTTCAAAGAGCATCGAGCGGGTAATCGGTGTGCCCTGCAGCAGCTCGATCTTTGCCCCCTTCCCCGCAATCTCTTCCTTGATCGAGAACAGATTGCTGGAATAACCGTCGTCAGGCAAACGCACTTCCATAATATCCTTCGCATCGATGAAATGACCAGGCGGAATATCTTTTAACGGGACCCAGGCAATTTTCATTGCGTTGAGCTGCTGAAGCTGCGTCTCTTCAAGCTCCGTGATTCGCTGCTCGTATTTAGTACGCTCTATACTCTGCTGCTCCTTATGGCCGTGCACATAATACATCATTGCCCCGGCACATACGGCACCTGTTACGGCTGCGCCGGCTAGGCCAGCAAATATCAGTTTGCGGCTACGCCTCCTGATAATCGGCATTGCTTCATCTCCTTCAGTTCATTTGCAGTTAATTCTTTAGAAACCTGAATCTTCGCTTCCTTTCTGCCGGCGGCAGGTAGTCCTGAAATAACTGTGCAAATGCCTCCCGGCTGTTGTCCGGCAATTCAAACGGGTCCAATTGCATGGGCAATGAATGAACTCTATTCGTTCCTAGCGTTCTTCTCATCTCATGAATCGTTTCTTCTCCAGCAAGAGGCAGCGCGTAGATCCTGGCCGGCTGAGGATGTCTTGACAGCATCCGGGCCAGCGTTACCACATCATGCTGTCGCCACTCCGCTCCTGATCCGATAACGATAGGGAGATCGGCCCGAAGAAACTCCTCAAGCCGTTCGCTGTCCCGGTATGCTCCCAAATCCAACACCACTGCATCGTAACTGCCCCCGAGCAATGAGATCACTTCCGTTCTGGCTGTTTGCCGCCAAAAGTGAATCCCGTTGATTTCGAACTTTCGGATAGACCCCAGCTTCCCCCCCTCGGCAATTTCCTGAATCCGGGTAAAGGCGGTGGATTTTGCGCTCATTTCTACGATCGCTACCTTCCCGTACCTTGAAGCCAAGTAATGCCCGAATGCGATACAGCTATGTGTTGTTCCTACACCGGATGATGCTCCCAATACGGCTGCCACAATCGTCCCGGCTAGCGTGTTGGACCGAGCGCTTGATAAATTGGCAGTGATCGACTGATGCCGACTGAGCGCTGAACGAACTTCTGCCGCGGATTGATATCGATGCTCCGGAGCATATTGCAGCAGCTTTCGAATAACGGGCACAAGCTCTCTTGGTAAATCGCCACGGATATGTCGCTCCACGCCCGTTATCCATTCACTGAATTTACCGCCGGTTGAGAGATAAAGCAGAAGCGCTCCAAGCCCATACAAGTCCGACCTCGCATCGCTTTGCCTTCCTCCGTACTGCTCCGGCGCTGCAAATCCAACCGTGCCTAGCTTGACCGTATCCTCGCCGCTCTCCTGTTTAAAGCTTCTGGCGATTCCAAAATCGATGAGTCGAACCTCCAGCTGATCGGTCAGCATAATGTTTGATGGCTTTAAATCCCGGAATATAACCTGAGGTTCGTGATTATGGAGATACTCCAGAACATCCAGCAGTTGCTCCGTCAGTTCCATGATAAAGTCCGGATTCACATTCCCCCGATATCCCCGGAAGTACTTCTCCAATGTCATGCCCTGAATATAATCCATAACTAAATAGGTGTAGCCGGTAGCCTGAGCATGAAAAAAATCGACAATGCGCGGCAGTCGCGGATGACTGAGTTTAATCAGAAGCTGTGCCTCGTCCTGAACGGTGCGCTGCATACCGGGTTCAGACAAACTCTCCTTCACTGCCCATCTCTTCCCGGGCAGCTTCAGATCCTCGGCCAGATATACACAGCTCATGCCTCCTTCTCCGATCACGCGGTCAATCACGTAACGCTCGCCCAACACTTCCCCATGCACCAATCTGCAAGGCTGGTTCATCTCAACGCCCTCTCCCCTGACTTACAAGCACAACAAAAAAGGAAAGCACTCCGCCGCATCACTGAATCGTGATGAATAGCGGGATGCTTTCCCTATTGTTGTCGTTGGTTAATTTTGGAATCATTATAGAACATGATGCATTGACTTGTAAAGACTTTTTTAATACTTGATCATATATAACGTAATCTCGTCCCGATTGTGGAACAACTGCTTTGCTCCCTGAATCTGCATTCTGGACTCTTCAAACACCGACATGATCTCTTTCACCAGCGCCATCGGTTTCTTAGTCAGCAGCTTAACCGTAATAACAGCTGTGCCGCCCGTCTGAAGACTGTGCAGCAGCCCGGTCACCATTCTGGCCATTAGTTTAGGACTCCAGCTCATATCGCACACCAACAGGTCAAACTCAGAATCTCTAAACGATACGTCCGCTGCATTCTTGTGAATCACGCGGAGGTTTTTGTGACCATCGAGGGATGGATGCATTTTCGCCGGATCAATGGCCGTAACTTGCAGCCCGCGCTCCAATAAAAACGAGGTCCATCCGCCAGGCGCTGCCCCGATATCGACAGCCTTGCGAAAGGAATCAAACGGAATTCCGAACTGCTTCTCCGCCTCAAGGAGCTTGAATTTGGCTCTAGAGATTTGTCCCTCTTCCCGTTGAAAGCGGACGGCGCCTCCGTTCCAATCCGACAGGTTGTCCTCCGGCCGTGACACGCCCACATACCAGACGCTGTCGGCAGCAAACAGTGAAATGATCCACTCCGGCGCCTGTACCGTGTATTCAAGTTCCAGCGCAGCCAAACGATGCTGTAATTCATCCCGAAGAGCCGCGGGGTTTTCCTTCCACGAGCTGTCCTCCGTTTTTCGGATCTGGATGGATACACGGCTGCCGCCGATCTCCTCCCGCTTCATGACATGCTCAACGACAGCATGCAATGCATCGTCAGCGGTTTCCGCTGTCACCTCCAGATGTACCGGAAACAAATGCCGCAGAAAAATAGGCGGGGAAGACGTAATCAGCCGCTTCGCCTCATCTTCGGAGCTGCCGACTGTCGCCAAAAACACCTCACCCGGTATCATCATCGTGCTCTTTATACTGCCAAACATCCGGCGCAGCTCTTCTTGGGCGTAAGGAGCAAAACCATGGTTTGCCGTACATACCCACTTGCTGTGAAAATCCCGGTGACTTTGATTCTGTTCCTCAAGCTCTTGCATAACATTTAATTCATCCAAACGGATTAACCTCCAGAAATAACTTTGATCCAGGGACGTCCGCCGTCCCATTCCAGCTGAGCGTCGATATCATAAGTTTGTTTGATAAGTTCATGGTTTAATACGTCTTCTTTTGTTCCCGCACCTGTTAAGCGGCCGTCTTTCATGAGCGCCACATGAGTAAATAAAGGGACAATCTCCTCGATATGATGCGTGACATACACAACCGTAATTTCGCGCTGCCTCAGCTTGTCAATCTCCTGCAGCATCTTCTCCCGTTCATACAAATCCAGACCCGCACACGGTTCATCCATAATCAGAATCTTCGGATCGGCCATGAGGGAGCGTGCCAGCATTACCTTTTTACGTTCACCCTGTGACAACATCCCGAGAGGCTGCTCCGCCAGATGGCCGAAATTCATTTCGTTCAACAGGGCATGGGCCTGGTTCCTGGCCTCTTCCGGTATGTCTTGGTAAAAGCGCAGAAAGGCGTAAGCCCCTGTTGCCACAACCTCCCAGACCGGGTCGCTCAGCGTCAATTTCTCCAATAACGACTGGCTAATATAACCGATCGATTTGCGGACCTCACGAACGTCGCATTGTCCGTAAACATGGCCAAGGACCTCAACACGCCCGCTGGAAGGAAACATATATCCTGTCATCATTTCCAGCAGCGTCGTTTTGCCTGATCCGTTCCTGCCCAAGACGGCCCAGTTCTGTCCCGGCTTCATCTCGATACTAACATCATCCAGAATCTGACGGCTCCCTCTGACGAGCGACAAATGCTGTAGCGAAATCATGGCTTCACGCTCCTCACAAAACTCACGATATCCTGCACGGAACCCATCCGGTACAGCACTTCCGGTGCGGGGAGGGGACTCGACTGAATAGCCAGCAATGCAGGAACACTGCGGATTTGATACCGTTCCACAATGTCCGGAAGAAAGTTCACATCGGCTTCGAGCAGTTGTACATCCGGCACCACATGTTCTACAATGTTGATCATTTTACGCGCAGCGGCACATGTGCCGCAGAATGGCGTATGTAAAAATACGATGACTGGGTCCGCATTCGCATCCCGTTTCGTCAGGCGCTCGTGCCATTCAAGCCTCTCCGTCAATTCACGCTGCGTTACCTCTATCATCTTGAACCCTGGGCGACTTCCCGCAGAACGGATTCCGGCATCGGTCCATTGTGAACCCGGACGCTTTCCGGCATATGCTCATAGAGCAGCTCATACATTTTTCTTCTGCCAGATGGGCTTGAGGTATGCAAAAATATTTCTCGGGCCTGCAGATTTTCGGCGATCATGGCTGCAACCACGTCTCCGCCGTTCATTTGGCCATGTCCCAATTCAAAATCAAGGGACAGAACATCCACTTCACATTCACGGAGCATCAGCAAACACTCTTCCCCGTTTCGTGCCAGCGCAAATCCTTTTGGATTGGGGCGCCAGTCGTCTAAATACAGATGAATCATATTACTCTCTCCCTTAATCAGGACCAGGACAGCACCTTGGCGATGTCTTCCCGATGCGTGCCGTCAGCCCCTTTTTCACTTTCCAGGACAAATGCCTTGCCTGCAAGTTCCGGCGCCAGAACCAGGCGTTTCAGAGCTTCTGTACCTATCATACCTTGTCCGATGCGGGCGTGGCGATCTTTTCTTGAGCCGGCCCCATATTTCGAATCGTTCAAATGAACGGCAACGGTAGATTCCCAATAGGCCAGCGATTTGCCCCTGGCTAGGAGCTCCTCCGTATTCGAAATATCCCAACCCCCGGCGGCAAACAAGTGGCAGGTATCCAGGCAAAAGCCTATTTTCTCCGGATAATCAGCAAGCTGTCTGACCTTCACGCTTTCTTCAAGCGTCATCCCCATAGTTCCATGATCCCCCGCCTGATTCTCGATCAGCAGCTTAGCCCTTCCCGTCCAGGAAGACAACACATCATTCATGCAGCGGATAATATTCTGATACCCTTCAAGGATATCCTGGCTCTTGAGATGCCCAAAATGAACCACGATACCCAGCGATCCGCAAGCCTCGGCAATCATGAGATCATTCTTAAGGGAATCTACGGTCAACTGGTAAAACTCTTCGCCCCGGGTTAAGCCAACCGCCATATTCGTCGGATATGGGGTGTGCGCGATCGAAACGAGTCCTTGTTCCTGACAAAACTTGAAGCACGCGGCGGCGTTGCGGACGTCCGGCATCTTCAAGTGAAGACTGCGCGGATTTTTCGGAAAATACTGATAGGCTAGTGAACCGATCCCGGCTGCATGCTGGGCTGCTGCGAGAAATCCGCCCCGTGTGCTGACATGGCTCCCAATTCGGACTTTAGACTTCATGCTGACAGTTCGGACAAAAGAACACTTTGCGCGAGGTATGCTCCAACTTCACGATCGGGGTACCGCAGCGAACACAAGGCTCTCCTTCGCGATCGTACACCTTGCACTCGTCGTTGTAAGCCCCCGTTAGGGTATCCCCTTCCTGAAACGGCATTTCCATATATCCGCCGCCATCCGTCGCCTCGCGCATCACTTTAACGGTACTCTCGTATAGCTGCTCTAAAGACTGCTCCGATAAATCCTGGATTTTGGACAGCGGGTGAATACGGGCATCGAAGGCGATCTCATCCGCATAACAGTTACCGATCCCGGCGACAACCTGCTGATTGACCAGCGTAGTTTTTAAAGCGCCCCGCCGTTTTCCGATCCGTTCCACGAAGCGCGCTTTGGTCATTCGCCGATCCAGAAGTTCAGGACCAAGCTCTTTAAGCGCATTTTCCGTCTCTCTGGCTGTTAAGAAATGCAAGTAACCCAAACGCAAACCGATGAAATACAGCACCTGATCACCAAAGGTGATCTCGACTTGGGTCGACCTTGATGGGCGCTCCTCATCTTTATGCCCTAAATACAGTATGCCGCCCAGCATGAGGTGAAGCAGAAGTCTGCCTCCGTTATGCAAATGGAATATGAGGTGCTTGCCTCTACGTTCCACAAAAATGACCTTGCTTCCCTTTAACACGGAAGTAAACTCGTCAACCGTCACATTCAGTGATTTTTCACGATTCACGACGACATTCGTGATCGGGACATTCAAAATGCTCTGTGATAACAATCTTCGGTAATTTTCCATTTCCGGCAGTTCCGGCATGATTCATCTTCCCTTTCGTCAATCACAAAAGTTTATATGTACACTCTCGCATATTATGAACACAGCAGATCTTTCACTTCACTTAAATTACGGCATATAAAATCCGGAGTGACACCCGTGGCTTCCATATGCGCCTCCATATTGAGATCCGTCGTGATTCCGGTCATAACGAGCACCGTTTTACAGCCGGCATGCACGCCAGCTGCGATATCCGTTCGTATATTATCTCCGATAACATAAATGTCCTCCGGAGCCAAACCAAGGCGATCCGAAGCAAACTTCATTAATATCGATGACGGCTTTCCGATGACCGTCGGTTTCACACCGGAAGCGGCTTCGATCGCAGCGCCCAGCGAACCTGCACCGGGCATCAAGCCGGTATCCGATGGGAGCTGCAAGTCCGGATTGGTCAATATCGACACGGCTCCCTCCTGAATCCAGCGAACGGCACGGGTTAACTTATCATAATGGAACGAGCGGTCGATTCCTTGAATGACATATTCAGGGGACTGCTCCACGATGTTCAGACCTGCAGACAAGAGCGCTTCACGGAGTCCCTCTTCGCCAAGCATCGCCACTCTGGCACCCGGCGATTCCTCAGCGATATATTTAGCAGCAGCCAGGGAGGAGGTGCATACTTCCTCCGGCAAGGCGGGGATTCCCATCTCCATCAGATGCGCCGCCACTTGCTCCGGTGTTCGTGATGAGTTATTCGTTACATACAGAAACGGGATCTGCATTTCCTTCAGCCGCTCGATGAGAAGGTCTGCTCCCTCAATCCGATAACGGCCATGATACAGCGTTCCATCCAGGTCAATCAGCAATCCTTTTGGTTTTGGTTTTTCCATGAATTGATAGCACCTTCTTTATTTCTTTCCTTCACGCCATAAATGATTCATTAATTAAAGTATTAGCATGCTCGGCATCACCGTGCTCGTTATTCATCGCCATATATCGAAATAGATATGTATAACCATGGTTCATACCCTGTGCAGAAGTTTGCTTACGTAGAAACCCCGGTTAGTATTATTGTAAAGAAGGCTACTTCCGGTTGCAAGGTTCGTGGACTGCTCTTCGGTCCGGCAGCTAAATAGTCGAAAGAGATCGAAGACTGTCCAAGCGTTAGTGATTATTAACCGCTTTGTCATTTCCTGCGCTTTCCCGGAAAATAATTCACTCAATTACTCGATATCCCCTGTGAATAACAGCTATGTCAGCTCATGATTGGCGCTGGATAGGATACAGGCCAAAATCCTCTGCCAAGCGTGTATTCGCAAAAATCTCCCGCGCTTCCTTGAGCAGCGGCTGCAAATGCTCTATGTCCTTATATCGGGAGCTGAAATGGGTCAGGAATAACAGCCTTGCCTCAGCCCGTTTCGCTGCTTCTGCCGCCTGTTTAGCCGTACTATGATAGTATTCGTGCGCGAGTTCAGACAGATCCTCCATGAAAGTGGCTTCATGAACCAACAGATCGGCGCCTTTGGCCAGAATCTCCACCCCAGGGCATGGCCTTGTATCCCCGAGAATCGTGACCACCCTCCCTTTTTTCGGTGTCAAGAGCACATCTGAGGCATGAATCCATTGTCCGTCACCGAGTTCCACGCTTTCCCCTCTTTTCAGTTTGCCATAAAGCGGCCCTGGCTTGAGTCCATAATCCGCCAACCGTTTCAGGTCCAGACTGCCGGGAAGATCCTTCTCCACGATACGGTAGCCGTAACTCTCGGCCCTGTGATCCAGCTTTGCCGATTCCACGAGGAAGTGATTGTCTTCAAACAACACGCCCCCGGTATGCTCAATGACCTCCATGGTATAGGGTACGCGCGATTGGCTGATGCTCAGCGCAGTTTCAATGAATGGCTTTATACCTGGGGGACCATATATCGTCAGGGGTGAAGTTACCCCTTGGGCACCTCGGCTGGACAGCAAACCTGGCAAACCGAACACATGATCACCATGCATATGGGTAATAAATATCTTCTCAAGCTTGGACAGCTTGAGCGGGGATCTCAATATTTGATGCTGCGTGCCTTCTCCACAATCGAACAGCCACAGACTTCTTCGTTCTTCCAGCAAACGCAGTGCAATCGAGGTCACGTTACGCTGCAGCGTAGGAACCCCCGCATTTGTTCCTAGAAAATAGAGTTCCATCCCTCTTCTCCCCTTTCGGTGGTAAACCGGAGAAATCCCCCGAAACATTCGGAGGATTTCAAACCGGCTGAACCGGTATTCAAATGTTAAGCTTTATCCACGTTAAAATAATGAGCCTCTGGGTGGCTGAACACCATAGCGGATACCGATGCCTCCGGTTCCATCATGAAACCTTCGGTAAGATGAACGCCGATATCCTCTGGCTGCATCAATTTAAATAACGGTTCCTGATCCTCCAGATCCGGACAGGCCGGATATCCGAAGGATACGCGAATGCCTTGGTATCTCGCACCCAGGCGCTGTTTCATAGTCATGTCTGCCGGATCTGGGTATCCCCACGTATCCCGCATCATATGGTGAATCCGCTCCGCCAGCCCTTCTGCCGTTTCCAGTGCGACCGATTGAAGTGCATGGGAGCGCAAATAGTCACCCTTGTCCTTCCATTCCCCGGACAATTTTCCGACGCCGTGACCGGCTGTAACGACAAGGAATCCAACGTAATCCATAACCCCGCTGTCTACGGATTTCAGAAAATCCGCCAAGCACAGGTACGGCTCAACCTGCTGTCTCGGAAACGTAAAGGTATGCAACACTTTTGTTGCATCTTTTGGATCGTATATGAGAATGTCATTTCCTCTAGACTGTGCCGGGAAGAAACGGTACATCGCATGCGCCTGTATGATCCCCGTTTGAATGGCCTCTTCCAGAATACCATCAACGGTTTCCTTAAGCGATACCGCCTTGGGATCCTTGGCTTTAAGCAGCTGTTCCACAGAACCTTTCAGACCTAAATGATGTCCTAATAGCATCTGCATGTTGATATATGGCAGAATATGCGAAATCGGATAATTCCGGAGCACATGCCGCTCCATATCCGGCGGTAAATATACAGGAGCATCGGTCGAAATTTTGGAGCGCAGTCCTTCTGACAGCTTCGGCATCACTTTAACCACTTGCGGAGCTGCAGCATCAGCTTCCTGCTCTGCCTTGATCTCTTCCGCGATTCTCGTCCGCTGGACCGGATCGCTAAGCTGGTTGGCCAACGCAAGACCATCCATGGCGTCCTTCGCGTATAGCACCATGCCGTCATACTCGGGACGAATGCGGGTCTTCGTGAATTTCCGTGTAAGAGCCGCCCCGCCTACCATGATTGGAACGCTAATGCCCGCGTTCTTCAAATCCTGCGCGGTGGATACCATCTGTTGGGCGGACTTCACGAGCAAACCGGACAAGCCGATAGCATCGGGCTGCTCGCGGCGGTATGCCTCGATAATTTGCTCCGGTGGTACTTTTATACCCAAATTAATGATTTGATAACCATTGTTGGATAAGATGATCTCCACCAGGTTTTTACCGATATCGTGCACGTCCCCCTTCACGGTGGCAAGCATGATTTTCCCTTTGACCGACGA
Source organism: Paenibacillus sp. MDMC362 (assembly GCF_003269305.1). Lineage (NCBI taxonomy): Bacteria > Bacillati > Bacillota > Bacilli > Caryophanales > Paenibacillaceae > Paenibacillus > Paenibacillus sp. MDMC362. The sequence goes on from NZ_QLYT01000006.1 coordinate 119,700, forward strand.
CTCGTTTTTCTCCATAAAGGATTCGAGATACGCCACGGAGGCCTTCATCACTTCGGCGCTTTGCAGTACCTCCGCGACAATCAGTTCGTTGTTGTTGAACAAACGTCCAACCTCGGTCATCCCGGCCATCAGAGGTCCATTAATGATCTCCAGCGCGCCGTATTTGGTTAACGCTTCATCCAGATCCGGAATGAGCCCTTCTTTGGAACCTTCCACCACATAGGATGCAAGTCGCTCCTCAAGCGTCAGGTTGGATACCTTAACCTTCTTCTCAACCTTCTTATCCCGGAATGCCGCGACAAAAGCCGCCAGCGTCTCATCATTGGTTCTGTAAATCAGATCCTCGGCTAGGCGACGCTCTTCTTCAGGGATCGAGGCATAACGCTCCAGCTTCTCCGTATTCACGATTGCGTAATCCAATCCGGCCTTCGTACATTCGTACAGATACACGGAGTTCAGGACTTCACGACCCGCTTCCGGCAATCCAAAGGAAACGTTGCTGATACCGAGAATGGTATGCACTTTTGGCATGGCTTCTTTTATTATGCGGATGCCTTCAATCGTTTCCTTGGCTGATCCGATATACTGCTCGTCCCCCGTACCTACCGGGAATACAAGTGTGTCGAAAATAATATCCTCTGGCGAAACGCCATATTTGTTCACCAACAGATCATAAGAACGCTGAGCCACCTTGAGTTTGTCATCACGATGGATTGCCTGACCGGTCTCATCAATAGTTCCAACGACAACCGCGGCACCATATTTATGGACCAACGGGATCACATGCTCGAATTTCTCTTCACCGTCTTCAAGGTTAATGGAGTTAATAATCGCTTTCCCTTGCGAATATTGCAGCGCCAAGTCAATTACTGCGGGATCCGTCGTATCGATCATAAGCGGCACTTTAACCTTTTTAACTACAAGCTCCAGGAACTTAATCATATCTTCCGATTCTTCACGATCCGGATCCTGTACGCACACATCAATGACATGCGCGCCATTCTTGACCTGTGCACGGGCGATCTCGGAGGCTTCCTCGTATTTACCTTCTACAATTAAACGCTTAAACTTTCTGGAACCCAGAACATTGGTTCTCTCCCCGACCATATACGGTCGATTTTCCTGCTCGATATATACCGGCTCGATACCGGATAATGCCGGCAAATGTCCACCATCCAGCGGTCGTGGAGAGAAGCCATCCATCGTTTGCTTTAATGCGCGAATATGGTCGGGCGTTGTCCCACAACATCCGCCGGCAATGTTAAGCCAGCCTTTTTCAGCAAAAGCCCCCATCTTTTGAGCCAACGATTCAGGTGATTCATGATACTGCCCGTTCTCGTCCGGGAGACCCGCGTTGGGATAACAGCTGATCGCGCTTCTCGACATTTCGGATAAGGAGCGAATATGGTCACGCATGAATTCCGGGCCCGTTGCACAGTTGAGGCCAATGGATACGGGATTCAGATGTTCTAATGAAATGTAGAAAGCTTCAATATTTTGTCCCGCCAGCGTCGTGCCCATTGGCTCGATCGTTCCGGAGATCATGATCGGGAGCGTGACACCCGTTTTATCAAACGCTTGGCGGATCCCGATGCTCCCGGCTTTCACATTTAATGTATCCTGCGATGTTTCGAGCAGAAGCGCATCAACGCCGCCTTCAATCAAGGCAACGGCTTGCTCCTCGTAGCTCTCAATCAATTCGGCAAAGGTCACACCGCCGGTAACCGAAAGCGTCTTGGTTGTCGGCCCCATCGCTCCTACCACATAACGCGGGCTGTCCGGCGTAGAATATTTTTCAACCGCTGCGCGGGCCAAGTGAGCCGCCTTCAGGTTAATTTCTCGGGCAAGTTCAGGTATATCGTATTCAGCAAGCACAACCGAGGTTGCGCCAAACGTATTGGTTTCAATCAGGTCGGCACCTGCTTCAAGATATTGTTCATGTATTTTCTGAATGACATCCGGTCGATGAATGACCAGCATTTCATTACAGCCGTCAAGGTCCGGACCGCCAAAATCTTCAGCTGAGAGGTCCTCCTGCTGGATCATTGTGCCCATGGCACCATCAAGAATTAATATTCGTTCTTTGAGTACTTCTTGTAAGCTAGGCTTGTTCAACTCATAAACCTCCCCCGAAAACGTTAAATCTTAGTGTATCAGAATATTTTTCAATAGAAAAGCCGAAATATTGCGTTGCAATGGGTATAAATCAACATTTGCAGATGACAAATGCTGTGAGGGGGGCTATAATACATATTAATCCAACGGGAGAAAGAGGGTTAAAGCTATGGCAGAGATTGTGATTCGCAACACGAACAAACGCATTACAGGGGAAGAGAATGTTCGGGAATTCCTGAATAACCAAGAGGTTGTTTACGAGCATTGGAATATGGAAAAACTCCCGGCAGCGCTTCAAGAAAATTTCAAGCTGACTGATGACGATAAGAAGCGCATTTTGGACATCTTTGATGAAGAAATTCGTGACTTGGCTGCAAGACGCGGCTACAAAATCTGGGATGTCATCACACTTTCCGAGTCCACGCCTAATATAGAGGACCTGCTGAAAAAATTCGAAGAGGTTCACACCCACTCGGAAGATGAAATCCGTGCGATTGTCGGCGGAAAAGGTATCTTCATCATTAAGGGCTCCGACGATGTCGGTTACTTTAATGTAGAGCTTGAGCCAGGCGATGTCATCTCCGTACCGGAAAACACGCCTCACTTCTTTACATTGATGGAGAACAAGCAGATCATCGCCGTTCGTCTTTTCATTGAGGAGAACGGCTGGGTAGCCACACCAGTAGAAGATCCTCAATTCCAATAAGCCTGAGGGTTCATTGAAGCTGATTGAATAGGAAATGAAATAAGGCAGCGCATCAATCCGCTTGCGGATCATGCGCTGCCTTATTTATTAGCGATGCGTTACTCCGTTACCTTCAGTTCCTTTAACGGCATGGAATGTTGTCCTCTCGCCGTGACATGTGAAACAATTCGATAGGTTCCAGGCTCATCGAAGGTTTTCTCCATTTTGTATACCCCGCCTTGATCATGCTTAACCGGGACCTTCGCCTGAACGCCGCCGCCTTCCAGCGTGACTTCAAATTCCACATCGTTCGCATCTTCCACCGGATTGCCGGCTTGCGTCACCTTCGCTTCGATCAATACCTTCTCGCCAGCCTTAATGCTCTCCGGCGTCAGAGACAGCTCGACGATGATGGGTTCCGCCATCACATCGTCACTGGATTCCGCCTTGCTGTCATTGCATGCGGCAAGCGCAACCGCCATCAGCACCATAGCTGCAATTAGGGCCATCTTTTTTCGGGTCATGCTCTACACCTCTTTTACAATATAGGGCTATGTATGGTTCATTCACGTAATGGTCATTTCCAAACCTCGCTTAGTTACCTATTCCATTATATCGCATTATTCTGTTACTTCTATCTCATGCAGCTTACAATTGTGTGACGTTTATCATAGCCAATGGCGAGATTGAAATTCGATCGTGTGACCAACAAAAAAAGCCAATAACCGCAGAATTCTGGAGTTCTGCAGTTATGGCTGTTCCTATGTACATTTGCATACCAAGTATTCGTGTATAAGCTCTTTAATGTGTGGTTATAAGGATGCTACGATGGCATGCAGCTCCGATAAATGTTTGATCTCAAACTTCGGTTGAATGGAAGGATCATGAGGTCGGTTTACCCGATTGATCCAAACCGTATGCAGTCCAGCCGCATTTCCGCCTTTAATGTCTGTGGTCAGCTTATCTCCCACCATCACGGCCTGATCCGCCTCGACTCCTAACAAGTCGAGCGCATGTTCGAAGATGGAAACATCCGGCTTGCCTCTGCCAAAATCGCCAGAGATGATGATATGATCAAAATAAGGAACCAGTTCTGGAACACCGTCCAGCTTCTCCTGCTGCAGATCCGGACTTCCGTTCGTAAGAAGCAGCAGCTTTACATTCCCCTGCAATTCCTTCAGAACTTCAAACGTTTCTTCATATACGTATGGTCTTGTTCTTCGTTCAGCAGCGAATTGTTCGGCCAACCTTTCGGCCAATGTTTCATTATCAACGCCCAGGCGCTGAAGTCCGCGCCGCCATGATTCCTTGCGGTATACGGGTGCCAGCTCCTGCAGCTGTCTGAATTCAGGCTGCGATCCAGCCGTAAAATTAGCCCACAAGCCTTCAAAAGGGTTAATTCCGATCATTTTGGTAAAAGCAAAGGTATCATACGATTCATATAATGCTCTCGCTTCTTCCCGTACGGCGGCCAACAGTGCTTGGGCATCAACGCCGGTCTCGTTCGCTCCGGCCTGGCAAGTCACTTCAAACGCTTCTTCCACACTACGTTCATCCCACAACAACGTATCGTCCAAATCAAACAAAACCGCAGCTATCGGCATGTCTCTCCCACTCCTCATATACACTGTGATCTATTTATTTGTTAATTATGCTCCACTGGAATTTGATGAGTCTTTGCGAACTCTTCCAATCTTTCGCCCATCGCTTTCGTATCATAAAGATTCATCATGCGCGAGAATACCCAGTTGCCTGCTTTCCCCTTGCCTTGAACCACGACGGAGCCCGAAGACAATTTGATTTTCTCGATATCCGATACAGCCAAACGACGTTCCCGATTGAACTTCATCGTGGATACGGAAGCACGCTCAATCTTCAAGTAAGGCTTGCGTAAGAAAATCATAAGCGCCAACAGAATATACAAGCTGACACCAACCCAATTCAGCACGTCATTGCTTCCGCCGGCTGCCTGTGACGTCGCCGTTCCAAGAAGCGCATACAAACCAGCCAATGCAACAAGCACTAACGGAAGTACATACTTACGTCCTTTAAACACGTCATGCTTATCATTAACGGCAGAGCCTTGGTACGAGGTTAGCCCCTGCTTTTTACGCTGCTTGTTGAGCTGCGACATATTTTTATTGACTTTTCTTTCCCATGATCGTGACATATGGTTCCCCCTGGACTCAATTTCAAAATATTACCAATTTATATAAACTTGGGGTAACCGTATTCGATTCCCACGAATAATCGGCACCCCAAGTATTATAATTCTATCCTTCTATATCGTCCCGAATCCACTTAGTAGATCCAGGTGCCCGTTCATCGACTAATGCTTTAAGCGCGGGCCGCCTTTTTGTTCATTATCATCAACCCATTCGATCGATTCCAGCTGTTGTCTGAAGTTACTGCGAATATTGTTAAGGTAGATTTCCCGAAGCTCAGCCCGTTCTTTAAGCTCTTCCGCGGTCAATCCCTCACTCTTCTGTTTTCTTGCTAGTACATTGATGCGTTCAACCAAAGTATCGATGTCCATGACTTCTCCTCCAATTCCGATATCATGTATAACTTAAACATGACCAAAAGAGCTTGTCAAGGCAACAGCGCCCTTGCAAACTCTTATTAAGAACAATTATGAACATATGATGCCTATAAATGGGGTCCTCATTGTTAAGAATTCAATACTCGTCTATTATAAACACGCCACACTGCGTGAAATCACATCATCAGGCAAGACTACAAATATGAAGCGAGAAGTTGGGACATATATAAGGAAAGAGCCTCTCGTAGTTTCATGCCATTACCAGACTGGTAAAGACAATACCTCTCCGGCCTGTATATCCGGACCTTTCAATCCGTTCATTCTTCGGATGCTATCCAGGTAAACTCGTGTATCCATATCTGCCGGTTTATGAAGGGAAGCAATCCGCCACAAACTATCACCATATTGAACAATAACCTGTTTCTCCCCTGCCGGCTTGTCCATCCCCCCGGCAAAAACAGAGTATGCCCCAGTCCAAAAAGAAGCTACGATCAACAGGATGAATAAAAGCTTTATAAAAGGAATGGATGCCATTCTGGACTTTAATTGATGGATCCAAGTCTCAGGGGACTTCATCGTTTGCACTGGAACGTTCTCATAAATGCTGCGGTATGTACTGTATTTCAACATGGAATCATCATCTCCCAAACAAGTGTTCTCTTATGGATTTATATTAACACGAACACTTGTTTGATTCAATACCCAAAAGAACATTTGTTCTATTTTTATTTAGAACTTATGTTTGTACGAACGGAAGTTCTATGTTATAATTTTCCCAAACGTTACTAAATGGGGTTGATACGGCATGTCGAAAATATCCAGCCGCCAGCTGGCGATCTTAGAGTTTATCCGCAACGAAGTTCGTAGCAAGGGTTACCCGCCTTCTGTCCGGGAAATCGGAGAGGCTGTCGGACTAGCTTCCAGTTCAACGGTCCATGGACATCTTGACCGATTGGAGAAGAAAGGCCTAATTCGCCGTGACCCTACGAAACCAAGAGCAATCGAGCTGCTTGGCCAAGAAGAGTCCGATAGCGCGAATCTGTTTACCCACACCATTGCCAGAGTGCCTGTTGTTGGTAAAGTTACTGCAGGTGTTCCTATTACAGCCATGGAGAACATTGAGGATTATTTCCCGCTCCCGCAGCATTATGTAGGAGACGATAAGGTTTTCATGTTGTCGGTCGTCGGTGACAGTATGATCGAAGCTGGCATTCACAGCGGTGACTATGTCATTGTGCGCCAGCAGCAAACTGCAGACAATGGCGACATTGTAGTAGCGATGACAGAGGAAGACGAAGCAACTGTAAAGACCTTCTATAAGGAGAAGGATCATGTACGATTGCAACCGGAGAATCCTACCTACGAGCCACTGCGCCTGAACCATGTTACGATTCTCGGTAAAGTAATCGGACTTTTCCGGGATGTCCACTAATCTCATAGATCTATGAATAAGAGGTTACCTCCCTGAATTGGATGGTAACCTCTTGCTTTTTCTATATTGATCTCGAAACCTGATCATAGTTAGTTTGTCTGCTCCATAATGCCTTGTTTAAGATCCAGTCGATACATCCGTATAGGTTTATAATTCAGCGTACCTTCCCCACCCGGCCCTTCCGTGGACTGCAGAACAAGCTTATCGTCTTTCACCTTGGGCGCAGTACCTGGTCTGTAATAGGAAGTATAGGACACCGTCAATTCATCTTGAAATCTGAGCTGCACAGCCTTGCCCGTATCATGTTCCACGGCGAATGCGTAGATTTGAATGGCATGACAGTCCTGATATTGCGGTGCAAGTATAAATACATCCGCATCCTGAAACGGCAATCGAACCATATGGACAGCTGCTGAATTTGGCTGAATGAAAGTAAGATCATCCAGCGTGGTTACTTCATCCGTAACTTCTTTATAGCTATACCGTACGATGTAGTCTCCGGTAAACGATTGGTCCGTTTCGATGCCGAAGCAGCTAGGAGCCCCTAGTGTCCTGATTGTTTCCTTTTCCACAGCAACCACACTGAGCCTCCCCTGATCTGTAAAGCCTTGTGCTCGAATTGTCTCCTCCTTACGTGGTAATATATCACCAGCTCTCTGTTGTTCCTCACCGCCAAAAGGCAGCTGAATGGCAAGTAACATAACCAGAAGCAGCAGCCCGCATATAGAGCCAACTTGTAGATACTTTCGGCGCTTAGCCTTGCCATCGCCACGCATCACGGACATCTGAACGTTTTTTTTCATTTCAGCCGTAAATTTTTCATTTGGAAAAGGTCCCTTTGAAACCCGGGAATACCAGTCTGGTTTATCCTCATTCATCGCCATTCTCCTTTAACAGGTTCTGCATTTTTTTCCTTGCCCGATACAGTCTGGATTTTACGGTACCCGCCGCTAGGTTAAGGAACTCCGCAATCTGATTGATTGACATCTCATAGTAAAGGTCCAAGATTAGCACCTCCCTAAACTTCCTGGGTAATGCCATGATCATTGCCCATATTTCATTCGTGTACTGCCCGTCCAAATATTCCATTTCCGCGGACCGACTTGAGGCATCGATGTGCAGTCTGTCCTTAAGGGTCACTTTCCGAATGAAAAAAGCCTGTTTGTACCGGAACGCGGTATGTCGTGTGATCGTGAGCAGCCACGTTTTTAACGACGCCTGGCCGCGAAATGTATGTATGCCAAAATAAGCTTTTATAAACACCTCTTGAGCAATATCGTCTGCCAGTGCTTGCTGTTTGGTCAGAAAATAAGCGTAATTCCAGATATCATTTCCGTACAGATTCATGATTTTATCCAGTGTCTGTGTGTCCATCACCGTCATCTGCTTCAAGTATTCCAGCTCCAACCGATTCACCTCATCTAATTAGAGTCATGGAGGTGAGCAAAGGTTCCCCTCTTCCGAAAAAAACAAAAAAAGAATCTCCCTTATATAGAGGGCGATTCTATAGTAGTTGCATTCTATGAACGATTCCCCGTAACCATAAGTCAAAAGGATTACTATTATTAAACTAGCGGAGCCTCATCCCAGTCCTTTCTAAATTGGGAACCAAATCTCCGGACGGATTCCTTGTCGGCCTTTAACTGAACATCCTGCTCCTATAAATGATTCGGTTATCCTGATAAAACTTAAAATTGATCTGGCATCCTTCATCCTCACCAGGAATACGGGATATAAAGGTGAACTCTGCCCGGGTCCCTTTTTCTTCATGGTCGTTTAGAATCGCCATTTACTGATCCCCTTTGTTTCATCCGCTACATTCATCTTTCCCCACTACTTTATATGATTTCTACTAAATCCCACAAGCCTTGTTTGAAGCAGCTATCCACTCTTAAACGGGGACTATTTCGGGGGTGAAACAAGAATAGCTATCATTCCTCTACAGCTGCCCCCAAAAACAAAAATCCCTCACGCCTTACGGCGCAAGGGATTCCTCTATTAATACATGGTAATGTACTGATCGCGTTCCCATTGATGAACTTGCGTGCGATACATATCCCATTCGATTTCTTTCAGCTCATAGAAGTGAGCCAGCGCATGATCCCCGAGTGCATCGGAGATGACTTCGCTGCGAATCAACTCGTTGAGCGCTTCTTTCAGGTTTGCCGGCAAGCTAGGGATGCCTTCCTCAATGCGCTCTTCTTCCGTCATCACGTAGATGTTACGGTCAATTGGAGCAGGAAGCGACAGCTCGCGCTTCACGCCGTCCAAGCCTGCTTTCAGCATGACAGCCAGGGCCAGATACGGGTTAGCCGCCGGATCCGGGTTACGCACTTCGATGCGCGTGCTGAGGCCACGGGATGCAGGGATACGAATCATCGGACTGCGGTTACTTGCAGACCATGCAACGTAGCAAGGTGCTTCGTAACCAGGCACGAGACGCTTGTACGAGTTAACCGTTGGGTTCGTGATCGCGGCAAACGCGCGTGCATGCTTAAGAATACCCGCCATATAGTGCCGAGCCGTTACGCTCAAGCCAAGCTCATCGCTCTCGTCGACAAACGCGTTCACTCCGCCTTTGAAAAGCGATTGGTTACAGTGCATACCGGAGCCGTTCACACCGAATAGTGGTTTCGGCATAAATGTTGCAATCAGTCCATGCTGACGAGCGATCGTCTTCACTACCAATTTAAACGTTTGAATCTGGTCAGCTGCTTTAATCGCATCTGCATATTTGAAGTCGATTTCGTGCTGGCCGGGAGCAACCTCATGGTGAGAAGCTTCGATTTCGAAGCCCATCTCTTCCAGTGTCAGCACGATATCGCGGCGGCAGTTCTCGCCAAGATCCGTAGGCGCGAGGTCAAAGTATCCGCCTTGGTCATTGAGCTCCATGGTCGGGTTGCCTTTTTCATCGGTTTTGAACAGGAAGAATTCAGGCTCCGGCCCGACATTCATGGAAGTGTAGCCCATCTCTTCGGCTTCTTTTAGCGCTCTCTTCAGAATGCCGCGCGGATCTCCTGCAAACTGAGTGCCGTCAGGCATGTAGACATCACAGATCAGACGCGCAACGCGATCCTCGGATACCCAAGGGAAAATCATGAAGGTATCCAGGTCCGGGTACAGGTACATATCGGATTCTTCGATCCGTACATAACCTTCGATGGATGAACCATCGAACATCATTTTATTATCAAGCGCTTTAGGCAGCTGGCTTACTGGAATTTCAACGTTTTTAATCGTTCCAAGCAAATCTGTAAATTGCAAGCGGATAAATCGAACATTTTCTTCTTTGGCAATGCGTAGAATGTCCTCTCTGGTATAACTCACTTTATCCTCTCCTTTTTAAATAAAAACTAGAATTACAGCATGGCAATCCTTATTTATTAAAAAACCGGGATAATTCCCCTTGAATCAATGAAACCTGACCCGGTCTTTTAGCGGTAATCAATTCCTGCTTCAGCAAACGTCGCAACTGGGACTCAGACATCTCACGGCGTCTGTTCTCGGTATCGGGAGTAATGACGGTAGCCTCTTCTGACTCCTTCGTGACAGGGTTCATTACTTGCTTAATGCCGGCGATATTAACACCTTTTTCAATCAAAGCCTTAATCTCTAGCAGTCGCTCCACATCATTGAAGGAAAACAGGCGTTGGTTGCCCGACGTACGGGCTGGGACAATTAAGTTATGCTGCTCATAATAGCGAATTTGTCTGGCAGATAGATCCGTAAGCTTCATAACAATGCCTATCGGAAATAACGCCATATTCCTCCGAATCTCATCACCCATATCTCATCAACCTTCCAAGTGGTCTATTCTGATCCTATTGTACATTTCCTGATCAACCACGTCAACCGCATGTAAGGATAACTCACAACAATTTACGATCCTTCATGCTTTGGAGGGCCATTAGCACACCATATTTAACATGAGAGTAGGTTAAGCCGCCTTGCATATAACCGATATAAGGTGATCGGATCGGCGCGTCCGCAGATAATTCGAGACTTCCCCCCTGAATGAACGTCCCTGCCGCCATGATTACGGGATGTTCATACCCAGGCATATCCCAAGGTTCAGGCACCACATGACTATCGACCGCCGCAGCCCGTTGAATCCCTTGAACAAAAGAGATCAGATGATCCGCTCCGGTAAACGATACAGCCTGGATCAAATCGGTTCGCTCATCCTGCCACCCCGGCTTGGTTGTGAATCCCACCGCCTCAAACATCGCGGCAGCATAGATGCTGCCCTTGACCGCTTGTCCAACCGTGGATGGTGCCAGGAATAATCCCTGATAGATGCCTCTTGTCGTCCCCAGCATAGCCCCCACTTCTCGTCCGATGCCGGGAGCAGTCAGCCGATAGGCCGCCTGATCTACATAGGCTGCTTTACCGCATATGTAGCCGCCGGTTTCAGCAATGCCGCCGCCAGGGTTTTTGATAAGCGAACCTGCCATCAGGTCAACGCCAACCTCCGTCGGCTCCAATCGCTCCGTAAACTCGCCATAACAATTATCAACGAAAATGATCAAATCCTGGCGTATAGACCTGATCCGGCTGACCATGTCGCCAATCTGCGATACCGTGAACGAAGAACGCCAATCATACCCACGGGAACGCTGGATACCGATCACCTTAGTTGAAGGTGTGATGGCATTCTCAACCCGCTGCCAATCAATCTCCCCTTGTTCGGTTAGCGCAACCTCCTGATAACCGATTCCGAAATCCCGAAGGGACCCGGTGCCGTCCCCGGGTTCGCCAATCACTTTATGGAGGGTGTCATAGGGACGCCCCGAAATATACAGCAGCTCATCTCCAGGCCTTAAAACACCAAACAGTGCTGTTGAGATCGTATGGGTACCGGAAGCAAAATGCGGCCTTACCAGGGCAGATTCGGCTCCAAATACGTCCGCATAGACTTCATCCAACACTTCACGGCCGCGATCGTTGTATGCATACCCGGTGGAAGCCGCAAAATGAAAATCACTCACCTGAAACTTCTGGAAAGCATCGATCACCTTCCACTGATTAAAATCAACAATAGCGTCAATTTCCCGTATACGCTGACCGATTTTGGACTCAATCTCACTGCTCAATTCAAGTATATCTTGCGAAAATCTTGCCATGACTAACTGTTCTCTCCTCTTATACACATGATGTCTCACATCTTAACATATATTTTTGCTGCATAGAACTCATCAACGTCGAGCGCCCTGTACACGCAATATAAGCCCCTGTAGAGGGGCTTATATTGCATTTCCTACCTATGCCTAAGATCCATTCTGAACGTAATCATGAAGCAAATAACCCATTTTCTCATAATCCGCTTTATTGATCCGAACCTCATAGAGGATATCATTCTCATCAAAAGACTGCTCCAGCACGTCTCCGACACGGTATACAACCGAATTCAGATCCCCGCGGTCAGCCGGAATCCGGAACGTCACGTTCCCTCCGGACAGTTGGCCCTGAATCGCTTCGCGTACCGTTTCCAAATCCTGATCCTCATACGCGCTGATCTTTAATTGCCCATCCCCCGTCGGCAGCATTTCCAGCTGGCCCGGCTCACAAGCATCCTTTTTGTTAAACAGAACGATCTGCGGTTTATCCGCCGCCCCTAGATCCTGAAGGATAGATTGAACAACAGCCATCTGTTCGTCCCGCATAGGCGAAGAAGCATCTACCACGTGAAGAATCAAATCGGCTTCGTTGGCTTCTTCCAGCGTCGCACGGAACGCCGCTACCAGATCATGAGGAAGGTTCTGTATAAATCCTACGGTATCCGTAAGGACGACTTCTTTGCCGCTCGGCAGCTCCAGCACGCGCGAAGTGGGATCCAGCGTAGCGAACAATTGATCTTCGATATATACGTCTGCTGCCGTTAACCGGTTCAACAATGTCGACTTGCCGGCATTGGTATAACCGACCAGAGCAACCTGCACGGCTCCGCTCTTCTTCCGGCGCTCCCGATGGAGCGTCCGGTGGCGGGTGACTTCATCCAGCTGCCGCTTCAGGTCGCTGATTCTGTCCCGAATATGCCTGCGGTCGGTTTCGAGCTTGCTCTCCCCCGGACCACGTGTCCCGATCCCTGCTCCGAGCCTGGACAGATTCTTGCCATGTCCCGACAATCGCGGAAGCAAATAAGTAAGCTGCGCTAACTCCACCTGGATAATCCCCTCACGGGTCTTCGCCCGCTGAGCGAAAATATCCAGTATCAATTGAGTCCGGTCGATAATTTTTACATCGAGCGATTCTTCCAGGTTCCGAACTTGCGCACCGGACAATTCCTGATCAAATATAGCCGTTGTTGCGCCCAAGCCATCAATTGCCATGCGCAGCTCTTCGACCTTTCCCTTGCCGATAAACCACTTGGAATCCGGAACTTCGCGATTCTGCGTAATGACATCCAGCACCTCCACTCCAGCGGTTTCAGCAAGCTGAACCAACTCCTGCAGCGAGTGTTCCGGGTTTATTCCCGAGCGTTTAACCGCATCCGTCACCAAACTGACCAAAACGGCTTTATCTTCGATCTCTGTCCGGGTATCATGCGTTATATTTGTCATATAGCCAACTCCTTCTAACATTACGTCTCCTAATTTAACTAACCGCTGCTGCCCGCAATAAACATTATGATCCAAAGAAAGCAGCGCTACCCCTTCATTATGTTCGAAGACAAGCTTAAAATCATTGTATTTTTCCGTTTAACTTAAAGTCCTCCGGCCGCAGGGTCATAAGCTCCAGCTTGCCGGGATTACCGGTTACGTACTGATTCAGCAGCCGAACCGATTGATTCCTTATCGATTTCTCGATGACATTCCGTACATAACGCGCATTACTAAAGGCATGCAGTCCGTGATCCTTCTCCATCTGAAGGTGCTCCTTGAGCTTGCTCAGCGACTGCGGCATCAAGATATAATCCCTCTCCTTCGCCATCAGCTCCGAAATCTGTATCAATTGATCCAGATTGTAATCCGGGAAGTCCATCTGGATCGGAAAACGGGAATACAGGCCGGGATTGGAATCCATAAAAAAATCAATCTCACCGCTGTAGCCTGCCAGAATAAGAATGAACTGGTTTTTATGATCCTCCATCGCCTTGACCAGCGTATCGATCGCTTCCTTGCCGAAATCCTTCTCGCCGCCGCGCGCCAAACTGTAAGCCTCGTCGATGAACAGAATTCCTCCAAGCGCTTTTTTAACCAGCTCTCTGGTCTTTTGCGCCGTGTGACCGATATATTCACCTACGAGATCCGCCCGTTCTACTTCGACCAGATGACCCTTATTAAGCACGCCCATCTTCTGAAACAGCTTTGCTACGATACGGGCGACTGTTGTTTTCCCTGTTCCGGGATTTCCTTTAAAAATCATATGGTACACATGACCGCCGCTTAATAAGCCTGCTTCCGAACGCATCTGGGCCACTTGAAGCAAAGCATAGATTTCAAATACCAGGTCTTTGATTTGTTCAAGACCTACCAGTTGATCCAGCTCTTTCTGAATTTCCTGGAATAGACTGTGCTGGGAAACAGGGTTTGGCGAAGGGGCCGGTTCGCGTTCCGGAACCGCACTGCTGATGAGTGGAGGTTCCGCGCTGCGGAGCACGACATTAATCTGCCTGGATGGCCGTCCTTCAGATCGGCCGTTAGCGGCCGTTACACGCCCGTTCATTGCTCCTCACCTCTTTATCCAAAGGGCTGACTATCTATTCCAATGTATTCTATTTACAGCCTGCTTATTAGAAGTTTCGTCCTCATAGGACACCCATGGCGATCAACAGCCGATCGGCCGTCCATTTCGTATAAGCCAGCACTTCCCTAGACTTGTGCTTGGCCATTGGCAAAACGGTAGATTCCGTGAGCGATATAGAAGGACGATCATAACCAAGGGTAGTCGCAACCTCCATCGCCCTCGTCCCGTGATAGTCATGGGTTATTATAATGGCGGTCTTCCACCCATGCTCCTCCATTATCTCTTGACTGAAGAGTAAATTCTCGTAAGTGCTCGTAGCTTCGTTCTCCAGGAAGATTTGTTCCTCGGGTACGCCCGCTTCGATCAAGAAATTTCTCATCCCTTCGGCTTCGGTAAATGGATACCCGGGCTTATCAAGGCCGCCTGAAACGATGAAGGTATCAAAACGGCCTGCATGGTATTCAACCAGTGCATGCTCAAGCCGTTCGCGAAGCCCAGGACTTGGCTGATCTCCCCACATGGAAGCGCCCAAGATGATGCCGACATCCGCCTTCTCCGACGGACTGCTGATTGCGCTTTCGATCTTCCAATATGCATAACCTGACCATAGCACTCCAAGAACAACGAGAGAGAGCAGGGTAATCATCCCTCTCCGATACCATGCTCTCTTCTTAGTGCCTGCTTGTGGCAGACGCTTATGTATTTCCTGACGCATTATTTCTTCCTCCTGAACTCTCCGTTATGAAATAATTGGTCGCGATGCTTCAGAGACATCATAAAGTAAGGGAATTCATGCGCGTCGATGGCACGAAGCAGATTCCGCGCCGTCACCTTGGCAAGCCTGTAATCATCCCGGGTAATGTCATTCCGCCCTAAGGCATCTTCAAGCTCATCTTCATCCAGCAAGAACACTTCACCATTCTTGACGACAACAACGTCCAAATACAGATCATCAAACCAAGGGACACCTTGATCCGTTACCCCTTGTTTCTTGCAAATATCGATGTACCATTGAACAATATTTCGTTTGTCATCAAACATGGCTGTCACGATGAAATGGCTGTCCTTCGGATAATACTGCAGCCATGAATAACCTTTGTCCGCGATTCGGTAAGTATGACGGCCATACGTCTTCCACAACGGTTCTTTCAGGCCATATATGGTATATAACGTGAGATACCCTGTAAATTGCTCACATTCCACATACCGGGAAGTGAAGTGCCGGCGGGTGATACGGCGCCAATTCGCCCGATCTCCGAATTTACGTTTCATGGAACTTTTCCTCCCCATTCGTATTCCCAGCTTACCACATTTGGGTTTCACACTCAAAACAAAGAAGCCTCCGCAAATCATGCGGAGGCTTTCAAATTCATTATGGGCTGTCTTGAGACTCGTCAGATCCGTCAACCGGATCCGACGGCTCCACAATGGTTCCCGGTACCGTAGGAATATTGCCCGAGTCGGTGTCGGTTTCTCCGGTGCTGGTGTCGCCATTGTTAGATCCCTCTCCTGAACCATCCGATCCATCGCCAGGAATTTGACCATCTTGGCCATTACCGGCTCCGTTTCCATTGTCAGGAGGATTCGTTCCGTTACCGTTGCCGTTACCATTTCCGTTGCCATTGCCTGGGCCTTCACCATTCCCATTACCTGGCCCGCCGTTACCGTTGCCATTTCCGTTCCCGCTCCCGTCGCCGTTACCATTCTCATGTCCAGGAGGGAACTCATTGCCTGCTCCGTTGTCACCTTCATCAAGCGGAGGCGGTTCCTGGTTGTCCCCCGGATCGGGTTCCAGATCCTCAGGCGGCAATTCCTCGGAAACAGCCACGATTTGCAAAATGTTCGATGGTTCCGACTCATCGCCGGTTGATGGATCGAAGGCTGTCACGTAATATTCGTAAGTCAATCCTTCCATCGCACTTAAATCCTCTATAGCGGTTCCTCCCAAGGAATCGAGAATACGGGTATATTCCGATTCCGAAGTTTCCTTACGGTACACGTGGTATTGAATGTTGCCCTGAACCGGATTCCAGCTCAGTGATACAGTCTGAGTCTCCCCATTATAGGAGCCCGTCAAACCGCTGACTGCAGTTAATGTCGTTTCTTCTGCTGGCGGCGGCTGTACCGGCTCGGTACTCGGGAAGCTCTTCGCTTCATATCCCTGAACTGCCTTCTCCATTACTTTGCCCCATAGGGAAGCCGAGATCGAACTGCTTCGTTTCAGCAGATGCTGCCGGTCAGGGTTGTCATAACCCATCCATACAGCTGCCGTTAACTCCGGCGTATATCCGACAAACCATACGTCACGGTTTGAGCTGACGCCCTTATAGCCGCTCTGCGTGGTTCCGGTCTTACCAGCTACCGGACGGCTGATTCGAGCATTTCTACCCGTTCCGTCCTCTACGACGCGCTTCATCATGTCTGTCATTTGCGAAGCCGTCGAAGCGCTCATTACGCGCTTCCCTTTGCTGCCTTTATTCTCAAACACAACCTTGCCTTTGTTATCTTTAATCTGTTTGATCGCAAAAGCCTCTTTAAATTCTCCGCCATTGGCAAAGGCGCTGAAAGCTTGTGCCATCTCGAATGTGTTCGTACCTGTATCCATTCCTCCGAGGGCCAAGGATAAGTTCGCATCGCCTTCGGTCATCTTGATGCCGAGACTCTGAGCAAACTCGAATCCGGCTTTTACGCCGATTTGGTTCAACAGCCATACGGCCGGAATGTTCTCGGAACGCTGAATCGCTTCCGGCATTCCAATCGTCTCCGAATATCCGTGCAGGTTATTCGGGCAGTAATTGGCGCCAAAACATTGCTTTTTATTACTCAATCTAGAGTCCTTCGTAAACTTCCCGGATTCAAGCGCCGGTGCATACGATACAATCGGCTTCAAGGCGGATCCCGGCTGACGACGGCTGTCGGTAGCCCGGCTGAACCCGCCGCGCGTATATTCCCGTCCACCGGACATGGCTACGATACCGCCGGTTTCCTGATTTATGATGACCATAGAACCTTCAACCGGCACGTCGTCCGGACTTTCTTCAAAGTTTTCCGGATTCTTGAACTCTTCTTCCATTGCCGTCTGGGCATTCACGTCCATCGTGGTGTAAATCTGATAACCGCCGATGTTAACGTCGTCCTCGGTAAGGCCCCACTTCTCTTCGGCTTCTTCCATGACATAATCGATAAACGCTGTATATTTCTGCTGTCTTTCAGGCGGTGTATAAGCATAGTCCACTTTCTTGGCTTCCGCTGCCTCTTCGGCCGTGATATACCCCTGCTGTTCCATCAGGGTCAGTACGACAGCGCGACGCTCTTTGGAAAGGTCGGGATTCTTCAGCGGATTATAGCGGGACGGCCCTTTTGGCATCGCCGCAAGTGTCGCCATTTCCCATAAATCCAAATCTTTCAAATTCGACTTGCCGAAATAACGCTCGGATGCGGCTTTAATGCCGTAATAAGGTCCCCCGAAGTTAATCCGGTTTAAATACATCTCAATAATTTGCTGTTTGCTGTGCTGACGCTCAAGCGCCAGCGCGATCGACATTTCCGTCGCCTTACGGAAGAATGTTTTGTCCCTGGTCAGGAATATATTCTTCGCCAGCTGCTGCGTGATCGTACTTCCGCCTTCGACCATGGAACGTGCCATAATATCCTTTACCGCTGCGCGGCCGATCGACCACATATCTACGCCGTTGTGCTCCATGAACCGTTTATCTTCAGTTGCAATGAATGCTTGTATCAATTTCTCCGGAATATCCTCGTACTTCACTGGATCGCTCTTCTGGAGGGATAGTTCGCCCATCAGCGTTCCGTTGCGGTCATATACCTTGGAAGTACCGTAAGCGGTCAATTTATCCTGATTCTGTTCCAGCAGCTTTTCACCGCTGATCAGGATGAACAAATAACCTGCAAGCGCACAGAAGATCGCAATGACGGCCGTGAAAAACAACGCCCATGCTATTCGCTTTCCCTTGCCCTTTTTCTTCTTCGCATTCGGTTTCGTGGTTTTGGATGTCTTCGAGTTGTCTTTGTTTTTGTTCAACCGCGACATCTGATTATCTTTTCCAGCCATCTGTCCCCCTCCTTACTCCCTTGCGGGATCAAGCCTTCTGACTTTTAAATCATGCCTCGGAAAGAAAAGAACAACCTTCTCAGGTTGCTCTCTGCACTCCTTATAAGCTAAACGAATTATAAACCAAAAAGTTTCAAATTAATCAGTTGACGGTATGATTCTGCTCTTTATAAAACCATTCTAAAATCTATTGATCGCTGCTGTTATCCTGCATCAGGGACACATTACGCTGCGGCATGAACGTGGAGATAGCATGCTTGTACACCATTTGCTGACGGCCGTCGCTGTCAATCACGATAGTAAAATTGTCAAAAGCTTTGATCGTTCCACGGATCTGAAAGCCGTTTGTAAGGTATACCGTGGCCGGAATGTTCTCTTTGCGCAGTTGGTTCAAGAACGTGTCTTGGATGTTAATGGACTTGTTCATTAGCCGTACCCCCAATGGTTCAATTAGATTGTTTTGAAAATATATTCAAGATTTCAGTGAAACTTTCCTGCTATTATAGCACGGATTTTTTGATAGTTTGCAGAAAAATTTCCCGAGTCGGTGACGTCTACCCACTCGATGTCCTTCATGTGGCGAAACCAAGATAGCTGCCGCTTAGCGAACCGGCGTGTATCGCGCTTGAGCAGCACGACGGCCTCCTCGTAGCTGAATTCTCCGCTAAGGTAAGAAACGATCTCCTTGTAACCCAACCCTTGCATGGACACAAGTCCCGGAGCGAACCCTTTGTCCATGAGCGCCGCTACCTCATCAACAAGTCCCTGGCTCAGCATAAGATCAATTCGCTCTTCAATACGGTTATATAGCATTTGCCTGTCCATTGTCAAACCGACCAAGCATAAGTCATAGGGAGATTGCTTGGTTTGAGGCGCCAGCTGGGCCGAAAGTGGGACGCCGGTCATATGATATACTTCCAAAGCACGAACGACCCGGCGTAGGTCATTAGGGTGAAGCCGCTCTGCCGTTTCAGGATCAACCTCAGCCAATTTTTGATGAAGAGCCTCGGCTCCGTGTTCATTGGCATAGCGGAACTGCTCCTCCCTGAAAACTTCATCCGCTCCGGTCTCGCTAAACTGATAGCCGTAGCACACCGACTCCACGTAAAGGCCGGTTCCGCCAACAATGAACGGAAGTTTTCCCCGCTGCGTGATCTCCGTAATGAGCTTTTGGCTCTGCTCTTGAAATTCGGCTACCGAATAGGGGTGATCGGGCTCGTGGATGTCAATGAGATGGTGAGGGACGCCTTCCATTTCTTCGGCCGAAATTTTGGCTGTTCCGATATCCATTCCCCGGTATACCTGCATCGAATCGCCGGAGATAATCTCGCATCCGAATTCCTTCGCAATTTCGATGCTCATTTTGGTTTTACCTACAGCCGTCGGTCCTATAAGAACGAGCAGTTTCGGTTTGGTCTCATCTGTCAATGGAAATCACTCCGTACGTTATTTTCGATTTTCCCCGTTCAGGCAATGTAAAGCCAAGCCGCTCGAACTCTCCGCTGGATCGCGCTTCCTTCATGACAACGGTTTTGCGCGCGACCCTAACCGCTTCTCTTACACTTTCCATTTCCAACGGCTCCCCGTTTGCATAATGTCTCAGAGGATGGATGGAAGCCGATTCGACGATCGGTTCTCGGAACATTGGATCAAAATAAACAATGTCTACGCTCCGGTCCGGCAGCGACTTCAAATAATCCAGGTGATGGCTGTGCCTGACCTCGATGCGCCTCATCGCCTGATCACTGGCCTCCAGATGGCTTTCATAGGTCCGAAGCCCTTCTTTTAGCAGCGCATACAAGGGAAGTGAGCTTTCCAGAGCAGTGATCCGACTGTTCGCGCCGCCCTTGCCCGAAAATACCAGGGAGTCGGCTCCAAGCCCAGCCGTACAATCCAGTACGGAATCCCCTTCCTCCATTCCGGAAGCCTCCAGCATGGGATCGGATTTTCCGCTCAGTACGCGTTTCAATCGGACAAACCCCATGCTCGGATGAAATTCCATGACCGAGCCGTCCGGTCCGCTTAGACGTACATGTCCGTTCAGTACGACCAACACGTCGTCATCTCCGAACCTGCGTGCTAATTTTCGCAATGAATGACCGCCGCGCTGGACATAACGGCAGCCGGTTTCCCGGGCTAAACTTATCGCGCGCTCCACAATGTCCGGCGCTTCCGCTTCTCCAGTTGTTATAATCATGAAGGTCCTCCTTGCTGTTACATAACGCGCTTAAACATTTTCTCCAAATCATAAGCTGAGAACGAAATTACGATCGGTCGTCCATGCGGACATGTGTATGGCTGCCGGCAGGCGCCCAAACGCTGAATCAACGTCTTCGCCTCCTGCTCCGTCAGCTTCTGATTAGCTTTGATGGAAGCCTTGCAGGAACACATGATCGACGAGGTTTCTCTCAGCTTGGCGATATCGATATTGCGTTCGCTCAGCACCCATTCTGCCATCTCTTCGATAATGGCCTTCTCGTCGCCCTTGGGGAACCAGAACGGGTGGGAGCGAACCAGGAAGGTATGACCGCCAAAAAACTCCATATACACGCCAACCTTCTCAAACCAGTGCAGCCGTTCCTTCACCTTCTCCGATTCCGAGAGCGTAAATTCCAGCGTAATCGGCAGCAGCAGCTCCTGGGATGCCTCTGCCGGGTTGCCAAACTGTTCGTAGTAATACTCGTAGTTAATCCGCTCATGCGCGGCATGCTGATCAATCAGGTACAGCCCGGTATCATTCTGCGCTATGAGATACGTACCGTGATGCTGGCCGATTAGCGTAAGCTCCGGAAATGGCGGAATCTCTGGAGCCGGTCCTGAGGCTGCCTGCAGCCACTCCTTGGTTACGGCAGGAATTCCGGCATTCCCCCGGGTCTCATTGCGGTAATCACTACGGTAATCACTGCGGTAAGAAGAAGCTGCAGCCGTTTCCCGCATTTGCGAGGTGGCAGATGTGCCAGCTGCTCCGGCCCCATAAGCGCGCTTGGGATCCGGCTCAGACTGGGTAAAGGCCTGCCCCTCAGGCCATGTCGACTCAGGCGGCGCCTTGAGTGGCAGGTTTCTTCCAATTGAAGGCTCGCGGCTTCCGGGGATCGCGATATCCCGCTCATTGCCGCTGCCGTTCGCTGAGGCATGACCTTGCGCAGGAGAAAATTGCAGCTGTTCTTGGATATAGGCGTTGTCGCTTTTGCCAATATTTTGTTTGGCCGGGCGTGGAATAAGGATTTCCTGCTGAAGCACCTTGCGAATTTCTTCCTCCACCAACGCGACCAGCTCTTGTTCTTTACTGAAACGCACCTCCAGCTTGGATGGATGCACATTCACATCAATCAATGAGGGGTGCATGGACAGCTGCATGACAACGAGCGGAAACCGGTTGATTGGCAGCAGCGTATGATAACCTCTCAAAATCGCCTGCATCAAACCGTAGTTCCGAATATATCTCCCATTAATGATCAGCGACATGCCGTTACGGTTGGCTCGGGTATAATCCGGGCGGCTGATATATCCGCTTAACGTGTAATCCATATTCTCCGCTTCAAACGGCAGCATCGCTTTGGCCGATTGGGTACCGTATATGGCCGCAATGACCTGAAGGGCATCGCCGTTGCCCAGCGTCTGCAGCAGCGAGTTTCCATTGTGCCTGAGCGTAAAGGCTATATCCGGCCGGGAAAGGGCCAGACGATACATATAGTCGGATATGTGCCCCAGCTCGGTTTGGATCGTTTTCATATATTTCAGCCTTGCCGGCGTATTGAAGAACAATTCCTTCACGAGAAAATCGGTTCCTCGGGGTGCAGCCGTTTCTTCGTTCACGCGCAGATGACCGCCTTCGATTTCGATCACCCGTCCGCGGCCATCCTGAGCATTGGACGTAACCAGACGCACCTTGGATACGGCCGCAATGGATGGCAGGGCTTCGCCCCGGAATCCAAGGCTGGTGATTTGAAACAGATCGCGGCCTTCAGCGATTTTGCTCGTCGCATGGCGGTAAAAAGCCGTCTCGCAATCCTCCGGAT
This sequence comes from Paenibacillus sp. MDMC362, assembly GCF_003269305.1. Classification (NCBI taxonomy): domain Bacteria; kingdom Bacillati; phylum Bacillota; class Bacilli; order Caryophanales; family Paenibacillaceae; genus Paenibacillus; species Paenibacillus sp. MDMC362. Next base: position 142,251 of record NZ_QLYT01000006.1, read on the forward strand.
CGATGCCTGAGCCGTTATCCGTTACGCGAATGCTGTCCAGTCCGCCTTCTTCTACCGTTACGTCAATCTTGGTGCTCCCGGCATCAATGGCGTTCTCGACTAGCTCCTTCACAACGGAGGCAGGCCGCTCCACCACCTCACCGGCAGCAATCTGGTTTGCAATATGCTCGTCCAAAATCCGAATAATCCCCATCGTTCCTACCTCCGTTTCATTTCATCCATGCTAAAGTCACATATTCTTCGCTTGAAGCTTCAGGTCATTCAGGAACTGCATGGCCTGAAGCGGCGTCATATTCATCACGTCCGCGCCTTTAACGGCTTCAATGAGACTCTTGACGGCAGGATCTTGAGAAGCTTCCTGCGCTATGGAATGCTGGTCCTTTCCAGGCTTAACACTAGATTCGGGCACTTCCTCCTCGCCAAAAATGGAGAGCTGCACCACGCCGCCCTTCCGGTCGGCGCCGCTCAAGCTTTCGCTATTCGACAACATATTTTCACGAACCTCATGTACAGCTTCGGATCCGCTTCGTCTCTCGTCGGAAGGAGCTGGGGCGGTTGGCTGCTCGCGCTGCATCACAGTCCCTTGCTCCGATGCCACCGCGGCCAGCGAGGCCATCTCCAGGCCCTGCAGGAGCCCATAGGCGCGGTCAATGATGCTGCCGGGCAAACCTGCCAATCTCGCACAGTAAATGCCGTAGCTGCTGTCAGCCGCGCCAGGGATCAGCTTGCGGAGGAAATGCACTTTGTCTCCGCTTTCCTGAACCGCCATGGAATAATTTTTGAGACCGCCAAGGCTTTCCTGAAGATGGGCGAGCTCATGGAAATGCGTGGATACCAATGCCTTACAGCCGATATGGTCATGCACATACTCAATCACGGCTTGCGCGATCGCCATGCCTTCACTCGTTGAAGTACCGCGTCCCAGCTCGTCGATAATAATCAGGCTGCGGGGCGTTGCTTTTTCCGTCATGACCTGAATATCCGCCATTTCCACCATGAAAGTGCTCTGGCCGCCGATCAGATCGTCTGCGGCTCCGATACGGGTAAAGATACGGTCCACCAGCGGGATAACCGCGCGCTCTGCCGGAACAAAGCAGCCCATCTGGGCCAAAATCGATAACAAGGCAACCTGGCGCATGTACGTGCTTTTTCCAGCCATATTCGGACCGGTAATCAGCAGGATCGAGGAGCCGTCCTTGCGTAAATCCGTCCCGTTCGCGATAAACGATGAATCCTTCATGACGGCTTCCACGACAGGATGACGGCCGCCTTCAACGATATAATCATACCCTTCGCTCAGCTCCGGCTTCACGAACCGGTATTCCGCGCTGACCGCGGCCAGGGATTGATAGACGTCAATCTCGGCAATGCGCTCCGCGAGCTTTTGGAGCCGGCTCACTTGGGTATTCAGCTTGTCCCTGAGCTCGGTAAAGAGAGCGTATTCCATATCCACCATCTTCTCCTGCGCCTCAAGGATCAATCCTTCCTTCTCCTTCAGCTCGGGCGTGACATAGCGCTCCGCGTTCGCCAGCGTCTGTTTGCGTTCGTACCGGCCTTCCGGCAGGGACGATAGATTAGACTTCGTCACCTCGATATAATAGCCGAACACCTTGTTATAACCGATCTTCAGCGACTTGATCCCCGTAGCCGCGCGTTCCTTGGCTTCCAGCTCGGCGATCCAGCGTTTGCCGCTGGTGCTCGCTTCACGAAACTCATCCAGCCGCTCGTGATAACCCGGCTTGATGATGCCTCCGTCACGCACGGATACCGGCGGTTCGTCAACAATCGCATTCTCGATCAGTTCGCACAGATCGTCGCAAATATCCGTATCCGCAGCCAACCGGCGCAGCGTCTCGGAGGCAGACTGGGCACACAGCTCTTTCAGGGAAGGAATTTGTCTTAATGACAGCTTAAGCGCGTTCAGATCCCTTCCGTTCGCGCTGCCGAACGCAATTCGGCCGACCAGCCGCTCCAGATCGTATATCTCTTTAAGCGCCATCCGCAAATCTTCACGCAGTATGTACTGGTTATACAAATGCTCAACAGCCTCCAGCCGCTCTTCAATCCGGCTGCGGGACAGCAGCGGTTTATCGATTCTCCGCCGCAGGAGTCTGGCTCCCATCGAGGTTTCCGTGCGATCCAGAAGCCACAGAAGCGAACCTTTCTTCGAACGCTCACGAACCGTCTCAACCAGCTCCAGATTGCGCCTGGTGAACGGATCCAGAACCATGTATTGGCCCGGTTCATAGGAAGCAATCTGCGTCAGCTGTCCCAGCGACCGCTTCTGCGTCTCGCTTAAATACGAGATTAGCAGGGATATGCAGGCTCTTCGCTCCTCTTCCAAACGGGCCCAAGCCGGTTCACCGAACTGGGTTCGAACCAATGCGTCCTCCCTACGATCCCATGTCGTATAAACGACGTTGCGGCTGCCTGGAAGCGCCTGAGACGAAATGATATCAAGCAGCGCTGCGTCCCCAATAATCTCGGAAGGCTCATAAAGGCCAATCTCATCCCGCAGCCATTCCTCCGAAGATGGTACTGAGGTCACATAAAGCTCCCCGGTTGACAGATCGCATGCCGATAAAGACATTAAGCCGCCCGCTTCCGTGACACACACCATGTAATTGTTCGATTTATCGTGCACAACCTTGCCGTCCATGATGGTCCCAGGGGTGACGACCCGAACGATTTCACGCCGCACCATGCCTTTGGTGACTGAAGCATCCTCCATCTGTTCGCAGATGGCGACTTTGTATCCTTTCTCAATCAACCGCTGAATATAACCCTCCGCGGAATGATAAGGGACTCCACACATCGGTATTTTCTCTGCACCGCCGCCTTCGCGGCCGGTCAGCGTAATCTCCAGTTCCTTCGATGCAAGGATCGCATCATCAAAAAACATTTCATAAAAATCGCCTAAGCGGAAAAAAAGAAACGCATCGCGCGCTTGTTCTTTGACCTTCAAATATTGTTCAATCATCGGCGTATATTTAGCCATGACGTACCTCCATTACCTTCTAGCTTGACCTCCATTATAACAGAAATTGACCGAAGGCATTATGACTTGATCGGAATATTCCACAGCGGCCTGATATCTCTGCTCTCATCCCAGGCCCGCCCCGCTTCCATGTGAACAAGCGCGCTTTCGATTTCGGGGGCAAAGTCCGAATATTCCGGCAGCGATGATAAGTCCCTGTGCCAGCCTGCGATACATTCTTTGAGCACAGACTTGTCGCCTTCATAATAGGCGCGATGGTAACGCTCCGTATTGAATGGCCTCGCCAGCAAACGGTCGCTGTATCGAGCTGCCAGGTAGGCGACATACAGTGATATCTTCGCGACAAGCGGCGAAACGAGAAAGCTGGGAAGCGTACGGTATTCAAACCCGCCATACGGCTGCCTCCGAAAATCCCCCAGGAAACCATAACGGGGTCTGCGAAAACGCCCCTTGGGGTCTTCGAGCAGCGCCAGCGGCAGAGCCAGATAATTATCCAGCGTCTGAAGAAGAGACAGGGAGAGCGGAACGCCGCTGAAATGAATATGGCCGCCGAGCGGAAAGTCACCATAAGGCAGAGCTCCCGCTCTCCATGTTAGTGAGTGATCGGTAATCAGGCTCTGGGCTTGACGCAGAGCTTTATGCATTTCAATCACTAACGCCTTCGGATTCGCTTTCGGTAACGGCCTGAGCTCGGCAATGGGGTAAATGACCTCCCCCCGAAAACGTACAGCGTCACTGCCGACCGACCCGCCGCGCTCCATAAATTCGGATGCAAACACAATCTCTCCGTTGTCCCTCATCAGTACAAACTCGGGGTCCATCCCCATGAGCAGCGGCGCAGCCAAAGGGAATTCACTGTCATCGTTACGCGGGTGAAAACCTGCCGCCGGCACCCCCTTCGCACTCATGACGGTTTTAATCCGGCCCGCTTTCATGCGGATGTCCTCGACTACGTATCTGCGCCCGGGCCGGGCATTGATGATAACCTCTCCTTCATCCGCGCCCAGCGTATACAGCGACCGCAGGGCCGCTTTCTCCAATCGCCGATGCAGGCCATCCTCATACCTCCCGTTCTCGGGGTCAGGCTTAATCATTACTTCACTGCCGCCGAGACGATAGGAGCGGATCGAGACTGCGGACAGCTGCTCAACCTGGACGGCGTACCTGGCCGTGTAATGCTTCTCCTCAACCGAGCTCAAGCCCAGAAGGGACGGTATCCCGGATCTGGACAGACGCGCTTGCGCGAGAAGCACGGCAGCTCCCTTCAATGGCACATATTCTTTTACAGCAGCTGGTTTTTCTTTAAATTGAGCCATCTCCTTAGTCCCCCTGTAAAAAAAATAAAAAAGAGGGCATCCGCCCTCCGCAAAGCTGCCCTCACTGCATATGCTAAGATTAGAATCATTCCTACAGGAGGGTTATCTTACAGTTCATCCTCCAGACCTTCGTAATCAAGGTCTTCGTAATCATCGACTTCGTCTCCCAGGACGTAATCGAATTCTTTGTCCTCGTAATCGCCATGATGATGGCTGCATACTTTGACAACGACCTTGGTTTCGGCAATCAGCTCCACCGCGTACTCTCTCTCTACCCGCAGAATGACACTTGTGCCATTCGAGGATACGCTGGCCTCAACGCAGCTCGGCTCCTGTGTCGCTTCAGCCGACACTTCCACCGTGGATGCACGATGCTTCGGATCCAGATAGGAAAGAGGCACGCGTTCTACATACGATACCGTTTCTTTCGCCACATCGGTCTGTGAATTTTTGTCATAGGAATACCAGATGTTAACATCGTAAGTACCAATAACTTCAATTCCGTCTCCGGCGGCAACCGCCTCGTATTGATGGTTTATAATCCAAGCCCCCAAAATACTGGTCGGATTATTAGGCGGAGTCACGGTATGTGTTACGGTAGAGAATTTACGACCCTTGCCGCAGATCGCCTTCGTGATGATTTCTCTACATTGGTGTTTATGACTCAATGACATCTTCGAACCTCCTCCATACAATCATTCCATACATGTGTATGCAAGACATGGGCGAATGTTGAATGAAGTGGTCCAAATAAATTCATATGATGCTAAAAATATCAGATTTTTTTTTGCATATCCCTGAGCTATACGGCCGAATCCGCGCGCTTCTGCGGTTTTTTTGCCGTGGGCGCCTTATACTTCTTTGAAATATTCAAATAGTATTCCAGCTCATGGCATAGCTGAAGGATCGCGGACCGGACCTCGAATTCTTCGCGGGTCGTCGGCAGTTCCATCTCCTTGAACCTGTCCTCCAGCTCAATCAGCAGTCCTTCGGACTTGCCCGTATATCCTTCGGCAACGACATCCCTGCTTAATTGATCGAATATTTCCGCCGTCAGCACGCCGTGAGGAAGCCGCTCGTACACCTGGGATATTTGATGCATCATGCTCTGGATATTCTCCATCTGTTCTTTCCGCATATAAAAATAGATGTTCCAGGAGCCGTCCGGATGTATCATCTGGTTCTCCGATGCCCGCTTCGCTTCCTCAATTCCTTTCTCAATCTGCCGGTTGGCCTCAATCAGCTCTTTCCCGTCCCATATATGTTCAGGATCCCGAAGCGTAAGCGAGAAGTGACGGAAAATGACGGAGAAGAGCCCGTCCACCTTCTGGCGGATCTCCATCATCGCTCCCTCGCTGTTCGGCATATACACCAGGTTCACAAGCATGGCCGATCCGAGACCGATAATCAACAGTTCGATTTGGGTGAGCAAAATGTCCATACCGATCTCTTCCCCCTGGAACACCCGAAACACCACGACCGAGCTGGTTACGATGCCTTCCTTGAAGTTCGCCTTTGAAATCGCGGGGAATGCAAGCAATATGTATAGAGCCAATACCCAATAATGAAATCCGAGAAAATAAAATAGAATACACGCCAGCACCAGACCCAGCAATGAAGCGAACAATCTGGACGATATGGAGCGCACACTCCGTTTTCGCGTGACGTCAACGCCAAGTATAGCAAGAAGACCGGCGGACGTTGCCCCCGGTATGTTCAAGGCATCTGTAATTAAGATGGCAAGCAGGCTTGCCGCGGCCGTTTTGATGACACGAAATCCCATATGATGAAGAGCCTCCAGGCGAGTTGATGATGACTATATATGTTTCCTTTTTCATGTGACCACATATATAAGGTATCTTCTCATCCTAGCTTATTTTTATGCCATAAACAACCATGCCTGGGGGCAATAGACCAAGCCCATTAACGATGAGTCAGCAATTTCCTTTCTATATATACCACCATTTGATACATGGCTGTAGCCACAACGGCGATAATGAGCAGACTCGACAGCACAAGCGTGAAATTGAATACCTGAAAGCCGTACATAATCAAGTAACCGAGACCCGATTTGGCGACCAGAAATTCGCCGACGATGACGCCGACCCATGCCATGCCCACATTGACCTTGAGCGTTGATACGATCGCCGGATACGAAGCTGGCAAAATAACCCGCTGAAACACCTGGCGCTTGGTTCCGCCGAACGTCCGGACGACCTTGATCAGATTGGAATCCACCTCATGAAAACTGTTGTACACAACAAGCGTGGTCACGATGACCGTGATGGATAACGTAGTGACAACAATAGCCGTAAAACCCGCGCCAAACATCACAATAAATATCGGACCGAGCGCTACTTTCGGCATACTGTTGAACACAACCATATAGGGATCCAGAACCTTGTTAAGAAACGGTGACCACCAGATGAATACGGCGAGCAGCGTCCCTACCAGCGTACCAAGCAGGAATCCGACAACCGTCTCCCCTACCGTGATCGCCAAGTGCCCCCATAACTCGCCGCTGATCATATTCCCCCATATGTTGGAAAAAATTTTGGTCGGATAACTAAAGAGCAGCACGTCTATCCATTGGAATCTGCCCGCCGCTTCCCACCAGATAAAGAATAGCAGCAGCAAGCTAAGCTGGACGGTCAGCACGCGTCTGCGTAAACTTTTCTTCTGCTTCATGTGTTTTACATAAATATCCTGGAGCCAGCCCTTCGAAGAAGAAGCAGAAGGCTCATCCCTTGATGTCATAGGCTTCACTCCTTCCCGATTGTTTGCATTTCCCCCCAGATCTCATGAAACAATTCGTTGAACCCCGGTTCCTTACGAGCATAAAAAGGCTGTACCCTACGTATGTTCTCAGGAATATTAAACATCCGGTGAACCCTTCCCGGGTTGCGGTTCAGAAGAATGACCCGATCGCTCATCGCAATGGCTTCGGACAAATCATGGGTCACCAGGATGGCGGTCTTCCCGCGCTCCTTCAAGGTGTCCACGATCAGATCCTCAAGCTGCAGCTTCGTCTGATAATCCAGTGCGGAGAAAGGCTCATCCAGCAATAGCAGGCCCGGGTCCGTCGCCAAGGTCCTTACAAGTGCAACCCGCTGTCTCATTCCGCCTGACAGCTGGGCGGGATAGAGGTTGCCGCTGTCCCCAAGACCCATCTCCTTAAGCAAACTCTGTACGATACCGCGACTTTCCGGATTCAACCGCTCCGTCAGTTCCAAGCCGATCAAAGCGTTATCCAAAATGGTGCGCCAAGGAAATAAATAGTCCTGCTGCAGCATGTACCCGACCGCCGGCGACGGCCCGTTTACCGGTTTGCCGTTCACATAGGCCGCTCCTTTGGATGGCTGCAGCAAGCCGGCAATGACAGACAAAATCGTCGTCTTGCCGCAGCCGCTAGGCCCAACCAGGCTGATGAACTCCCCCGCTTCCACCTTCAATTGAATCCCTTCCACAGCCAGAGAGGCTTCCCGATCCGTGACATATACGTGAGCGATATCGTTCAATTCAACTACCGGTACCATTGGTGCTCTCTCCCTTCGTTCTATGGATTAGGCTGAGTTCATCATTTGGCTTGTTTCGCTTTCTCGGCAAAACTGTTATTGACGATCGTATCAGGCGCTACCCGTTCTTTCAGCTCCCCGGCCTGCTCCATCACGTCCAGCAGATTGTTCCATTCCGCCTCGTCCACGATTGGATCGGTCGCATAGCTGCCCTGCTCCTTGTAGCGTTTAACGGAAGACACTACGATGTCGCGGTCGCTATCCTTAAAATAAGGCATGATCGCATCCGCGATATCTTCCGGGCTGCTTGCATCCACCCATTGCTGCGCCTTGTACAGGGCATTCGTAAACTTCTGCACCGTGGCATCGTTTTTGTCGATAAAGCTCTGCTTCGTCATGAATACGGTATACGGCAGTCGTCCGCTTTCTACGCCAAAGGAAGCCACCACTTTGCCACGGCCTTCTTTTTCAAAGATGGAGGCCTGCGGCTCAAAGAGCTGAACAAATTCACCCGTGCCGGAAGCATAGGCAGAGGCGATATTCGCAAAATCGATATTCTGAATCAGTTCCAGGTCCGCGTGCGGATCGATTCCTTTTTTATTCAAGGTAAACTCGCCAGCCATCTGCGGCATTCCGCCTTTACGCTGACCGAGGAATACTTTACCCTTCAGGTTGTTCCAGTCAAAAGCCCCCGCTCCATCCCTGGCCATCAAAAATGTCCCGTCTGTCTGCGTCACCTGTCCGAAGTTAATGACCGGATCTTCAGAGCCCTGTTGATACACGTAGATCGAAGTTTCCGAGCCGACAAGTGCCACATCGATGGCTCCCGACAGCAGGGCCGTCATCGTTTTGTCTCCGCCAGGGGTCGTCTGCAGCTCGACATCAAGCCCCTCTTCCTTAAAAAATCCTTTTTCCAATGCGACATACTGCGGCGCATAGAAGATCGAGCGCGTCACTTCGCCAATCTTGACCTTCGTAGCCGATCCGCCGCCACCGCACCCGGCAATCGCCACTCCGCAAACAAGCAGCATGGTTAACGCCAGCCCCCACCATTTTCGACGCTTCATCGTAACCCTCCATTCCCATTGACCCTTTGTTTCTTTTCAGCATATGCATGTGCCTGCCCAAAGGTTAAACGTCGGATAGATATGTCGGGGGCTCGTAATTGGCATGATCGATCATCATAAATCGTCTATTGGCGTATTTTCTGGGAAGACAGACCACATTTAGTGGAAGCTTTTCTAGCGAGATAAGGGTTGAAGCTCCAGAGGTGTAACTTAGAGTGAATACAAAAAAAAACGCAGCCACTTGGGCTGCGTTTATAACGTGGATCAAAGTTTGTAAATCTCTCTATACTTCTCTTCGAGATAATCGGCCAAATAGTCCGGATTCAGTTCTTCTCCGGTGACGCGCACGATGATCTCGGACGGCTTCTCGCTCTTTCCGTACTTGTAAACCTTGTCCGTCAGCCATTCCTTGATCGGAGCCAGGTTCCCCTCTTCGATAAGCTGGTCGAGGTTCGGCAGTTCTTTGCGCATCGTATGAAGCATCTGAGCCGCATACATATTGCCGAGGGAATACGAAGCGAAATATCCGAAATCACCGCCGGACCAGTGAACGTCCTGCAGAACGCCCATTCCGTCATTTGGCGGCATAATGCCGAGGTATTCTTTATACTTCGCGTTCCAGGTCTCCGGCAGATCCTTCACGGATAAACCTTCGTTAAAGAGTTTCTTCTCGATCTCATAACGAATGATGATGTGCAGGTTATAAGTAAGCTCATCCGCCTCAATTCGAATCAGAGAGTTTTCTACCTTGTTCGCGGCCAAATAGAAGTCCTCGACATCGACGTCCTTCAATTGTTCTGGGAAATGCTGCTGCAGATCCGCGAAATAACGACGCCAGAACGGACGGCTCCGACCAATCATATTTTCCCACAATCGGGATTGAGATTCATGGATGCCCATCGAGGTACCTCCGGAGAGCGGCGTTCCTGCAAGCTCTTTATCGATATTTTGCTCATAAAGGGCATGCCCGCCCTCATGCAGAGAGCTGAATACCGCACTTAGCACATCGTCCGGAAGATACATGGTCGTAATGCGCACGTCTCCAGGGTTTAAGCCCGTTGCAAATGGATGCACACTCTCGTCCAAGCGTCCCGCTTCAAAGTCGTAGCCCATTTGCCCCAGCAGGAACAAACTGAATTTCTCCTGCTGTTCTTTCGGGAACAGCTGCTTCAAGAAGTCCGTTTTCGGCTTGAAGGTCGATTTCTGGATCGCATGAACCAGCGGTACCAGACGCGCTTTCAGACGGTCAAAGATGGCATCCACCTTTTCAACCGTTAAATCCGGCTCATACATATCAAGGAGTGTGTCGTATCTGGTGTTTTTGACGCCCCAATAATCAATAAATTCTTGCTTGAATGCAACGATCTTCGTTAAGTAAGGTTCGAAGCCTTCAAAATCGCTGTTCTTCTTCGCTTCCTCCCACTTCGTCTCCGATTGGGCAGCGAGAATGGAATACTCCTGAAAGCGTTCAGGCGGGATGGATTTGCTCTGATCGTACACCTTGCGGACTTCCGCAATCATGCGGCGTCTGCGATCATCCAGCTGTTCTGCCTGCTCCGGCTCCGCAAAAAATGATAACAGCTGTCCCATCTCTTCCGATATTTGCAGTTTAAATGCCTCTGTAGATAAAACCCCGATCGTTTCCGAACGGATTTCGGTTCCCTTTCGTGGAGCACCCGTCCGTAAATCCCAATGAAGTAGGCCAATAGCTTCGTAATAACTCATAATTTTGCGAACCAATCGATCAAATTGTTCCCATTGTGGTAAATGTTGTACTGCCATTCGGGCACACCTTCTTTTTTTATATTAGGATTTTTCTTTACTCTATTGATGATACTTTTTACAAGGTATATAATCAACTTCCAGATAGGATAAATAACAATATACATATAAAGGAGTGTCAGGAGGCGTGAACATTCAACTCACCCGGCAAGCCGAGCTGAAGTTGAAGGACAAGCTCGGGGACAAGCCGGGCTCAATCAGACTGATCTATGACACGGAGGGATGCGGATGTGCCGTCAACGGCGTCCCAAGCCTGCGTATTGTAGATGAGCCGACGACGGAAGATATCGCTGTCGAGACAGGCAGCCCGGTGCCGTTTATCGTAAACCGCAAGCAGGCCGTTTTTTTCGAAGAGAAGATGAGGCTGGACGCCGATCCAGCCACTTACTCCTTCCGGCTGGACAGCAGCGGACAAAACTACGGCACCAATATTCAAGTATTAGATGCCAGAGCGTAAGTACAACAAATAAATTACAGAATACAAAGGAGAGAAAATCGATGGAAAAACACCTTAACAGCATACTGGAACATAATCGCAGCTTTGTAGAGAATAAAGAGTACGAATCCTACCTGACAGGACGTTTTCCTGAGAAAAAACTCGTCATTATTACTTGTATGGATACACGATTGGTTGAACTGCTCCCTAAAGCGATGAATTTCAAAAACGGCGATGTCAAAATCATTAAAAACGCCGGCGCCATCATTTCACAGCCCTTCGGAAGTGTTATGCGAAGCGTCATGGTAGCACTGTACGAACTGCACGCCGAAGAAGTCATCGTTGTGGGCCACTACGAATGCGGTATGGCTTCCTTGAACGCCGATGATATGATCCAGCATATGAGAGACCGCGGTATATCCGATGAAGTGTTATCCACGCTGGAAAACTCCGGCATCCGGTTATCCAAATGGCTTCGCGGTTTCGATAATATTACGGACGGCGTAAAAAATACGGTGAGCCTGATCAAAAACCACCCGCTTCTTCCTCCAAACGTTCCCGTTCATGGTATGGTCATCGACCCTAATACCGGCGCCCTTGATCTAGTCGTAGAAGGATACGAGAACGAATAAATCAATCCAAGTCAAACGGAAGCACAAACGCGAACGCGTTTGTGCTTTTTTAGTCACAATTTTGCCAAAAGCAGAGAGAAAGCCACCTCCCCCGGTTGTCAAACCATACAGTTTCAGTGTACACTTTTTATCAACCGGACCGATAGGCGGATGACCATCTACGCCTTAGCGTCCACGATATGCGTTTCAAAGGGAGTTATGTCCATGAATACGTTGTCATACGGCTTGTTAGGATTACTAGCAAGAAGAGAATCATCAGGATACGATTTGATGCTTCGAATACAGCCCTTTTGGCAAGCCAAACACAGTCAAATCTATCCCCTGCTGTCCAGCATGGAGGAGAAACAGCTATTGTCCTCGCATTGGGTCCAGCAAAGTGATAAACCGGACAAGAAAATTTATGCGATTACAGAAAAAGGCATGCAGAAACTTCGTGAATGGATGTACCAACCGATCGCGCCTGCAGTGACCAAAGATGAACTTTCTCTTCGAACCTTTTGCCTGTGGCTGACGGAGATCGGCATCGCCGTCGATATTTTCGAGGACCGCAGAATCGGCTATCTGGAGAAAAAGCGTTATTATGAGCAGATTTTAGAGGGCATTCCAGAGGATACCCGCGAGATTGGAAGCAAGGCTTTCAGCAATTATGTACTCGCTACCAAGGGACTGATGATGGCTGAAACCGAGTTGAAATGGTGTGATTGGGTACTGGAATTACTGAGACAGCAGCAGCACACAACAGCCTCAAAACATGGTCGCACAAATTTTGAAACCTTATCGTGACTCGTCCGTATTACTCTTTATTACTCTAAATTTACTGGGAGGTTCGACAGAACACGATGAAAAAAGTATTGACGATTCTTGTAGCGATTACACTGTTCTTTGTAGCGCTGACGCCTGATTCCGCAGATGCCCGAAGAGGTGGCGGAGGTTTCAAATCCGGGACCAAGTCATACAACAGCACTCCGAAAAAGGATACTAATAATGTTCAACAAACGAACAACCGTTCCAATACAGGGGCAGCCGGCAACACGAAAAAACCAGGATTTTTCAGCGGCGGCAGCTTGATGAAAGGACTTATGATCGGTGGTTTGGCCGGCTTGCTCTTCGGCAGCATGTTCGCCGGCATGGGCTTCATGGGCGAAATTATGGGATTGCTCATTAACCTGATCGCAATCTGGGCTTTGATTATGATCGTTATGGCTGTTGTACGCTCCGTGAAGAATCGTCGTAAACAAAACGAGCCTCGCGACAACAATAATAACAACAATCGGTACTAATTCATGATTTTGAGCATGGACGAAATCGTCAATGCGGTCTGCCTTCATCAGGCGGAACGCAGAGGCGTCAAACCAACCGATGTATCGCTTGAGCTTAGCTGGGACGAAGATACCGGATACACAGCCGAAGTATGGGTCGGTGGAAGAACGCAATATTTGATTGAGGCTAACCTCATCGAAGCTATTCTCCGCTACCTGCACTCCGAGTACAATATCCGCGCTTACAGTGAGCAAGTACGACTTGAGCTGGAAGACGAAATTATCGCAATCGTTCAGCAATAATGCCGTAAATCGATAAAGCAGCCGCTTCGCTAATATGCGAAGCGGCTGCTTTTTTGATTACCTAAGATAAGTTCGAACATATGATATCCCCTACTCGCGTACGGCCGAGACACCAAATGCACGATTATTAACGAGCTCATAGTACGATTGGTTTATAATTCAATGCCTTTTCAACGATTTCCTCAGGTGTCAGATCTTTTTCCGGCCAATAAATCAAATTGCTAATGTCGGGGTGGGGAACATTCCGCTGCAGCCATTCGATCCATTCCCCCACCTCTTCCTCGCTGCCTTCCCCGTTATACAGACTTGTCACCAGATCAACGATTTGCGCTTTCGTTAATTCGTTCATGTACGGCTCCTTTCTTGTCATCGATCCAGCGCCGAATAAATTCCTTCACAGACTTATTCACCGCTTAAACGAATGTTCAAAAAAATAGAGATACTTGGCATGAAGTTGTTCGTATCATTGCTATTTTCCTTCATGTTTTTGTCCGGCTAAACCATAAAAGAAAAGCTCCATCAAGGTTTCCATGCTGCCGTTGACATTTTCCCGGTTATCCGAATCCCAGCGTCGCCCCAGCTCATGCATGAACATCGAGAAGTACAGCATCGTAACCTCTTCGGCTTGGTCCTTATGAATATAACCTTCTTGTTTCCCTAGAGCGACAAACTTCATGAAAAAATTTTTCACCTTCTCCTCGCTGTACTGCTGGATGGCCTGACTAATGCCACGCTCCTCGGAGGTTTGGAAATTCCGAAACTCTTCCGATAAAAAAGTCAGATTTTTAGCCTCCAACAGCATGATTTCTCGGGTCTTTTCTGCAAATGTGCGCCTGGAATCCAGGATGCGCTCATACACCGCCAACTGCTTGTCCGTCCAATCCATGATCATATCCATATAAAGCTGATCTTTGGTTCCAAAATAGTTATATATCGTTGCAGGTGACACGCCTGCCTGTTGGGCGATTTCGTTAACGCTGACCTTTTGGTAACCGTGCCTTGAAAAAAGCTGGAAAGCGACGGCATAGATTTGTTCGATTTTTTTATGCTTTCTGCGTTCATACCCGTTCATGGATTCTCCACCTCAAATGAAGTATAAACCAAGTTTTGGAGTGTTTCAATGTTTTCACTACAAAACAATTGACATTCACCTACTTGACATTATACTCTTTTTATAGTGAAACACTTTATTTACTACATAACTTTAAATAAAATTATGAAGAAATGAAGGTGGTATGAAATGAAAGCAATAAGGATTCCTTCGATTCTACATGAGGTTTTCGGTGAACAGCAATCCGTTGGCACGATTGTTGTCATCTTGGCGTTCGGCGGATGTCTGACCATAGCGGTAAGCCTTGTTTTTCCGGATATCCTGCATTCTTTGCCTTTATGGCGAGGTATCTTTGCTTTATTGCTTATTTTCGATATTTTCTGCGGCTGTATCGCCAATTTCACCCGCTCGACCAGTAATTTCTATGCAGCCCGTAAAAAACAGCGGATTGTGTTCATCGCAATCCACGTTCATATTCTCCTGGTCGCCGTATTGCTGGATACCGACATGCTGTATGCGGTGGGAATATGGGCATATACCATCGCTGGTGCTGTGATCGTCAATGCGCTGATCGGGAAATCATCGCAGCATTTTATAGGAGGCTTGCTCCTGTCGATAGGCATAGGGGGTACGTTCTTGCTGTCCAACATCCAGCCCTACATGTTACTGACCGGAACCCTGTTTATGCTGAAAGTATTGTTCAGCTTTGCTGTCGATCATTATGGGGGAGGAGAACAACGGGCATGAATCCCGCCCCGCACTCTGTCAGGGTCCGTTTCCATTCTTTTAATCTATATCGGGTGTCATTGACCTGTGCACCGAGATTGTCGATAATAGTAGAATAAGTTCACTATCTTCGATTGGAGCTATGCAATGAAATATCATAATTTGGAAGAATGCATTATGGATCTGGAGAAACATGGGCATTTGGTTCGTATACATGAAGAGGTTGATCCTCATTTGGAAATGGCAGCCATACATATGAAGGTCTATGCCGCAGGCGGCCCGGCGCTGCTGTTTGAAAATGTGAAGGGTTCAAAGTTCCGCGCGGTCTCCAACCTGTTCGGCACGATCGAGCGCAGTAAATTCATTTTTCGGGAAACCTTTGCATCCACGCAAGACGTCATTGCGCTGCGCAACGATCCGATGAAGGCGCTCAAAAATCCGTTCAAATATATCGGGACAGGATTAGCAGCTAAAACCGCGTTACCTATCAAAAAAACGGGGGCTCTGCCACCTGGGTTTCAGGAAATCCAAATTTCTGATATGCCGCTAATTAAACACTGGAAGGACGATGGCGGTGCTTTTGTCACGCTGCCTCAAGTCTATTCGGAAGATCCTGAGAAGCCGGGCGTCATGAATTCCAATCTGGGCATGTACCGGGTCCAGCTCACAGGCAACGATTATGAAATGAACAAGGAAGTCGGCATCCATTATCAGATCCACCGGGGCATCGGCATCCATCAAGCAAAAGCTAATAAATTGGGGCAGCCGCTTAAAGTAAGCTGTTTCATCGGGGGCCCTCCTGCCCATACGATATCTGCGGTTATGCCGCTGCCGGAAGGCATGAGCGAGCTAACCTTTGCCGGCTTGCTGTCCGGACGCCATTTCCGATACAGCTATGTTGACGGCTATTGCATTAGCCATGACGCGGATTTCGTCATTACAGGCGAAATCCACCCCGGCGAAACCAAGCCCGAGGGACCTTTTGGCGATCATCTGGGCTATTACAGCCTGGTCCATCCGTTTCCCGTCATGCGCGTGCACAAGGTTTACGCCAAACAGCAGGCAATCTATCCGTTTACGGTCGTCGGAAGACCGCCGCAGGAAGATACGTCCTTCGGCGAACTGATTCATGAGCTGACCGGAGGGGCCATCCGGCAAGAAATCCCGGGTGTCAAAGAGGTGCATGCGGTGGATGCTGCAGGGGTACACCCCTTGCTTTTTGCCATCGGCAGCGAACGATATACCCCTTATCAACAAGTAAAACAGCCGGCTGAGCTTCTCACCATCTCCAACCGGATACTGGGCACGGGCCAATTAAGCTTGGCCAAATATTTGTTCATCGCGGCGGAAGAGAAGGAGCCGTTAAGTACACATCGCATCGAGGACTTCTTGACCTATATATTGGAACGCATCGATCTGCAGCGGGACATCCATTTTCAGACCAATACCACGATCGATACACTCGATTATTCCGGGACCGGACTCAACACCGGCAGCAAGGTCGTATTCGCTGCGGTCGGGGATAAAAAAAGGGATTTGTGCCATGAGGTGCCTGAAGCCTTAAAGGATCTCCCCGGATACTCGCCAGCAAAATGGATCATGCCCGGCATTGTTGCGATCCAGGGAGTCCCTTTTACCAGTTATGCCGAAGTGGAGCAGGAAATGGCGATCCTAAGCGATGCAATCCGCGAGCGAGGTTCGCTCCCGTCTTGTCCGATGATCATTCTGTGCGATGACAGTGAATTCATGAGTGCGACAGTGAATAATTTTCTATGGGCAACCTTTACGCGCAGTAATCCTTCCCATGACATTCACGGTGTGAACAGCCGCTATGAACACAAGCATTGGGGCTGTGATACGGTCATTATCGATGCCCGTACGAAACCGCATCAGGCCCCGCCATTAATGCCGGATGAAGAGGTCGAACGCAGCATCAAGCGTTTATTTGCGGACGGAGGCAGTTTAAGTCGTATTCCGATACGGTAAGTGCTGGGCAATCCTAAAGCGGACTACGAACATTAAAATGAAAGCAATATAAACGGGCTGGTCCTTTTAAGGCCAGCCCGTTGGTATATAATATTTTATTTTCTACTTGGGAGGAAAAACATGTTTCCAATACTAGAGACCCAACGATTAAGGCTGCGGGAGATCCAGCATCAGGATGCCGGGGCTATCTACCATTGCTTCTCGAATGATGACGTGACTCGCTATTACGGACAAGACACACTGACCACCATCGATCAGGCTCTCCAATTCGTTGATCTCTTCACTAACAACTACAAGGAGAAACGCGGTATTCGATGGGGCATCGAAAGGAAAGATGCCCAGGGTCTCATCGGCACGATTGGGTATAACGCATGGTCCCCGCGGCATAAGAGAGCCGAGATCGGATATGAATTACATCCTGAATTCTGGGGGCAAGGTTATGCAAGCGAAGCCGCCTCCTCCATTATCGCATATGGTTTTCAGGAGCTCGGTCTGACGCGCATCGGTGCCGTTGTTTTTATGGAGAACCAGGCTTCCCACGCCCTCCTGGCCAAACTCGGTTTTGAAGCGGAAGGTGTTCTTCGCCAATATATTTATCAAAATGGCGTGGCGCACGACACGCGGGTGTACTCATTATTAAAGGACTAGCTCCATTTGCGTTAGAGATTGTGCATAAACCGCCGAAGTTTTACTCAGCCGAAGATTACTCGGCATCCAGAAGAAACGGCTTGTTTACAAAATAATACATAAAACCATCAGCAGCACGCCACCAACCAAGCTTCCAATCGTACTCGATCCCCTCCCCGGGTATCAATTCTGATAATTCATCTTCATAGAATCGTAACCCAATGCCGCTTCGCTTCCACTATGATGGGAAGATAGGTTTGACACACTTGTTTGATGCACAGCGCATGTGGTAATTAGTTGTTACAAAGGAGAGGATGCAACATGAACTTGAAACATCCAGCAAAAAAAGCAATCGTCGCCTTGACCATGGCAGGCATCTTCGGCGTAAGTGCAATCGGTTTAAATCATGCTGTTTTTCCGCTTCAGCAAGCAGAAGCCGCCAAGGCGGCAAATACCGGCGATTATGCTGCGAAGCAAGCGCTCAAGACACTCAACAGCTTTTATAAACCCGCTTTAAAGGGGCAATTCCCTGGAGCCGTCAGCGGTTTAACGATTGGCAAAAGCACGAAGCAGGACGTGTACAAAGCCATTGGCGAGCCTTCCGTGCCCGGCAAGCATGCCGATGCC
Source organism: Paenibacillus sp. MDMC362 (assembly GCF_003269305.1). Taxonomy (NCBI): domain Bacteria; kingdom Bacillati; phylum Bacillota; class Bacilli; order Caryophanales; family Paenibacillaceae; genus Paenibacillus; species Paenibacillus sp. MDMC362. The sequence continues at coordinate 160,576 of NZ_QLYT01000006.1, forward strand.
TTCGATGTATACGGGGCAAACATGGGGAATCCAGGGTACGCCTTTTCCTATAAACTGAACAAAATCCGCGAGATGCGTTATTTTGGCACGAACGTGGAACGGCAGACCAACATCGGCGGCATCACCATGAAAATGCTGAAGCAGAACTGGTTTGCACCGGATGCCACAACCACTTTCAAAACCGGGAAAATCAAACAAACCAAGCTCACTTACAACCGGGGAGAGTACAAATTGGAGTTCATCTTTAACAGCAGCACAGAGCTGGACCATATGAATCTGCTGAAAAAATAATCGTAATTGGAAACTCTTGCTTTCCTCAATAGCATGTTCCAGAATACATCGGAAAGGCCCGGTCTCTTAGAGAGCCGGGCTTTTTTGGATTCATGAGAGATTTTCACAGCAAACACTGAAACAACATTTCATCCAGCCACTTCCCGCTGTATTCCATCCGCTTAAATCCGGCAGCCAGCATTTCCACTTGTTCCCTTAACACAGGAGACTCATCGGTCCCTTCCCGATAGCGGCTCAAAAAATGAAGAAAAACATCCACCATACGCAAGCGCATGAGAACCGGAATCGCGCCGATCTCCTCGCCGCTCAGCCGTACACGTTTGGCAAATCCTTCGCAAAACTGCCTTATGGCCTCCTTCTCGTCCGCCATTCCCATAAATCCCGATATGACGACCGCAGCCTCCATCGCTCTTACATCCTGTGTACAAAATTCAAAATCAAGCAAAGCGCTGACCGTGTGCGGGTGCTCTGCGTCTACAAGCAGGTTCGAAAAATTCAGATCGCCATGGACCAGCTGCTGCGGCAGGTTTTTTAGAGATTCAAGGCTGCTGCATATATCGATGTATGCTTCTTTTAGCAAATGGAGTGCCTCTCCTTGATCCTTGAATACCGGCGGCGGCTGCTTGCAAAAATCAAGAATGAACGCCTCGTTACACACAGGATAAGACTGAAGCAGCTCGTAATACGGCGGGTACACATGCTCCTTTCCGATTGAACAAACCGCCAGGGCATTCACCAGCTCCCCCGTCTTCTCCCCAAAGGAATAGGCTGCTTGAATGCTGCCTTCTTCCGGACGTACTCCCTCAATGTAAGCAAATAAGCAGGCGTAACGCTCACTCCCGTCTTGAACCCGAACCATCTTATCGCCAGACATGGATGGAATAGGGGCAGGAATCTTAAAGCTCAGCGGCACCCGCTGCAGCGAGTCCAGTACCGCAAACTCGAATTCGATTCTTGCCCTGTCTCGATGCGTATTGTAAATGCGCATGACCGAACGGCGTTGTTCATGATGAATAAAATGGGTCGTATTGTTCCAGCCCGTAGGACCTTTACCCAGTTGACCGTTCCACTCCGGCCAGTTCGCTTGCAGAAGCTGCTGAATCATGATTTTACCTCGCTTACCTGTTAAATCTTATCTTATATAAAGTTACATCGAATGGATTGTCACGTCTGTGCAACTTCTTCCGATTTCGCCACAATGACCTTTACGCCAAGCTCCTGAATCCGGTCCACAACCTCCTGATCCGCCTTCTGATCGGTAATTAACACATCCAGATCTTCTACGGCGCCAGCTCTGACAAAGCCATCCTGTCCAAGGATCCGGTGCGTTGCCATACCAATTCTGCGGCGGGATACGGCAGAGACCGCGCGTCCAAAAGCGGCAACTTCTGGAGTAGCCACGAATATTCCCTCATCGGAAATACCGCCTCCGCTAACAAAACTGATATCAAATTTAAATTGACGAATAAATTCGTTAGCCAGCACGTCCGTGATATTTCCGGAAGGCTTCACCCGTCCGCCAATTAAATAAGTGTCAATCCAATCGCGCTCGCGCAGGGCATCCGCTACACGCATGCAGTTGGTCACGATCGTCAATGGCATCTGCTCCGGAAGATGCTTCAACAGTAAGTAGGTAATCGAACTGCTGCCAATGAATAATGTATCTTTTTCTCGGACATATGAAACGGCTAATTGAGCAATGGCGTGCCCTTCCGGAGAGCCTTCACCATACCGCTGTTCCGGAGCCAATGGCGGCTGCCTGACTTTCATGGAGGGGATGGCGCCTCCGTGCGTTTTCTGGAGTAAACCTTGCTCCTCCATGATTGTCAAATCCCGACGAATCGAATCAATCGATATTTCAAACCGCTCGGCCAAGTCCTTGGCAATCACCCGTTTATCTTGATGCAGCAAAGCAAGAATTTTCTGACGACGTTCCTCGGCAAACATTCCTGATTGATCTTGCACCATACACTTTCCCTCCTGCTTATTCATTTAATCTCCCATATACACTACGATTGTATTCGTTTTTATTCCACTTTTCAAGTGAATGACTTCTGTTTTATACGTTTATATTCATTTTTGCCCGCATAATACTCGAATCACACTTCATAATCATAATATAATCGAATTCATAATCTACTTTCTCTCCCTCACTACACGGAAACCGCAATTGCCCGTCGAGCTGTCGGGCGTATTCCCGCTGCGTGCCGCGACTCGATAACGGTTGCAATAGGATCTGTGGCACAGGTAAGAACCGCCGCGCATCGACCTTCTACCCGTAGACTCACCAAAGAACGGATTGATGGCCGAGGTCACTTGATGATAAGTCGGGCTGAACCAATCGCCGCACCACTCCCATACGTTGCCGGACATGTTATATAGTCCGTAACCATTCGGTTTATAGGCACCTGCCGGCGCGGTACCGATATATCCATCGCTTGCATTATTTTTAACTGGAAACTTCCCCTGCCATATGTTGCATTGATGCTCTCCGTCCAACTTCAGCAGATCTCCCCAAGGATAGGTCCTGCCCTCCAAACCGCCGCGCGCCGCATACTCCCACTCCGCTTCTGTTGGAAGCCGCACGCCAGCCCAATGGCAATAAGCAAGCGCGTCGTTCCAGGATATATGTACAACCGGATGGTCCATTCGGTCTTCGACGCTCGAATCCGCTCCCTCCGGTGCAGCCCAGTATGCGCCTTCGACCACCAGCCACCAAGGCACTTCTTGCGGAACTTGTGCAACTCTTGCCTTAGTCTCCTCCGAAGCCAGCAGTTCAAATACAAACGACCATCCGAAACGCTCCGCTTCCGTGACATAACCGGTTGCTTCCACGAACCGTTGAAACTGTTCATTCGTAACGGCATACGGCGAGATTTCAAATTCGGAAACGGTTACGCTGCGAGCCGGTCCCTCGCCGTCACGCGGGAACCCTTCCTGTGAATTCGTGCCCATCGTAAACGTCCCTCCGGGGATCGTGATCATGTTGGAATGGAGCTCAAGATGAGACTGGTCATGATATCGGCCTTCACTTCGACTGTCTTGATGATCCTTCGGATCGGCTTCTCCCAACCGCACTTTCGCTCTCACGCTTGCGCAACAAGAATGTTGTTCTCCCATGCTCGGTTCCTCCTATGCTAGATACAGAGAACAGGACAACCACTGCCGGAGCGGTTATCCTGCTTCACTTTAACTATTCATTTTATACAAATTCCTGCGGATGGCGACGCATCAATTCCGGCACCGCTTCCCCACGGCCTGTATTCTTTAAACGCTCGATATACCGGGGCAGATGACCTTTGGCATGGTAAGGTCCTCCCTCCTTCATGACCGTCCACAACGGGTCCACGTCATACGGCATCGTTGACATCATATGATCATGCCATTCATTCAGAAGGTATACAGCCTCCCTGCACAGATCCGGTCTTTCAGCTGCCCGATTGTACTGCTCGTGGACATCCTCAGTGATATGGAACAACATTTCTTTGTCGAACAGATGATAGCCGTCATGATACGTTCGAATGTAGAGCCATTCTCCAAATCGCACGCTTCGCTGACAGACATGGGCGCATTGAGAAACTACCAGATACCCCCTGCCGCCGCCTTTACCGGTCCGCAGGCTCTCCGCATAACTGACGCCATCCCAGCTGCGTGCCGGTGCAATGTTCAAATATTCCGCCATCGTTGGCAAAAGATCCAGATGATAGTGGAGCTCGCGATCCGTTACCCCCTTCATGATGCCAGGACCCCGAATGATCATCGGAATGCGGCAAGTGCCCTGATCCGCTGTTCCGTGTTCTCCATAAATGCCAAGCTCCCCCATGTTCTCGCCATGATCCGCGGTAATGATGACAACCAAATCATCCATTACTCCCTTGTTCTCCAGCAATTCGAAGATCGCACCGATATGCTCGTCCATATGGCGAATGCCGCAATCATAGCCGTCCACCATGGTCCGCAGATCCTCCATCGTCCTGATCTCTCCGGGATGACGCGGATAATCGGGGGATACTTCACTATTATACATATTAATTTCGTTCACCCCATGCGGTCCGACCTTCTTCTGATGCTCCTGAAGCACCTCTTCGGTAATCCAATCGGGTAGCGGCTCCTGCTCAAAAGGATTTCCCAGCGACTGGGGTGCGCGATACGGTGTGTGTGGATCCCAAAAATTGACGTACAGCATCCAGTTCTCCTCATCCGCATGACGCTCCAGCCAATCCAGAACGACCGGAGATACTTCTTCTGCCGACTCCAACCCGCCCTTACCCGTATTATACATTTCATTAAAGCCCGCGTAGAAGGTCCAAGCCGAATGACGTTCACCGAACGGACTGATCAAAGCGGTCTTCATGCCGGCCCTGCGGAATATAGCTGGAAAGCTCTCCGCCCCCAGCTTGTCGCGGAAGTCACGGGTGATACCTTCATGGCGCACATCGGCAGCCGTGCCTCCATGACCGACGACACCGTTATGAATGCCGAACTTACCTGTCATTAATGCGGTTCTTGAAGGAAAACATGGAGCATCCGAAGTATAGTAATTGTCAAAACGCACGCCTTCCGCCGCAATTCGGTCAATATTCGGCGACGTATTCCGATGATAGCCATAACAGCCTAAATGATCCGGCCTGGTCGAATCCAAATCCAGCAATAATACTCTCATATCCTCATCGATTCCTTCCTCGTCTGAATTCACTTGACATCGCTCAAGACTCCACATGTCAGCGTTTACAATTTTTCTGCATTTGTTTGAAATTATAGGCCGCGATCCCTGCAGAGTCGATGTACATTTCGTCACTATGTTGTACGATTCTACTCCGATTTGAAATAACAGGATCACCTAATCGAATCAATGAGTACTCAAATGGAGCATTATTGTGCTAGGCTATAGGTATAAAATCACTGCGGGGTGTTGTCCTATGATCCAATTGATGAGCGTGAATTTTGATGATTACATACCGAATTGGCGAACCCAGCTGGAAACGATTGAGTACAATGTCCTTGTTGTGGTTAGAGAAGGCAAGGTGAGATACGATATCAACGGGGAAGAAATCATTGCCGAGAAAGAAGACGTTCTCTATATCCCTCAGTCGACGAGACGAAGCGGAGGCAACTGGAAGGACACTTCACATCAGAAGCATACCATTCTCTTTACATTGGATCGTCAAGGACCCACAGGCATTCCATTTGTGGATGCGGGTCGATTCATGAAATTCAATCTCTCTCATATCCAATATGTCTACCGGCGCTGTGAACGTCTGTATGAGGAAATGCGGGGTGGCAAAAGCTACCGTACCTTGATCTGTCAGGGCATTATGCAGGAGCTCATCGGCATGCTTGCCCGCGAGCTCGAGAAGAATGAGCTGGCACCCAGCAAACGAAACTATGCGGATACCATCAAATCGTATCTGGTAGAGCATTACCGCGAACCCATCGAAATCGATCGATTAGCGAAACTAATCCATCGCTCTCCGAGTTATGCTGCTGCCCTCTTCAAAGAGGTGTACGGTCTTTCACCGATCCGATATATGCATCAGCTGCGCGTTCTGGAAGCGTGCAGCCTGCTGCTTCATTCGGACATGACCATCGCTCATATCGCCCACTATTTGGGTTATTATGACACGTCCTATTTTTATCGGATGTTTAAAAAACACACCGGCCTGTCGCCCTCCGACTATGTGCAGCAAGACGATCGGTCCGATATTTCCATGCTGTTCACTTAATCCCCGCTTGTCTTCATTCATGTTCCTAACGGCTTCTGCCCAGCAAACTGAATGACATGGGACAAGCCTTGATGCCCCTGGCCCTCATGACGAACGACCTCTCCCATAAAAAAGTGGACAATGCGCCAATCTGCAAAGGGCTCGAGGAAATCCTCAGGAACGTATAAAAATTGCTGATCCTGCGGTCCCCCGCTGCGATAAGGAATCTGGTACGGTGAATATACTTCCGTGAGGAAATATCCTCCCGGCTTCACCGCAGTCTTCACGCCTTCTAAAGTCCTCGTTCTCAATGCTTTGGGAAAATGTCCAAACACGCAGATGATCTCATCCCATTGGTCCTGCTTCCACAACGCATCGTGGAGATCCACAAGCTCCGTGCGAATCTGCACACCGCTTGCTTCCGCCAGTCGATTGGCTTTGTTCAGGCCGGATTCCGCGTAATCCCATACGGTAACATTCATGCCTTCCCGGGCCAGGAACACCGCATTCCGTCCTTCTCCTTCTGCGATAGCCAGTGCGTCGCCCGTTAAGCCTAATTTCTTATGCATATCGGCAATGAATACATTCGGGTCCGTCCCAAACACGTATTCATCTCCCTGAAACCGCTCATGCCATGGATTCATCGTTTTAGCACCTCTTTCTTTAAAATCAACGCCATTCTGTACACACTGAAGCTCATCCCCATCTTACCATTCCTGCCGCATCGATGTTAGCGTGAGTTCCGAATGGTTCGGGGAATTAGCCTCTTTGCGTGTTATCTCCACTGGGCTCGGTCATGAATAACCATAGCGATTTCCGGAGCCCGTCCATCATAGAATGTCCAGCCAAATTTTGATAGCCGTTGCCAGGATCAAAACGGCCAGCATGATCTGCAGGATCCTCGTGTTCATCTTCTTACCCGCGGCCGCCCCCAGTGGAGAAGCGATCAAGCTGGCAACAACCATAATAAGGGCCGGGATATAATCCACTTGTCCCGTCGTCAGCTTCCCTACCGTAGAACCGATGGATGAGATGAAGGTGATTGCGAGCGAGGACGCAATGGTCATTCGCATCGGTATTTTCAATACAACCAGCATGATCGGAACGAGCAGGAACGCCCCGGCCGCCCCGACGATGCCAGCTCCGATACCGACCACAAGAGCCAGCGAAGCGGCCAGCCATTTATTGAACTTGACCTGATCCAGCGGAATATCGTCCACCCCTTTGTTCGGAATGAACATCATAATGGCCGCAATCAGCGCCAATATGCCGTAGATGAGATTGATGCCGCCTTCACTCATCATCTTGGAGCCGAAACCGCCGATGAAGCTGCCCAGCAGTATGGCCGAACCCATATAGATAATGAGCGTTTTGTTCAGATATCCGCCCTTACGGTATGCCCACACGCCGCCGATCGTGGCGAAGAATACCTGTACGGCGCTTATGCCCGATACTTCATGCGCCGTGAAAGCCGCAAGGCCGAATAACGGCGGGATATACAGCAGCATCGGGTATTTGATGATCGAGCCTCCAATGCCAACCATTCCTGATATATAAGAGCCAATGAACCCGATTAAAAATATCGTAATGATGAAGGATAAACTTAGTTCCATCGTGTTGCCCCCTTATTTCTCTTTAGAAAAGGGAACCTGCCTGGTTCCCTATATCTCTTTTTCTCTTGTTACATCCGTTTATAGTCGTGGCCGATCTTGTTGGCGGCCCTTGCATGATTAACGTACCGCGCAGCGGTTCGGCCCGATCTCCATCTCTCGCTGCTGCTCCGTATCCGGATTCAATTTCCCCATGTTCGTTTGGCGGATTTCCTGATAGCTGTTAGGCTGCGGCGGCAGATTTTGCGTGACCAACGTCCGGAACTCTGCCTCACCGGCGATGTTGAGCCCATGGTTTTCCCGGTAAAGCTCTCCCAGTTTCTTCGCGACGGTTCCGTCCTCGTTCAGTTCGTCCATGACCATGAAATGCGCCGGCAGCACGGTCAGATCATCCGATAGATGGGTGTAGCGGACATAGAGCGTTTCCCGCAAGTCGCCAACCCAATCCTCCGCCAGCCCAGCCAGATCCGGACGGCCGATGGAATCGATAAACAGAATATCGCCTGTCAGCAGATATTGATCATCAATCACAAACGAGGTAGACCCGATGGTATGGCCCGGAGAATGGAGCGCTTCAATGCGAATTGTGCTGCCGCCGATCGCCACTTCGCCTCCGTTCTTGAGCGGTTCGTACTCAAACACCACCTCGCCGGCATCCTTTGGCGGAAGCCAGTATACGGCTCCTGTCTGCTTAGCAATCATTCGACCGCCGGAAATATGGTCCGCATGGAGATGGGTATCAAACACATGCTTGATGTTTGCATTCAGGCTTTTTGCGAATTCAAGATATACCTCCGTCATACGGGTTGCGTCAAACAATGCCGCTTCACCGTTCGATACCGCCATATAAGACAAGCAGCCTTTGCCTATACGAACAAACTGATAAAGCGTGCCTCCATCTGCCAAACTGCCGATCTTCAGGGGAACAAGGTGTTCACTCCAGGCCTTCATACCGCCTTTCAAATACGCCACATGCCGGCCGTGCTCGGCCAGCATCTCAGCCACCATCACCGACGAGCCTTCCTTGGCGCATACGACCAGCACTTCTTGATCCTTCGGGATTCGATCCAAAATTTCTTCCACGCCGTCAATCAAATCAAAGTAGGGGATACTCAAATGCAGAATTCCATCGCCTTCAATCTTCCAGTCCTCGTAATCCGATGGGTTCCGCACATCCAATATGAACAGGCTCTCTTTGCGAATCGCCTTCATGGCCACTTCCTGCGCTTGCATTATTCTTACTGTCATGTCGCCTTCCTCCTCATAATTTCAAATGGTTCTGAAAATGTTAAAATTACTTCCGGCCGCCTATTAAAAGCGTCAGCATGTTTTTTGAACAGCCATCTTAATCTGCGTTATCGTTCAAGCCCACAGTTTCTCCACACCAGCCGCTCATGCCCGGCACGACGTTTATAATGCCTGCAAAGCCGTTAGCTGAAAGCTTTTGCGCAGCCAGGTCGCTCCGCGTTCCGGTACGGCAGATGACATAGATTTCATCCTCTTTGTTCAACTCAGCCATACGTTCATCCAGATCACCAAGAGGAATCGATACGGCATTGCGAATATGCTTGAAAACAAACTCCGCCGCTTCCCTTACATCCAGAATGACGATTGACGCTCCGGACGCAAGTTTCTCCTCCAGCTGATCATTAGACGCTACATGCGGATAAGTTCGTTCTGCCGTTTCTTCTCCTGATGATTTGCGAAGGTAGTGCTTCAGCACATCCCCCTCTTCAATCGTTCCGAGATATTGATGCCCCGTGCTTTCCGCCCATGCCTGCATGTCGGCCTTGGAGCCTTTGTCGGTTGCCTCTACCTCCAGTACATGTCCGGCTTCAAGATCCTTCATCGCTTTTTTCGTGCGGACGATGGGCATCGGGCAAGCCAGCCCCTTAGCATCCAGCCTCATATTCGATTCAATTGCTGCCATATCACATCGAACCTCCATTGTTTTTTGTGTAAACATACCACCTGGGGTATATTTCAGTTCAAAAAAAGAGGTGCCTAACACACCCATTCTTGTTCAAATAGACACAGTTACTCTGTTTTGCCCTCCCATGCGAGCATACCGCCCGTCATATTGACGACTTGATAGCCTTGACCTTCCAAATATTCGGTTGCACGGCCGCTGCGCCCCCCGGAACGGCATACCAAGACATACTCTTTCGACCGATCAAGATCCTGCTTGCGGAATTCAATCAAACCTAAAGGAATGTTGACGGCGCCCGGAATTTTACCTTCCGCGACTTCCTCCGCTTCTCGAACATCGATGATATTCATGTCAGCTCCGTCACTCAGCATATGCTCTACTTCTTTTGGAGAAATCTCTTTCATGTTGTTCAGCACTCCTTTTACTTTTTATAGTTTAAGACCAGCGATTTATGCCGCCTTTCACGTTAGTCACCATCTCAAAGCCTAATTTCTTTAATGTTTTGCTCGCTTTGTTGCTTCGCATGCCGCTTTGGCAGATCAATACCACTTCCATCTCTTTGGAGAGCGAATCGCTGCTCGACATGAGCTGGTCCAGCGGAATATTCCGGAAACCCCGAATGTGATTCCCCTTGAACTCTCCCGGCGTCCGGACATCGATGAACTGCTTGTTTGCGTTTCCGTCTTTAAGCTCTTGCTTCAGCTGTGCCGCCGTAATCTGCCTGACTCCCTGAGCCGGGAGAATTCTCCAAACGACAAACAAAATGATAAGTGCAATGAACGATACATTGAGAATATCCATCTTTATTCCCTCTCTTCAAAACAGCAACCGTCGCCGCTGTTTTCCTTAAATGAACAAGTTAACATTGCCATCCTGAGCATCGCCCAAATACGCAGCAACTCCCGCATACTCAATACCTTCAAGCAGTTCTTCTTGCTGCAGCCCAAGCAGATCCATCGTCATGGTGCATGCAACAAGCTTGATGTTCTGCTCCTGCGCCATCTCGATCAATTGCGGCAGCGGAACGGCATTGTGTTTCTTGATCACGTCCTTGATCATTTTTGGACCCATCCCGGCGAAATTCATTTTAGAAAGACCCATGTTATCGGATCCGCGAGGCATCATCTTCCCAAACATCTTCTCGATGAAACTTTTCTTCTTGGGCAGCATAACATCCTCGTCCTTACGAAGTGCGTTCAGTCCCCAGAAGGTATGAAATATCGTCACCTCATGGTCATAAGCGGCAGCCCCGTTCGCGATGATATAGGCGGCCATTGCTTTGTCATAATCGCCGCTGAATAATACGATCGTTGTCTTTTTTGTTTGCGTCACGTCGTGATCTCCCCCTGCAAAATTTGATTTATAAATATAAATGTCAATGAATGTGTTTTATACCCCTATGGGTATACTTTCATTCAAAAAAAATTATCCCTTTCTAATCCAAAATTTCAACACGCCTCCATCCTCCGCCTGCTCCAGCATCTCATTGCCCGTTGACTTGGCCCATGCCGTCAAATCGCTCTTCGCGCCTTGATCCGTTGCATGAATTTCAAGCACTTGGCCTTGTTGCATCTCATTCATCTGTTTCTTTGTTTTCACGATCGGCATGGGACATGCCAAGCCTTTCACATCCAATACTTTATCCGCGTTCATTATTATTCCTCCTTAAAATGATGACTATATGTTTCTCCATATACCCAACGGGGTATTTAAAGCGATGTAGTAATTCCTGTCAATCCTGATTGAACTTCCTACTGGTATTCAATTGAGGGGAACGGTGTCCTCAAGTTATCTGCTTTTCACTAACAAATTGACCGCTTCAACCACAAGTTTCTCCGTGTCCTGCCCGGTCTCTTCAGCTTTCTGTACGCATTCCACCAGGTTTGAGCTGACGACAACGCCGATCGTCCGATCTATCGCCGTCCGCGTTGCCGATAGCTGGGTAATCACTTCCTTGCAATCCTTGTTCTCTTCCATCATTTTCAGAATGCCGCGCAGCTGACCTTCGATGCGTTTCACCCGATTTTTCATCTGATCATTGTAGTTCATCTCGATCCCTCCAGTCTCTGCACTTTTTAGGATGCATGATTAAAAGCATACGGGCTTGCATGTCATCAATATATACCCCCAAGGGTATGTTGTCAAATGGATAATTCTCACTTTACGCTTATCAGGACATGTTTGATAATTGTCACACTCTTCCGTGCTGCCATATGTTATGATACCCCATAGGGTATATAGCAATCCATTCATCATATACACCAAATCAGGGAGGAATATTCGATGGGCAAAAAAATTCTCATTGTCGGCGGCGTAGCGGGAGGAGCCTCGGCAGCTGCCAGACTGCGGAGATTGGATGAGGACTCTGCCATTGTTTTAGTGGAACGCGGTGAATATATTTCGTTTGCCAACTGCGGTCTGCCCTACTATATAGGAGAAACGATAACCGACCGCGATAAGTTAATGGTGCAGACCGTACCCGGCCTTAGCCGCCGCTACAAGCTGGATATTCGAAATCTTAGCGAAGTTACGTCCATACTGCGTGATGAAAAAATGGTACTGATTAAAAACCTTATTACCGGAGAAACCTACACCGAGAATTATGATTATCTGATCCTGTCACCCGGCGCGAAGCCGATTACGCCGGATATTCGCGGTCTGGCCGGATCGCCAAACGTCTTCACTTTGCGCAATATCCCCGATACGGACCGGATCAAGCAGTACGTGGATGAAGTCCAGCCGAAGGATGCCGTTATTGTCGGAGGTGGATTTATCGGGCTGGAAATGGCCGAGAATCTGGCGGATCGCGGCGTTCAGGTGACAGTCATCGAAATGGCCAACCAGGTGATGGCTCCGCTCGACTACGAAATGGCCGCAATCGTCCAATCGCATCTTAAGGAAAAAGGAGTACGCCTGATTCTTGAGGATGGCGTAAAAGAGTTTCATAAGGACGGTCAACAAATCGAGCTTTCCAGCGGCAAACGAATTTCAACCGAAATGACCTTGCTTACGATAGGCGTTCAGCCAGAGAGCTTGCTGGCATCAGCTGCGGGACTACCCGTCCATGATCGCGGAGGGATCCAAGTTAACGAATATATGCAGACCGCTGACCCGAGCATTTATGCCATCGGCGATGCGATTGAGGTAAAGGATTATGTCCTTCAGAGCCAGGCCTTTATCCCGCTCGCCGGTCCTGCCAACCGGCAGGGGCGCCTGGTTGCAGACCACATTTACGGTAAAACCAATGGTTACAAAGGCACGCTCGGCTCGTCGATTGCCAAGGTCTTTGATCTAACGGTTGCGGCAACAGGTGTTAACGAAAAGCGCCTCAAGCAGATGAACATCCCTTATCAAGCCATCCATATTCACCCCTCGTCTCATGCCGGATACTACCCCGGGGCGTATCCCATTTCCTTGAAGCTGTTATTCCATCCGGAAACAGGTCAAATCTATGGGGCGCAAGCGATTGGCGTAGATGGCGTGGATAAGCGAATCGATGTCATTGCTACAGCAATCAAGGGAAATCTCAATGTATGGGACTTGACGGAGCTGGAGCTTTCCTACGCGCCCCCTTATTCCTCAGCCAAAGACCCGGTTAATTATGCCGGATATGTTGCCGCCAACATCTTGGACGGTTTGGTTGAAACGGTGCAGTGGCATGAAATCGACGACCTGGTCGGAAACGGTGCAACTTTGATCGATGTTCGTGAGCCTAAGGAAAGGGAAGCGGGTTATATCCCAGGATCCGTCCACATTCCGCTTAACGATCTGCGCAGCCGACTGAAGGAATTGCCGGAGAATGAGATGCTGTACGTGACTTGCCAGGTTGGGCTCCGCGGATACTTGGCGGCACGTATTTTGGCCGAACATGGCTTCCGGGTTAAGAATCTCGACGGCGGCTGGAAAACATACGCTGCGGTTTACAAGCCATCATAATCGTTCCTAACTAAATCTGTCTGGAATAGATGGAACATGCTGCTTGTAGTAAAAAAACATGCAAAAAAGCCCCGGTAACACGGGGCTTTTCTTTCAATATATACAATAGATAATGGCTTAAATCAGCTTGTGCGCATACCATTTCTTGCCGCGGAAGCGCCATAGGAAAATCGCTCCCCGAACTCCCCATTCACAATTCATGGCCAGCCATACGCCAAGGATGCTCCAGCCCAGAACGATCCCCATAATATAACCGAGAATCACCCGGAACAGCCACATGGTCAGCATCGAGGTGATTGAGGTAAAACGCGAGTCGCCTGCCGCTCGCAGCGCCGAAGGCAGAATAAAGCTTATCGACCACAACGGAACCTGCACGAGCGTGTTGATCAACAGCACCACGAACAGATCGTTCACGATTTCCGGAGGAGGGTTGAACAGCCCTACCAACGGCCGGTAGAGCGGCATCAATATCAGCCCCATCAGGGCCAGCGAGATTGCGCCAAGCCATAGAAAGGATTTGATGAACTTCCGGGCATCCGCTATATTTCCGCGGCCGATGCACTGACCGACAACGGTCACAATCGTTAAGGACAACGCGCTGGCTGGAATTTGAAATACGGCGGCAAGCGAAGACCCGATCGCGTTCGTTGCTATGGCGTACGTACCCAAGCTGACGATAAACACTTGGGTTAACAGCTTTCCCCCGTTGAAAAACATCTGTTCGGCTGCAAACGGAAGCCCGATAAACATAATTTTGCGCAGCATGGATATCGGGAAATGAAACAGATCTCGCAGGCGGATATGCAGCGTGGCATCCAATCTGAACAGATAGTAGAGCGCGCAGGCCGCACCGGCAAAGCGGGCGATGTTAATCGCCAGCGTCATGCCCATAACGCCCATATTCAGCAAGGTGATGAACACGATGTTGAGCAGAACGTAGAGCAGGTTCATGATTAACGACAATGCCAGTGAAGCCCGGGTCTTGCCGATCCCCCGCAGCGCGCCGCAAACCGCCTGCACGATGGCAATTCCGATGAAGGAAGTACTGCTTCCAATCAGATACACTCGCGCACTCTCGAGCACCTCGGGTGACGCTGAGCCGAACAGCAGATTCAGCACCGGCTGGTGAAGACCAATGATCAGCAGCGCGATCGCTAAAGCGATCATCGCCACGGAAGTAACAGTGGCCGCAGAAGCCCGGGATACCATCATGGCATTGCCGCTTCCCTTATATTGTGCAACGACGACGGTGCCCCCGGTTGCTACCGCCACGAACACATTGATCAGGAATATATTCAGGGAATCCACCATGTTCACGGCGCTGACCGCCGATACGCCCGACGAACTGATCATGGCGGTGTTGACCAGATTCAAACCGATGATGAATGCCTGATCAATCAATATCGGAAAAAATAAAGCAAAAATCTGCCGGTAGTCCATCGACTCCCCGGATAAATGATGTTGAAGCAAACCGTTCATTTGGGTTCGTAATCGAACCAACATCTGTCATCACATTCTTTTCGTTGTAATATAAAAGAAAAAACTCTTCAAACGAAGAGCTTCAGACTTACGGTATTCAGAAATGGCTGCCGCAACCGTCGCTTGGGAGAGCTCACTCCCTCGCCAAGGGGACAATACGGATTAATTCATTTGCTCCCGGATAAACCCCGTCTTTGATTGGAGGATATCACCAGACCCGAGTTCTGTCAACGAATGCAGGCCACAGGAAATGACCGTAAACCGCTGATAAACGGAGTAACATGATAGTCTGGACTTGGCGAAGACGTTTCGACAGCCATCCAAACTATTCTCCCCCCAATGATCAATACAGAAGGGGCACAATGGCTTATGGCCGTTACAATCCAAGGTGATTGATCCGTCAGCATAGCCGTAGTTAAAAAACCACCGATAATCATCAACGTGCTTATATAGAACACAAGATGATGACCTTTCTTATCAACGAGTATGCCCCCTAACATGCCAAACAGCATGACACTCATGGCACCAGGGAACATAACCGCGCCAATCATTCCCGTTGACAGATGGTGGACGCTTCTCATCATATATTCGCCGCACGTATCAAGCGGGCCTCCGAACCATTTATCGAACCGAATTTATTTGTAAGGAAGTTCATCGCCGGGACGATCGCGAGGCGACCACATCCCCCGTCTCTCTCCATCCCACCATTCCTCCATGCGAACCTCTTTCTCCAGCCACCCCTTCATACTCGCTAATTCAAACACTTGTTCAATATGAAACACCCCGCACGCGATATTCCCACTGTATACGGCATCCGCAACTCTCGCCGCTACCTTAGCCGTTATTCTGGACTGATCCCGCCCGACCAGCAAAGATTCAACTGTACTATTTTTGCCATGGCGCTTGCCGTGCGCTTCAATTTTCAGAGCAACATCATCGGATCCCATTCGTTTATTCATAAAAGCTTGCACGGCAGCGTTCCGTATCCATTTCACTTTAAGCAGATGATACAGACCTGATGCACGGAATCCCGCCAGTATGGAAGTTAGAGGGGATGAATCAAAACCCAACCGAGTCGATACGGTGGGGACTTCCAAGGTGTTGGGCAATGTGGATTGATCCGAGAATGGGAATCGATACACGGATTTACATCCTATTTTTTCGCCAAAAAAAACCGACCTTCCATCCGAAAAACTCGCAATCGTCTTAATGCGATGATTCTCCATCACCTGAAAGGTGGACAGGAGATTGTCCACGGTCCACTCTACGGCAGCCTTGCCGTGCCGATCCCCTAATCCCAGCATAATCGAGATATCAACCGACTCTGTTACATCCAGACCTTTGCTCGCCCAGCTTGCCATGAGATTGGTTAACCCTGGGGCCAGGCCTACACTCAGAATAGCTGACGACCCGGATTCCTCCGCTGCGTCCTTCCACTTCGACACTTGGTTCAAAAACTCGGCTTTTGCGATATATCCACGTAGTGGGTTCCGCTCCGGATGCAAGCTCCGGCCTAGGCATCGTCCGCCTGATCCAGACACATAACCACGAGTTTGATCCGTTCCCACTCACTCGCCGTGACCGACTGCCCCATATCCAGTCGCATGGGGAGCACCACACCGCCTGTCTCCTGACTGAAACGTTCGGCTCGTTCCAGACTTCTTCCTGCTGCGTATACAAGCCCGGGATATTTCTCCCTTAACTCCTCGCATATGATCCTTCCTACATGCCCATATCCGCCTACAACCACAATGCGTTCCTTCATGATACTTCCTCTCCATCTCTAAAAAAATCTATATAAGTTACGAGCCCCGCTCAGACTTGAAAATCCTCAGTGTCGCAAGCCATGGTTTCACTTTTTCCATGGGTAAACCTCCCTTTTTCCATCTTGATGCAAATATGCAGGTCTCTTTCATTCCTTCTGCATACATGACATAATAAGAATCATTCTCAATTATAAGGATGGAGAACGATAACCCTATCCCAGAAATGTGGGGTTATCCTTAGACCGACGAAAAAGGTGACTGAATATGGGCACACAGCTTAACAGCTTATTGAATAAAATAACGGCACTTGGCGGGGCTTTATCTAATTCCCAAACCTACCGGAGCGAACTCCTGAAGCAGTTGCGCTGTTGGATTCCGTTCGAATCGGCTTGCTTTACGACGGTAGATCCACGTACATTGCTCTCGACGGGTGCGATCACGGATGAAGACATTGAGGCAATCCATGATCGCCTGTTCGAGTATGAATATCTGCACAGCGATAACAATCACTTTCATGAACTGGCAAACTCCATGGAGAAGGTGGCTACGCTAAGCGGAGCTACGAACGGGGCTCTGAACATAAGCCCTCGTTATCTGAACGTCCTGCAGCCGGCAGGCTTTCATGATGAGATGCGTGCCGCATTGGTAGCGGACGGCATGTGTTGGGGATATCTGACGATATTCCGGCAGGAGGGCCAGCCCTTTTTTAGCGAGGAGGAACGGCAGGTGCTCTCTACCTTGGCACCATACATGGCGGCCATGCTGCGTGATCGAACTCTTCCGCGATCCCCTGTTGATGGAAAGGGTCACATGCCTGAGCCTGGTTTATTGGTGCTGTCCGAAACGCTCGATATTCTTACATATAATGCTTCTGCACGGCAGTGGATGTCATTGCTCCAGGATGCAGAGGGTATGGATGCCGCGTCACTCCCCCGCCCGCTGCGGGCAGTCTGCTTCCGGGCTTTGTCCGAGAGCTCCCGAGATACGGCCTATTCGACAGGCGCTCATACTCGCGTCCGGCTAACTGATGGCTCCTATGCCAGCATACGGGCATGCTTTCTGCATGGTCCCGATTCTCTTGCCAAACTTGCAGTCACGCTTGGGCCTGCCAATACAGCGGATATGCTGCCGCTTATCTCGGATGCGTTGGGATTAACGGAGCGCGAGAACGAAGTGATCAGCGGAATTCTGCGAGGATTATCCACCAAGGAGCTTGCTCAATCCCTGTTTATCTCCCCCTACACGGTTCAGGATCATCTAAAGTCCATATTTGTTAAAACCGGCGTCAACAGCCGGAGGGAATTAATATGGCAGCTTCATTCAAAATATAGCCTGAGTCAATGAGGATCGGGACCGTAATATTCCCACCACTCCGTTCCCCTTAAAACCGGCCCACCTCCTTCTCCG
The DNA here is from genome assembly GCF_003269305.1 of Paenibacillus sp. MDMC362. Classification (NCBI taxonomy): domain Bacteria; kingdom Bacillati; phylum Bacillota; class Bacilli; order Caryophanales; family Paenibacillaceae; genus Paenibacillus; species Paenibacillus sp. MDMC362. Next base: position 178,697 of record NZ_QLYT01000006.1, read on the forward strand.
GCCACCCAAGGTTTTTATGAACCACACTCCCCACCCACCCTTGGTCACTACTCCATACCAACTCTATCGATTTGCATATGATATCCAATGATAGATTCAAGGAGGTCTGGTAGCATGACAACCCCTGTGGAGTTTGATGCCATTTTCAGTCTTGGTCACAACTGTCAGGTTGCCGCCCAGTTAAGAAGAAACAAGCTGCGACGTGCAGCTGGCCCGTTGGACTGGTTCAACTTCGCTTCGACCCATGAATTTTGCAAAGTCATTAAACGTCAATTCAGCGATTTCATGCTTCGGGATAATCTCGACATATACGGCAAATCCGTGAACTGTTACTATGTCCGCGACAAGCGATCTTCCTGTTTATCCTTTCATGATTTCCAGAACTTACCGGAGGAGCCTCCGCTATATGACTACCCCGCTTTTCGCGAGCGGCTGGATCGAAGAATCAAACGCTTTAACCGCTGCTTGAACTCTGAACAGAAGACTCTGCTCGTGCGGATCATCGCGAATACAAAGGATGCCGAGACGATCGATCAAGTAATACGCGAAGCCTATCCCAACCCGAACGTAAACCTGTTATTTATGATGCTCAGCAGCAGTCCCCAAATCGTAAATCTCCCTTCGTTCTCGGATCGGGTTCTCATCAAGCAAATACCGAAAGGACCCACATGGGAAGGAGATTCGGAGGCCTGGAAGACCATTTTAAGAGAATTTTCGCTCAGTTCAGGGGAATAAGTGTTTGACAAAACCAAAATTTACCTGTATATTTACAAAAAAGTGAATCGGAACTCTTACGAAGGAAGCACCCGTAAGTCTGGCGTTGAAAGCGCCTTTCTAACGGGTGCTTTTTGTCGTGGGTCCGGCCATTCTGTCATGATGCGAGTCCCGCTCATGATGATTATTAGTTATTTAAGGAGCGATGTTTATGTTTAGAAGATTACTCACCTTATCCCTTGTTATGGCACTTTTACTCTCTTTAATCCCCATGCCTTTCGTGAATGCAGCCGCGATCGAGTTCACCGATACGGTTCAAGCCCAATTGAATGCCACGGCGGACCGGGCTGGCGGAACCGTACGTACCAAACTCATCAAACAGTTCGATGATTTCAAATCCGAACGAAATCAGGTAATGGATTTGGACGATCGAATCTCTTCCCTTCGCTATGCCAATGAAGCCAAAGCCTCGGAAACCCGTAAAAAAATCAGCGAAATCGATAAGGATAAGATCCGCAAGCTGGAGGATCAGCTGCAAGCGGCCAAAACCAAGTACCAGCCGCTGTTTAATACCTATTCCGCGCTCAATAAACAAATCACCGCAGCTAAAAAACTCAAAGACAAATCGCTCTCCAAGATGCTGCAGTCACAGGCCAGTGGCATGAAGATCCTGGTATCTTTGGGACGTGATGATATTCGAAATAAGCAGACGGCGCTTACGGCGGCTAAGAAAGAGAGAACTTCCAAAGCAGCTAAAGTCCGTTCCATCCTGTCCGAGATTGAATCCTATAAAAGCAAAATCAAAAGCGATAAAAGCGCAATCTCAACGCCGAATAAACGAATGACAACCGAGTGGAAGAATTTCAAAGCCGCCGTAAAAGCCAATGAGTCGGCCCGAACCAGCGATGCCCTGTCCAGGCTGCTGACACTCTCCGGTCAGATTCTGACAACAAAGAAAAGCATCTACAGTCACGAACAAAAAATCGAGTCGATCATAACACGTGCAAATGCCCAATTAAAATAACGATATCAAGAATCCCGCAATACAAAAATAACTTCTGCCGAGGGCAGAAGTTAGGGTTCGACGTGCAACAAATGGATCAAAAATCAACTCAACTTGAAGCTGTTTGTAACGGGTATTGGAATCCAGCCAATCTGGATTGATCAAGCAAGGGATAGTCATATAACATGCCTTCGTATATAACCTCGAATGCCGGATGCTGAAAGAAATCATTCGGGGTTACTGCGGAGGAAGGGCGATCCCATAGATGAATTCTGCTTTGCTTCATCGCCTCCGCTACGAATTGTGAGCAGAAGTACGATCTTTCCCTCGTAATATCAAGTCTCATCAGCACGCCAAACATACCGATAAGATTGTAGCCGTAAGCGTCCTCTTCATCCTTATAGCTTTGAATCACGCGTCTTGCTGCCTCAAATTGCTCCCGCGTGACCTGGAGACGGAGCAGTGCGCAGCGGGTGCCGGGAAAGTGACGGAAGGTTCCTTCGTATACATCCTCCTCAACAAATCCCCCAATCCAGGGATTATTGGCGCATTTCCGGCCGAAACTGAACACTTCATTCAAGTTCTCGTCCAGCGCCAGCGAAGCATGATTATAGGGCGCTGCCGTAATTCGTTTAATCAGTTTGGTAAACATCGTACCCGTATCAGTCAGTAGAACATATATATTTTGGTTATCGGACATTTGGCTTTCCCCCACATACATAATTACATATTTCATCGAAGCCGGATTTCGTCAAATCCTTCGTTAATTCCATTGTAGTAGAGGCAAGCCGTTTCCATAACCGACTATAGGTGTGAATAGGACCTAGACCTAAGTCGAGTTCCCAACTGACCTGGCGACGTGATACCCATAACTATACCCCATATAAGCGACGATAGGAAGATGGCGTCATGCCTTCATGCTCCATAAATCGCTTGTTAAAATAACTGACGCTCGGATAGCCCGCTTCCACTGCAATTTGTCCGATGGTTTTTTCTTTATGGTCAAGCAGCCACTGCTTTGCCATCTGAAGACGGCAGCGCGTTACAAAATCCATCGGGGTCATCTCCATGACATTGCGGAATAATTTACAAAAATAGTAAGTGGTAACGCCGAGTCTGTTCGCCCACTCCTCCAAAATAAACGGTTGTGCCGCTTCCTGCTGCATAATCGGCAGCAGTTCAAGAATCCGGTTGGCCGAGTTGTTTGATTTATTGTCCGATAAAGCGGATGCCTGCTCCACGAATACGGCTAACAAGGAATACGTTAGCGTGGACAGCTGCGCAGGCTTGAGCATCCGATGGGTCTCCGCCTCATATAACAGCGCTTCGTGCGCTTCCTCAAAGGCTGACGGCTGCCGTATGCTCCACAGCTGGCTTTTATGAAATCCGCGTTCGATGAAATAGTTCTGCAGACCGCTGCCATAAAAGTGGAACCAACGCACATCCCACGGATCGTCCTCGCTGGTGTAATAACGCTGAGCCTGCATTGGAAAATACAGCACGGCTTCACCTGGGCCAAGCGTATGGACTATGTTTTCGATTTCAACATACCCTTTACCGGAAGCCACATAATGAATATTGAAATTGTTCAGAGATCCGGCTGCCCGCGTAACGGTATGGTCCGGTTCATCCCGGTATATCCCTACCGACTCAGGCAGGCAGAAGAATGGCATTTGCGGTAGGGTCAGCAGATGACTTTGTCGTTTCATTATAATGCACCCCGAATAACAATATTGTTGTATTACACTACAAAATAATATTATATCAATTTTATTTCTTGTCTTTTATAATCGCAATATAATCTTAATAAGTTGTATAGGAGCTGATGAACATGACTCAAAAACTTCGTTGGGGAATCCTAGGCTGCGCCAGCATTGCCAAACGCTCGGTTATACCTGGTTTACAACAATCCCGTCACAATGAAGTCGTTGCCATTGCCAGTCGCGATCAGGCAAAAGCAGCGCAAACGGCAGAGGAACTGAATATCCCGACTGCATACGGCAGTTACGAGTCCTTGCTTGAGGATTCTTCCATAGATGCGATTTATATTCCGCTCCCCAACCATCTACATAAAGAATGGAGCATCCGTGCGGCGGAAGCCGGTAAACACATTCTATGCGAAAAACCGCTTGCATTGACGGAAGCAGAAGCAGCTGAAATGGCAGAAGCAGCAGCTAAAGCCGGGGTAGTGCTGGCCGAAGCCTTTATGTATCGCTATCATCCACGGTATGAGTTGTTGAAGGATATGATCACCGCCGGTGCCATCGGGGACATTCGGGGCATACGCAGCGCGTTTACCTTCAACAGCTCCGCCAATTACGGGAATGTCCGTTTCCGCAAGGATTGGGGCGGCGGCTCGATTTATGATGTCGGCTGTTATCCGATCAACGCCGCGCGCATCCTGCTGGATAAAGAGCCGGAAGCTGTTACCGTTCAAGCTTTCTTCTCCCCTGAGCATGATCATGTCGACATGATGGCATCCGGATTAATCGAATTTGGAGGGAATGTAGCGCTGACATTTGATTGCGGAATGTGGGCGGCGTATCGCAACCCTCTTGAAATTGTAGGTACGGATGGCCTGATTGAAGTCCCTTATGCCTATAGCCTGCCTGAGGACGGAGCGAACTTCTTCTTAACGACCGGCGAAGGACGTAAGGAAATCGAGGTCCCTCGTGCAAACGCATACAGTGAACAAGGCGACCATATGGCCGAAGCTATTTTGAACAACAAGCCTCTCCGCTACTCTGCAGAGGATGCCATTCACAACATGAAAGTCATAGACGCCTGTCTGCAATCTGCCCATGAACGGAAGCGAATTGTGTTGTAATTACACCCAAGGAGGATATGAATATGAAATATATATCAATCAAGGGATTAAACAAACCCGTCTCTGCGCTAATGAAAGGAACGGACTACTTTTATCATGATTCGTATGAGAAAGCAGCCGCAAATATGGATGCATACCTGGCTATCGGCGGCAATTCCGTTGATACCGCCCACATCTACTGTGGAGGTCAAAGCGAAGAAGTGATCGGGAGATACATGCAGGAAAGAGGTAACCGGGATCAGATCGTCATACTGACCAAGGGTGCCCATCATGACCAGAATGGCCCGCGTGTAAATAAAAAAGACATCAAGAGCGACATCACAACGAGCTTTGAAAGACTGCAGACGAATTTCATCGATCTGTACGCTCTTCACCGTGACGACCCGGCGGTTCCGGCAGGCGAAGTTATTGAGGCTCTGAACGAATACATTGCCGATGGCAGCGTTGGCGCCATCGGGGTATCCAACTGGACATGGGAGCGCATCCGGGATGCCAATGCCTATGCCGAAGCGAATGGACTGGTCGGTTTCTCCTTCAGCAGCCCGAATCTTAGTCTGGCCAAGCCGAACGAGCCGTTCTGGAAAGGCTGCGTCTCAGCCGATGCTGAGACGATTGCGTGGCATGAAGCCGAGCAGTTTCCGCTGCTGTCCTGGTCCTCCCAAGCACGAGGATTCTTCACCGGCCGGTTCACGCCGGAAATTCGGGACAATGCAGATCTTGTGCGGGTATTTTATAGCGATGCGAACTGGGAGCGGTTAGAGCGTGCCAAACAGCTGGCCGCATCGAAGAATGTGACGGCCATACAGATTGCGCTCGCTTACGTGCTGAACCAGCCCTTCCCAACCTGTGCGTTGATCGGTGCGCAGTCTGCGGAAGAATTAAAATCCTGTGATGAGGGTTCAACCATCCAGCTGACAAGGGAAGAATTAGACTGGTTAGACCTAACGATCGATCAGCTGTCTTCAATCTAAATGTCAAAAGCGCCTTGTGCCAGGATATTTCCATCCTGCTCAAGGCGCTTTTTATAGGTTAATGACCTGTCTGATATTCAACATGAGCGCGAAATATCTCCCTGCGGTAGAAAAAATAGCGCGCTGACAAGTTATCCTTCCTTACTCTTGTAAACTCCGAAGATAAGCTTCATATTCAACCGTAAACTCGAGCGCCTCCTTAAAATCCGGGGATTTGAGGGAAAGGGCTGTAACGACTTCCTCTTTTCCTCTCTCATGCAAGGCTATGATCCGAGGCTGCCTAGGGACGCGAAACTGTGTATGATCATGATATACAACGGTAACGATGGTGCCGAGCGGCTTCTTCACCGGCGAATAAACCGTGCTCCACATCCAGCGCTGTTGGTCTGTCCCTTCCTGACTTCCCCATTCTCTTGAGATGTCGAAGTTACCCGGGAAATTAGGTTCAGGACGGATTCCGATCTCCTTTAATTGTTTATGAATCGGCAAGAATAACAGGTTCAAAAACGTCCCATACGCCGCATCTCCAAACTCGTTGTATGCCCTCAGCAGTTTTTCCTCGTTTACGGTAAGTACGGTTTGCCAGTTCCCTTCGATGTGTTCGGAAATGTAGCTTCCGATGGCTTCGATCGGGTTACCCTGTTCTTCCTCCAAAAGCTCCTGCAGCGGCTTCAATGATTTCATGTTTAACCCCTTCCATTTCATGGATTTTGGATGTACCTCTCCAGCATACAACATTCATGCAAATTGTAAGGTTTGCTGAAAATTCGATCCATATTGGGGGTAAACCTTATCTAGTGCTTTAATCTCATACAGGAATGTAGGCCGCCGGAACATCCGACCCGGATCCGGATTGGATATTTAACATGATTTGCTACTAAAATTAAAACTAAAACCTACACCGCGGTTATCAAGGGATCAACTTACTCTAAACCCCTGTAACATGCCGGTAATCACATCCATCGTCTCCTCGATACCCCTATCCGTTTCCGGCATTTGAGCAACCCACAGCGAGCATTCGTTTAAAGCGCCGGACAAGGCATGCGTCATAGCATCAACCGGAACGGTCTTCATCATTCCCTGATTCTGCATGAAGGCTAGCTGTTCCTTAAGGTGACTCATCGAATTCTGCTCGTCCATCTCGCGCCAAGACTCCCACCCTACGACACTCGGACCGTCAATGAGCATAATGCGCTTATTCTGCGGCTCTACCACGGTCGCAATAAATGCCCGACAGCCATACAGAAGCTGCTCCCAAGGATCCTCGGAGCTATCCGCTTCCGTCTCCACGCGCTGCCCAATTTCCGTCTGCACTAATTCAAGCACGGCAAGAAACAGTCCTTGTTTATTCTTAAAATGATGATACAGCGCACCGCGGGTAACTTTAGCTTCGTCGGCAATCTCCTCTAATGCCGCATTGGCATAGCCTTTCTCCGTGAAATGTGTTCTGGCTACCTTCAGCAGCAGCTGAATAGTTTCGTTAGCTTCGCTTTTGGTTCTTCTCATAATTCGCGTTTCTCTCTCCTATGCATCATTCGGATGCTATTCTTACGGATGTTAGAAGCTTCAGTACTTCCTGATCTCCGCTCTTGGCCATGGATCTTAGCGAATGCTGAAGTATCCAAGGACCGTACGCTCCAGACGACTCCAGGTGTTCAAGCAGCCAGGGAAGGACGGTATCCCGGTAATCTTTGCTCAGATCATGAAGATGATTCGCAACCGATTTGCGGACATAGCCAGAGGAATCCTGCAGAAGGGGCTTTAGCAGCGCCAAATTGTGGGCGGGATCTCCCTTGATCACTTGAATTCGCTTTGCCCACGGCAGACGAGGCCGGGTACCTTCACTAACCAGGCGACGGACATGCGAATTATCATCCGAAAGCCAGTCCTTCAAAACCTCAAGACACAGATCTTCATAATGGAGCAGAAAGGGTCTAATCGCGTACTCCGATGTGTGCCGTTTGGTAATTTCATATAATGCGTTCATCGATATTTCAAAGTGATCAAGCCCAAATCGTTCCACAAAACATGCAATTGGCATGAGAAAATACCCGTCTGTAAACATTCCTTTCTCTGTTTCATTCTCTGGTCCTATGATGCCGAGTAAAATCTCCAAACTATCCGGATAACCAAAGGGCAGGGCTTGCTGCAATTCTTCCGCAATAACGGCTACCCTTCCTTTCAATTCAAGCGTCGCTGTCTTGCGGCTTACGGCTTCAATGAAAACCTCCGAGTGAAACTCCGGTGCAAGCGGCTTAATTCGATCGGATAAAAGAATCGCCAGCTCTCTTCCGAAGTAGTCCTTTAATGCGGTGGATGTACTCATTTACCGGATTGGTCATCCTTCGTGGACCACACATCTTCATTATACAGTTCCATAAATGCTTGTGAAGGCGGAATGACTTTTATCATATCGATCAGCACCCCGTTCGGGTCACTGGTGATAAAATGCCTCTGCCCAAATTCCTCATCCCGTATATCCAGATGAAGCGGGAGCTTTTCGTGGATGATCAGCCTTTGATACTCGGCATCCACATCCTCCACCTCAAAATTAAGAATCAATCCCTGCACTGGTTTCTGAAAGGAAGACGGTACCGTGGGATGATCTTTGGACAAGAGGGCCATTTCATAAGAGCCTTGTCCTTGGTCTCCATTCTTCAGGCTTACATACCAATCCGCTTCAAAAACAATCTCAAATCCAAACAACCGTGTGTAAAACGCTGTGCTTTCGGCAATCTTCTCTGTCATGATCACGGGATAAAATCCTTGCAGCTTCATATGGAAAACATCTCCTTCTATAATTGGGATGAATCCAATTTAACATACAAACAGAATGTATGTAAATAGATTTTATCTGAAATTGGCCATCATCTCCTTCCTAAACAAAAAAACCTGCAGACAAAATCTGCAGGTTTTTATTTAAACGATTACCACTACCACAGCAAGCTCACCGCGAGCAGATCAAACAACGCCAGCGGCAGAATCACGTTGCTGTAATATGGATTGTATGGATATGGCGGGAATGGCGGTCTCGGTCTTGGATAGGGGCCGGGATAAAAACCTCGATCTCCTTGTTCGATTTGAATGTACACATTTTTGGCATCCAGGTTAATGATGACACCCTCAAAGACTTCATCGTCCAAGGTTTGCACTCTAACTTTGCGATTCACGGCTTTCTTGAGCGCTGCGTGAGCATGTTCCTTATGCTTTTTCATGGAATGAGCCATTTGGTGATCGCATTGAAACAGCATTTGCGGTTGAGTTGAATAATTGTTCATGATGTCCTCCTTCGTTCTCTTCTATTCGCATTGTATGCAAATGTCCCGTCAAGGGTGTTGGCCTATCTGAAATCCGTTTAATGCATAGCGGATACGGGTATAGTACAACCAGATGAAGGAGGGTTAAACACCATGGACAAACGAAATATACAGACGAAACCCGGCAGCTTTTTTATTGAAAACAATGGAAAAACGGTAGCCAAAATCACCTACTCGCCTCAAGGAAACGGCGTGATTAGTATCGATCATACCTATATCTCACCCGGCCTGCGAGGGCAAGGAATCGCCGACGAACTCGTGCGAAAAGTAATCGGATACGCTCGGGAAGAGGATTTGAAAATCATCCCCGTTTGCTCCTATGCCGGGCATTATTTTGACAAATACGTCGACGAGCGTGACCTGCTGCACCAATAAAAACGATGATAAATACATCATCAGCAATCGGATGTAACGTAGAGTAAACTCGCCAGCCATAAGGATGCTCCTCTTATCGGTTGGCTTTGACGCGCCTTGATGTCCAAGTTCAAATGCAGCACTGGTATTTACTATTGCGATAGAGTGATCCTATCCTCTATGATCAAATGGAATAGCTTAACTTAGGGAGGCAACTATAATCATGAGGCAAACAGCAGAGCATTGGGTCTGGGAACAGATATTTGATAAATTGCCTATGGGAGCGATCCTGATTTCTGCGGTTGACGAGCCTGTGGCAAAGGTTAATGATCGTTTTTGCGAACTTACCGAATCCAAACGTTCAGACCTGCTTCAGCTCAAACCTTCCGAAATCCAAGTTCTATCCAATCTATCGATTCAACAAATATTGCAATCATTGACATATGAACAATCGGCCACGCTCAAGAGAGACTCTTATTTTGTCCGCCATAACGGAAATCAAGTCCATGTCTCGGTCTCTATTTCCCTGCTGAAACATCCCGCCCCTGGAGAGGACCCATGGATATTATGCTGTATAGAACCCGGGACCGTACCGGAGAACTCGTCTTTGCCGCCGACCATTAAGAATGATGAACTCCTTGCACTCATATCCAAGAGCGGACAAGATCTTATATCCATCAGCAACGCTGATGGCATCATCGAATACATCTCACCTTCTGTGACGGAAATACTCGGATACACCCAAGAAGAAATGACGGGCCAATGCCGGATCGATTACTATCATCAGGTGGATTCCGAGCAAATGAAAGAGCCGGGCAAGCTGTTTTCAGAGGAAGATAGTTTCGTTCGACGCATTCGCCATAAGGACGGGCATTATCTTTGGTTTGAAACGTCTTTTCAGTTAATTCGGGGAGCTCATGGCGAGATTAGCAAGGTTCTGGCCATTGGACGAAACATTACCAAACGCAAAACGGATGAAAATACGCTGGCCCATGCGCAGCGGATTGCCAAGATCGGTTCCTGGCGTTGGGACTTGATCACGCATACGCTGAGCTACAGCGATGAAATGAGACGAATTTACGGATATCAGATCCGTACCACTGAGCCAAACCATAACACGCTGCTGTCATTGGTCGTTCCGGAAGACCGAAAGCGGCTCGAGGCAGCCGTGAGCAGAGCCATTCTAGGGAATGCGGATGAAATCATCTATCGGATCCAGCTTCAGGACGGTCAAATCCGAACCATTCGAGCTCAATGGGAAGTCTCCGTTACGAGTGAAGGCAGACCGATGGAGATGGTGGGCATGGCGCAGGACATCACCGAGCAGGTGCTGATTGAACAGCAGTCGCTGGAGAATGAAAACAAGTACAAGCTCATAACCGAAAATTCCCTTGACTTCATCTCGAGTAGCACGATAGACTGTTCAACGTTTCTTTATTGTTCACCTTCCTGTTATTCTTTGCTTGGATATCGTCCGGATGAGATGGTTGGCACCAGTATGTTCGATTATGTATACGCGGAGGATATCATACCGCTACAGGACTATTTTAACAATTGCCTGGACGGCAAATTGCTCACACCGATCACCTTCCGTTATATACATAAGGATGGCAGGCACATCTGGTTTGAAGTCAATTGCAAGTACATCAGCACGCAGGACGGCCAAAAGAACGAGATCATCTCGATTGCCCGCGACATTTCCGAACGAAAACTGATGGAATTTAAGCTAAAGGAAAGCGAGCAGCGATACCGTTCTCTTTTTGAATATAATCCATCGGCCGTATACTCCATGAATTTGGATGGCGACTACTTAACGGCCAACCAAAATCTGCAGGACCTGACAGGATATACGCTGGACGAGCTGATCGGGATGTATTTCGGACCGATTGTAGCGGAAAAAGACATGGATCGCACGTTGTTTCATTTTAATCAGGCAACAGAAGGCATACCTCAGAGCTATGATCTAACGATTATTCATAAGGATGGACATCCCATCGACATCAATACGATTAACATCCCGATTTTCGTGGATGACGAAGTGGTCGGCGTCTATGGCATTACCCGGGATATCACCGAGCGCATACGAACCATGGAAGAGATCAAGAAGCTGAGCCGGGAGCTCACCCTTTTGCTGAATACGGTATCCGAAGGCATTATCGGGCTGGACATTCACGGACACGTCGCATTTATCAATCCGGCAGGCGCAGCGATGCTGGATTATGAACCGGCCACCACCATCGGAAGACCTTGCGACCAGATCATCAAAGAAATTGGCCATGACGGCACTTTTTATCGGGGGAATGAATCCCCTCTTGTTCGAGCCGTCAAACAAGGCGTACCGCTGTCCAGAGCCGAAATCGTGCTTTGGCGGGGCGACGGCACCAGCTTTCTGGCAGATTATCAGGTCAATCCAATCTGGGACCAAGGCGAGCGCAAAGGTGCCGTTATGGTATTCCGCGATATCACCGACGAGAAAGAAATCATCCGGGCGAAGGAGAATGCCGAGCGGGCAGATCAAGCGAAAACGGAGTTTCTGACCATGATGAGTCACGAACTCCGCACGCCGATGAACGGCATCATCGGCATGATTGAGCTATTACGAACGACCGAGCTTGACAAGGATCAGCTGAATTATACTGATATTTTGATGGAGAGCAGCAACTCGCTGCTCCACATCTTGAACGAGATTCTCGATTTCAGCAAAATCGAGACCGGCAATATGACACTCATTCAGGAACCGATCGATTTACGGTCCTTGCTTGAGGTCGTCGTTGATTTATTCTCGGCCAAAGCCAAAGAAAAGGGGTTATCGTTATCCTGCAGTATCAACAGCTCCACTGTTCCCGATGTGATCATCGGCGACGCTCTGCGCCTGCGGCAAGTGCTTGTTAACCTCATCAGCAATGCCATCAAATTCACGCATGAGGGCAGCATCTCGATCAATGTCGAGGGACTGCGCAGGACCGGGACCCAGGAAATCACGCTTGCTTTTCAGGTAAGAGATACGGGAATTGGCATCCCTTCTGAACAGCAGCATCAGCTGTTTACCTCCTTCTCGCAGCTTCACCCATCCTTGAATCGCAAATATGGGGGTACGGGATTGGGGCTGGCGATCAGTAAAAAACTGGTCGAGTTGATGGGAGGCGTCATCGGCGTGGAAAGTCGTGAAAACGTCGGTTCCTCCTTCTACTTTACAATCCCGACCCATGCGCTGCATGATGATATCACGGACAAATAAGCTTAGGCTTCTCTCCAATATCCACCACAAACAAAAGGGTGATCTACAGCAATGAGCTGTGGACCACCCTTTTCTCATATATGCAAATGGTACTATTCCTCGTACAGGGACTCCAGTTCGTCAACGAGCGATCCGACATATGCAACCGCTTTGGAGATCGGCTTGGAAGTGGACATATCGACGCCAGCCATCGCCATTAATTCCAGCGGACTCTTGCTGCCTCCGGCCTTAAGGACTTGGAGCCAGCGATCTACTGCCGGTTGTCCTTCCTCGCGAATTAATTGTGCAGCAGCTGTTGATGCGGTTAGTCCAGCGGCATACGTATATGGATAAAGACCCATATAATAATGCGGCTGTCGCATCCAGGTAAGCTTCGCTCCTTCATCGAGCTCAACCACGTCACCCCAGAAATCGGATAACACAGTGCCTTTTAGCTCAGATAGACTATCTGCGGTAATCGGCTCATCGGCCATCGCATGGCGGTATACCCGTCGCTGCATTTCCGCTTCTAGAAGGTGAGTCACATAGTTATGGTAATACGTGCTCAGAAGCTGAAGAATAACAGAGCGCCGCATCCGCTTATCCTCGGATTGACTGAGCAGGTGATCCGCCAGCAGCAGCTCGTTCATCGTCGAAGGTGCCTCGATAAAATACAAGGAAGGACGGGCATTGGTGATTCGCTGATGGTCCGCTGCCAGCATCAAATGACCAGCATGACCGACTTCATGCGCTAACGTGAAGGCATTTCGCATATTGTCGGCCCATGCCATCAGAATATAAGAATGCACTCCGTATACGGAGGAACAGAATGCTCCTGTAGACTTACCAATATTATCGGCATAATCCACCCAGCGCTTGGAGAACGTGGATTGAACGATCTCGCCGTATTCAGGACCCAGTATCGACAAGGCACTGGAAATCGTGGAGCATGCTTCTTCATAAGTAACGCTTGGATTGAAATCCGTATCCATCGGCGCTTTCAAATCGCAGAACAGCAGTTGATCCAGCCCAAGCACCCGCTTTTTCAGCTTCATCAGTCTTCGCATATGCGGAGCTAACTCCGTCAAAATGGTATCGTGAATATTGTTGTACATCTCCATCGTCACTTGCTGCGGCTTCAGCAGCATATCCGTGACGGAATCATACCCGCGAAGCCGGGACATCACTACTTGCTTCTTTACTTCGGTAGCGTAAGCCTCGGCAAATGTATGGCGCGATCCCTGCAGGGACTTCGTGAACGAAGCATAAGCTTCGCGCCGAAGCTGCGTATCCTCGGACATTTCGTAAGAATTCTCGTACAGACGGAAAGAGACCGGCTTGGTTCCGTCATTTACTTGAATATCGTCAAATGTCATATCCGACAGCTTGCTGCGCAAATAGATGCGGTAAGGGGAACCGAGCACCTCTCCCAGCGATGCCAACACGCTTTCCGTCTCAGGATTCAAGCGGTGAGGCTTCGATTCCAGCAACAATGTCAAGCTTCGAGCATAAGGAACAAGCCCGTCTTCCTTTGATATGTATTGTTCGATGATTCCACCCTCGAGATCCAGCAGCTCCGATTCAATAAACGTCAGGGAAGATTGGATGCGTGAGAGAACATCGCCCGTTTTGGACGAATTTGCCAGGTTGGCCGGATTGGTCCCGTCTTCCGATTGTCGCAATCTGGCATATGCCCCGACTCTGCTAATGCTCTCCATCAGAGCTTCCTGTTCATTCAGGCACTCCAGAAGAACGGATGCACCCTCTCCCAGCCTGCCCTTGAATCGAGTCATTTGAGCAGCTTGCGATTCAATCGCTTTTAATCCCGCTTCGAATGCTTCTTGCGAGACAAACAAATCATCCAGATTCCAAGTTGCCTCGATTGGAACCTCACTTCGTGTCAGCAATTTCCCCATGGATACAACTCCTCTCGTGTCTTGTCCTCTCATGATTAACGACAGCAGTTACTATGGATTAGCAACTGTATAACAATTCCATCATATCACAGTTTTTTAAGGGATCGTATCCGCTTTTCGGCCTTGACTTCTGACCCTATTTATGGATATAGTTATTTCATACTCTTATCTAAAGGAGAGATTTTGATGTCGGTGGTCGTTCTTAACTAACCAAATTTCATATGGATCGAAATGTAAAATTTTGGGCATTCCCTGTAAAGGGATATGTTTATTTTTTGATGAATTTTCATTTCATCCGTTGAATTAGTTAAGAACTACGGATATCAATGGAAGCCCCTTTAGGGTTTATTCAGATATGATATGGTCATCCGTGCTGAGTTCAGCACGGATTTTTTGGGTCTCCCCTCCTTTTATTCAAAAGGGTTATTTGGAGCTGTCCCATAACGCCATGCCATCAGAATAACGATTTATGGGCGGAAAGCGAACCTTAGTAGTTCGCTTTCCGCCCTTTTTGTGTTGTATACCATCCATTTTATAGTCAAAAGGAGAATGTAACCCATGAAAACCTTCGCATTAAACAAATTGGAGTACGAGAAAATACGTACCGAGATTGAACGCTTTGCCGTATCGTATCTGGGAGTCGAGCATATCCGGAAGATGGCCCCCCTCACCCAGATGAAAGCCATCCGCAACAAACTGAATGAAACGAAGGAAGCCAAAACCCTGCTCCAGACCGGAGCTAGCGTCCCTATTCCTTCACTGGAGGGCATTGAAATGATCCTTGATTTGCTCGGCACCGGTTACGTGCTGTCTGAGCGCGATTTCGGGAATATGGTGCAATATTTGAGAAGCTGCCGTCAGCTCATTCAATATATGAAAGCCAAGGACGGCATTGCTCCATTGATCAGTTCCTACGCCTCATCCATGCATGAACTGCGTCCACTTCTGTCCGAAATCGAACGCAGCATTCATGGGGGGCGTGTTGTGGATAGCGCCAGTAAAGATTTAGCCAAAATCCGCAAAAAAATCATCGTAGCCGAGGAACGGATCAAGCGTAAGCTCGACAGCCTGATGAGCCGTTACAAGGGAATCATGCAAGAGCATGTCATAAGCAAGCGCGGAGATCGTTACGTGCTGCCCATCAAGAAAGAGCACCGTAAATCCGTGAATGGCTCGATTCTGGATGAATCGGCCAGCGGGCAGACGGTATTCATTGAGCCCTCCGACTTGCAGGGACTTCAGATGGAACTAAATTTCCTGCACGCCGATGAAGTCCGCGAAGAAACGAAGGTGCTGAGTGATTTGACCGCACTAGCCGAGCAATATCAATTCGAACTGAGGACCAATGCCGACATTGTTGGAATCTACGATTACATCATCGCCAGAGGCAAGTACGCCGTTTCGATCGGCGGGCGCAATGTAAGCCTGAACCAGGAGGGGTTCATCCGTCTAAAATCCGCGGTGCATCCTTTAATCGGATCCACGATGGTACCGCTGGACTTCTCTATCGGTGAGCGGTATAAAACCTTGATCATTACAGGGCCTAATACCGGCGGCAAAACTTCTGCTCTAAAAACGGTTGGACTTATCACCGTTATGGTGCAATCCGGTCTGCTGGTTCCTGTCGCGGAAGGCAGTCATTGCGCCATTTTTGACGAGGTTTCCGTCGATATCGGAGATGGGCAGAGTTTGGAGCATGCCCTCAGCACGTTCTCTGCGCATATTCGCAACATCCGCGACATTTTGCAGACAGCCGGCCGGTCCACGCTTGTACTGCTCGATGAAATGGCGTCGGGAACGGATCCTGGTGAAGGCGTTGGATTGTCGATCGCCATCCTGGAGGAGTTGAGTCAACGTCAAGCAACGGTTGTGGTAACTACCCATTTTACCGAAATCAAAAATTTTGCCGAGCGCACCCCCGGCTTTGAGAATGCCCGCATGGAATTTGACGCCGATACACTCGAGCCGCTCTATCGTCTGCGGATTGGTGAAGCCGGGCACAGTTATGCCTTTGTCATTGCAGCGAAGCTGGGCATTCCGGAGTCGATCATTGCCAGATCGCGGGAAATCACGGAAGCGGGATCGGCAAGAGATAACACGGCCCTTATCCAAAAGGATCGCTCAGAGTCCGATGATAAGGCGGAAGAAGCGCGTCCGGAAGAGTATGTTACGTTGTCGACAGACAAACAGGATAAGCCGATGAATGATGAAGATCATCAAGATGAAGATACTCCCTCTTCCCTCTATCACTTAGGCGATCGCGTCTATGTGCCTTATATGAAACGAAGCGGAACCGTGTATGAAACCATCGACGGTAGAGGTAACATCGGTGTTATGATTCAGAAGGACAGACTGAAGATTAACCATAAACGGCTGAAGCCTTATATTGCGGCAAAGGATCTTTACCCGGAGGATTATGATCTTGATATTGTTTTTGAGAGCAAAGAGAACCGGAAGAAACGTAAACTGATGAACCGCAAGCACGTTGAAGGGCTGCAGATAGAAACGAAACCGGAATAACGAGTCTCTTGACGATGGGTTGACCAGGGAATCAAAAAGAATGCTTAGGATTTTCGAAGGAGAGATAACGATGAACATACGCACAGAAACCAAGAACGATTATGAGAAGGTCCAGAACCTTCTCACTCAGGCTTTTCCCGGACAGGAAGAAGCGACTCTAGTACGGCGGCTGCGAGAGGATAAAGACTTTCAACGGGAATTGTCAATCGTAGCGGAAGAAGAGGGGATCATCAAGGGACATATTATGTTCAGCCGGTCTAGCCTTTTTGACGGGGTTCATAACCATCATGTGGCTGCGCTAGGCCCGCTGGCCGTGCTTCCGGATTATCAACGACAAGGGATCGGCGGGAAATTGATTGAAGAAGGCAAGCGGCGGTGTCTCTCGCATGGCTATCCACTTGTTTTTCTGTTCGGCCATCCGGCATATTATCCCCGTTACGGATTTGTGCAGGCCAGAGCCACTGGCATCGACATCGCCCAATTTACGGTTTCGGATGAGGTGTTCATGGTTGCCGAGCTTCAGCCGGGCGCGCTCGATCACCTTCATGGCGAATTCCGTTTCCACTCCGCATTCGAAGATTTAGGGTAAGTCGAGCTTCAAAGTCCGTATCATCCGAATAGGTTTGATCAAGCCGGGGAATCCTTGGTGGCATTCAGCTTCTGATATGTTGTACAATAAACTCTAAATGACTATTTGAAGGATGGTTTTCAACATGTATGTAGCTCAGGATTGGCAAGATTACGAGGTCATCGATACCGGGGGCGGAGAAAAGCTGGAACGCTGGGGCGACGTGATTCTCAGACGTCCGGATCCGCAGATCATATGGCCGATTGAACGTGAAGATGGGCAGTGGCGCAGTGTGCACGGACACTATCATCGCAGTTCGTCGGGCGGCGGGCAATGGGACATGAAAAAGCAGCTTCCGGACCGATGGACCATCTCATACGACCAATTGAAATTTCATATTCGACCAACCAATTTTAAGCATACCGGTTTATTTCCGGAGCAGGCAGCTAACTGGCGCTGGATGATGGATAAGATCGCTTCAGCCGGACGGCCGGTCAGCGTACTGAACCTGTTCGCCTATACCGGCGGAGCAACCGTCGCGGCCGCCTCGGCCGGAGCTCAGGTCGTTCATGTGGATGCTGCGAAGGGAATGGTTCAATGGGCCAAGGAAAACGCGGCATTGTCCGGACTTGCCGATCGTCCCATCCGTTATATCACGGATGATGTGTTTAAGTTCGTGCAACGGGAGCAGCGCCG
This sequence comes from Paenibacillus sp. MDMC362, assembly GCF_003269305.1. Lineage (NCBI taxonomy): Bacteria > Bacillati > Bacillota > Bacilli > Caryophanales > Paenibacillaceae > Paenibacillus > Paenibacillus sp. MDMC362. The sequence goes on from NZ_QLYT01000006.1 coordinate 196,800, forward strand.
GGGGAACAAATACGATGCAATCATTATGGACCCTCCATCTTATGGCCGCGGACCAAGTGGAGAAACTTGGAAGCTTGAGCAAAGCTTGTATCCTTTCCTCGAAAGCTGCATGAGCATCGTATCGGATAATCCGCTGTTCATGCTGATCAACTCCTATACAACTGGAATCTCCCCTACCGTTCTGAATAACATGCTGACCATGACCATGAAGCCGAAATACGGCGGTACCATCAGTGCGGGAGAAATCGGATTGCCGATTACCCGCTCCGGCATGAACCTGCCGTGCGGCATCCTGGGTCGATGGGAGTCCTGATTCGATGAGCAAGCAGGAACCAGCAGCATATCCGGTTGTGCCGATTCTGTTCGAGGATAATCATGTGTTAGGAGTAACCAAGCCGGTCAACATCCCCTCCCAAGAGGATGCTACCGGCGATCCCGACATGCTGACCATTCTGAAACAGGACATCAAGGAGCGCTACAATAAACCGGGCAATGTATTTTTGGGATTGGTGCACCGACTGGATCGTCCGGTTGGCGGAGCGATGGTGTTTGCCAAGACTTCCAAAGCCGCATCCCGATTATCAGAAGCCGTCCGCAGTCGCAGCTTCCGCAAGCAATATGTGGCGGTCGTTCACGGGATTCCTTCGAAAACTTCAGGCCGGCTCGTAAACATGCTGTATAAGGATGTAAAAACCAACACCGTTCATGTCACCTCTAAAGGTACAGACGGTGCCAAGGAGGCCATTCTGGATTACACCGTGCTCCAAACGTCCGAAGGCTTCAGCCTCGTCCTGATCGAGCTGCACACGGGCAGGCCGCACCAAATCCGTGTACAGCTGAGCCATGCGGGACATCCGCTGTTCGGAGATCAGAAGTATGGAAGCAAGGTGAACAAATCCGGCCAGCAAATTGCCTTATGGTCCGTATTGGTCGGATTTCCTCATCCCGTTACCAAAGAGGAGATCTCCATTCGTTCCATGCCGCCCTCCGTCTATCCCTGGAGCCTGTTCTCGATGGAGAAGCTGGCGTCCACATGACGGTCCTATCCATAAAACTCAAAAAACCGAAATCCAGCCCTGGATTTCGGTTTTTTTATGTCTCTGTTTCAACATGATGGCAAATACTGTAATATTGTATCCCTTTACGATAATATATTATCCCTTTACTTTTATCAGAGAATGCCGAAAAATAGTAACCAGATAGTTTAACATTTTTTAGATGATATGTACAATCATGGTATAAACTCTGCTTTTGAGTTTATATAGATAACGGCTATCAAGGAGGAGGATGATCAAAGCTATCATGAATGGTTACACGGTCGGCTCGGTTGTTTACGATGTGTAACAGTGCAAGAAAACTCACAGCTCAGGGAGGTTGGATCAGCAACAAGTGTCCGCTGAATTTCAAATTAAATATTCAAGGAGGTATTTGTTATGGATCAGGTTCAATGTCAAACAAATCGCCGCTTGCATTTGAAACCGCTGTGGATTTTTTTAGGAAGCACTCTGTTGTTCTTCATCATCATGATCATCACGGCAAGCAGCGTCTCCGCTCATGGGTATGTTGAGTCACCAGCCAGTCGTGGTTATAAGTGTAAGCTCGGAGAGAACACCAACTGCGGCAGAATCATATATGAACCGCATTCCCTCGAGGGGAAAGGTAACTTCCCCATCGGAGGACCGGCGGATGGTCAGATCGCTGGTGCTGGAATTTTTCATGAGCTCAATGAACAATCACCTACCCGCTGGAGTAAAGTGAACATGAACGGCGGACCGAATACGTTTAAATGGGTGCTGACCGCAGCTCATGCCACATCCGATTGGAAATATTATATTACGAAAAAAGGCTGGGACTCCAGCAAACCCCTCGCACGCGCAGATCTCGAATTGTTCTGCTCCTTCAATGACGGTGGCAAACGTCCGCCGAACACCGTAACCCACACCTGTAATGTTCCTACCGATCGTACTGGCTACTATCTGATCCTAGCCGTGTGGGAGATCGCCGATACAGGCAACGCCTTCTATAACGTAATCGATGTGAACCTGAATAACGGCAGCGGAAATCAGGACACGCAAGCTCCAACCGTACCGAGTAACTTAAGATCCACAGGCGTCACCAGCAGCAGCATTTCGCTCTCCTGGAACGCTGCCACGGATAATGTGGGGGTAACAGGCTATGAAATCTATCAAGGATCTAATCTAGTAACAACCGTATCAGGATCAACCTTAAGCCATACCGTCAACGGTCTGCAAGCGTCAACCTCCTATACCTTTACGGTAAAAGCACGCGATGGAGCAGGCAACGTCTCCACGGCGAGCAGTCCGTTAACGATTGCCACATCCAATCCGGTACCGGATACTCAAGCTCCGACGGTCCCTGCCAATCTACGATCCGTAGGTTCTACCTCAACCAGCGTATCATTAGCCTGGAACAATTCCACGGATAATGTCGGAGTTAGCGGCTATGAAGTTTATCGGGGCGCAACGCTGGTCACCACGGTATCCGGCAGCACGCTTTCCTATACGGTCAGCGGGTTAACACCAAACACAGCCTATAGCTTCACCGTTAAAGCTCGTGATGCGGCTGGCAACGTCTCCCCTGCAAGCAATGAACTGCAAGTTACCACAGCGGACGGCTCCACACCGGTAACTCCGGCCTGGGCACCAAACACTTCATACCAGCAGGGAGCTTTAGTCACATATGGTGGCAACACCTATGAGTGCCGTCAAGCCCATACGTCCCTGCCTGGTTGGGAACCCTCCAACGTGCCGGCTCTATGGTTGCTTAAGTCATAATCACAATACGTCATGTATAGATACGAAATGTGATATAACGATGATGTTCCATAAGTATGAAAATATGGAACAGCCCCCAAGGGTGAGCTGCCGTCTGCAGCTGCCCAGGGGGCTTCTCTACGTTTACGACGTTAGCTTTAGCCTTAGAACTAACTTATGCCTCAATCAGGGCTTCCTTTGGAGCTGTACTAATCTTTCCTAACAGATAAACAAGCAGCTGTTGATTATGCGAGGATATGCGGTTCAAAATTTGGGAAAGGTACTCATCCCTAACCTGTAATCCGCGTGTATACTCCTCACGCCCTTTATAGGAAATCGTCACCCAAACGATCCGTCTGTCATTTGCGTCCCGTTCCCGTTTGATCAATCCATTCTTCTCCATCCGGTCCAATAGCATGGTTACGGCTGCCGGACTTGTGGCCAGGTAAGGAATGAAATCGGAAGGTTTCATTCGCTTTAATTCAGCAAGCACCTCCAGCACCATCAGTTGCGATTCCGTCAATGTCGGTGCTAATCCGGCTTCCATATGGAGCTTATAATCCTTGGCCAGCTTGGACCACACCTTGGCGAATTCGGCAGTATGCATATTTATCCCGTCCCTTCAATAATGCTGTCATGATCAAACATCGGATACCGTCCGTGAATGTTGCGCTGTACTTTTTGTGAATGGGTTTCGTTTGAACCCTAGTCATGATTCTATATTAGTTTATAGGATTAACTTTTCGCGGGCAGCCTCTCAATATCCTTCTTTTTTCGTTAAAAAATATAATTTCCAATCAAGCGACAAAACCCGCCAACCCTTATATGACGGCGTTTTTCAAGGTTCACCCTGCTTCGACATGGTCGGGCATATGTCAAATAGTATAAATAACAGTTCTTATGTTGCACTAACGCAAAATATAGCAAAAGCACCTCGACAAATATCATCGAAGGTGCTTTTGTCCGTCTATCTTATCTTGTCCAAACTTGGAAATTCCCTAAGCAATCTTGTTTAACTTTCTTTTTCTGACTCCGCATGCGGAAGTCTTACCAGATCGACAATCCGTCCTTGCTTGCCAACATCGGCAAGCAGCTTGCCTATCGATTTACGTTCCGCGATCGGAACCTTTTCGGTGTGAATCAGATGAGCTTGCCCGTCTTCGCTGTATGCCATAATCTGCAGCGGTTCACGGCAATAAAAAGCACCGACAATGGCGCTGCCGTTAGGCTTCACCCGCTTGCCTTCCTTAAACTCAAACGTAGCCATGCCTTTTCCGCCGCGGCTTTGCGTCTGGTAATCCAACAGCAAGCTGCGCTTGCCATAGCCAAGATCCGTGATGGTCAAAATCTCACCCTCATCGTTCTCCACCCATAATGCCGCAACGACTTCATCCCCGTCACGGAGCTGGATTCCCCGAACCCCGCCGGAAACGCGTCCCATGGCGTTGACTTCCTGCTCATTAAACCGGATGCTCATCCCCTCTTTCGAGATTAGCACAATATCTTTATTGCTATGACTCACGACGACCTGTATAATGCTGTCTTCCGCAGCGACCTTGGCTGCCGCAACGGCGCCAGCCCGCTTGGTGACATACTCCTTGAGCTCTGTGCGCTTCACTTGACCTTTGCGGCTGACAAACACAAGCGACTTGCCCTCTTCTTCAAAGTTCGAAACCGGAATGACCGATACGATGTGATCCTCTTTCGGTACCTGAATCACGTTAACGATGGCCGTACCGGCATCTTTCCATTTGTATTCCGGAATCTGGTGAACCGGCAATAAGAAATACTGTCCACGGCTCGTGAATATAAGCAGATTCTCCAGGGTATTGACTTCAAACAAACGTGTGATGTAATCCCCTTCCTTAACGCCTGAGCTTTCCAGCTCACCGCCGCTTCGGGTGAAGGATAACATGCTGGTACGCTTGATGTAGCCTTCATTAGACAGAGTTACGAGCACGTCCTCTGCGTTCACCAGCACTTCAAGATTAACCTTGATCTCTTCCACTTCTTCCTGAATGACAGAACGCCGGTCGATGCCGTATTTCTCGCGAATGTCAAGCAGCTCTTTGCGAATGACGGCAATCAGCTTCTTATCGCTGTCCAGTATCGCACGCAAGCCCTCGATTTTCTTCATTAACTCGTCCAGCTCTTTTTGCAGGGAATGAATTTCAAGGTTCGTAAGGCGGTATAATTGCAAGGTCAATATGGAATCGGCTTGTCTCTCCGTGAAACCGAACATCCATTGCAGATTGTTCTGAGCATCCTGACGATTCTTGGAGGCTTTAATCGCCGCAATGACCTCATCCAGGATATTTAAAGCCTTAACCAGGCCTTCCAATACGTGCGCCCGATCCTCTGCCTTCTCCAGCTCATACTGCGTCCGGTGCGTGACAACTTCACGCTGATGCTCGATATAGGCGGATAACATGTCTTTAAGCCCCAGCTGTTGAGGGGTTTTGTTCACGATCGCAACCATATTGAAGTTGTACGTAATTTGCAGATCGGTTTTCTTGAACAAATATGCAAGAATCCCGTTTGCGTCGGCATCCTTCTTCAGCTCAACAACGATGCGAAGCCCTTCCCGTCCGCTTTCATCGCGAACCTCGGCGATGCCCTCGACTTTTTTCTCCAGTCGTATGTTCTCCATAGCGGTAACAAGCCGTGACTTAACGACTTGATAAGGAATTTCCGTGATGACGATTTGCTGCTTGCCGCCGCGAAGCGATTCAATGTCCGTCTTCGACCGCAGATAAACGCGGCCTTTGCCTGTCCGATAGGCCTCCAAGATGCCTTCGCCGCCCATGATGATTCCGCTGGTCGGGAAGTCCGGACCTTTGATAAAGGTCATAATCTCCGCCAGCTCAATCTCCGGCTTCTGCATAACGGCAATACAAGCATCGATCACTTCCCGCAGATTGTGAGGCGGGATCTCAGTGGCAAACCCCGCGGAAATCCCGCTAGCTCCGTTCACAAGGAGGTTTGGGTACCGTGAAGGCAGCACAACCGGTTCCTTGGCCGTGTTATCAAAATTATCCTTAAACCGTACGGTCCGCTTTTCGATATCCCGAAGCAGCTCCATGGCAATCGGCGATAACCTAGCCTCGGTATAACGCATCGCTGCGGCGGGATCATCATCCTGGGAACCCCAGTTTCCGTGGCCGTCCACGAGAACATGTCCCATCTTCCATGGCTGAGCCATCCGTACCATACCTTCATAAATCGATGAGTCCCCGTGCGGATGGTAATTACCCATGACATCCCCGACGGTTTTCGCCGATTTACGGTATGGTTTATCCGGTGTGTTACCCGAATCGTACATGGCATACAGGATCCGGCGCTGAACGGGCTTCAGCCCGTCACGAACGTCCGGAATCGCCCGGTCCTGAATAATATACTTCGAATACCGGCCAAATCGATCACCTACGACCTCTTCCAGAAAAGCCGGCAAAAATTGCTCAGATAAACTCATTGCTTCACCTTCTATTCCTCAAACTCTGCGAAGTTGACATTTTCTACGATCCACCGCTTGCGGGGATCTACTTTATCTCCCATCAGCGTAGACACACGACGCTCCGCTTTGGCAGCATCATCGATTTGTACCTGCAGCAATGTCCGTGTTTCCGGGTTCATCGTTGTTTCCCATAATTGCTCCGGGTTCATCTCGCCCAGACCTTTGTAGCGCTGCAGCTCGAAGTTTTTGAATTCCTTCAAATAATTAGCCAGCTGCTCATCCGTCCAGGCATACCGGACGGTTTCCAGCTTCCCGGATTTGCTGGCGATTTTATACAGCGGAGGCTGCGCAAGATAGACGCGGCCTTCATCAATCAACGGTTTCATGTATCTGTAAAAAAACGTAAGCAGCAGCACCTGAATATGAGCGCCATCCGTATCCGCATCCGTCATGATGATGATTTTCGAATAATTGCTGTCCCCGGCAGTAAACTCCGTACCGATCCCAGCGCCAATGGCAGATACAATCGCTCGGTATTCATCATTCTTCAGGATGTCGGCCAGCTTCGATTTCTCCGGATTCATCGGTTTCCCTTTAAGAGGCAGTATAGCCTGGATTTTCGAATCCCGCCCCTGCTTCGCAGAACCGCCAGCGGAGTCCCCTTCGACAATAAACAATTCGGTTCTCGTAAAGTCCTTGGACTGCGCAGGGGTCAGCTTGCCGCCCAGATTGGAGCTTTCGCTGCGCTTCTTCCCGCTGCGCATCTCATCTCTTGCTTTACGGGCCGCTTCACGCGCTTTGGAAGCCTGGATGGCCTTCTTCAGCAGCGTTTGTGCGATCTGCGGATTCTCCTCGAGGAAGATTTGCATCTTCTCGGTGACAATGCTGTCAACCGCACTGCGCGCAGAAGCGCTTCCCAGCTGGTCCTTGGTCTGTCCGACAAATTCGACCTCAGCCATCTTGACGCTGATTACGGTCATCATGCCCTCCCGAAGATCATTGCCCTCCAGGTTCTTGTCCTTTTCCTTCAAAAGATTGTTCTTGCGGGCATAATCATTCATGACACGAGTATACGCTGTCTTAAAGCCCGTCTCATGCGTACCACCCCCGCGCGTCGGGATGGAGTTAACGAAAGAAGCCAGCGTTTCGGTATATCCGGCATTGTATTGAAGGGCGATTTCAACTTCGATATCATCCTTCTCCGCATAAAAATGGATCACATCATGCAGCACGTCCTTGCCTTCATTCAGGAACTGAACGAACTGGCTTGCGCCGCCTTCATAGAAAAACTCTTCCCCGTTGCCGCTGCGCTCGTCTTTCAATACAATCCGGAGTCCAGAGTTCAGGAAGGCAATTTCCTGTAAGCGCTCTGCTAGCGTGTCGTAGTTCAGATGCGTTCCCGCGGTAAACACGCGCGCATCCGGTTTAAACGTAATCTTCGTCCCTGTTTTGTTTGTGTTGCCAAGCACCTCTAGACCCGTTACAGGTTCCCCGACATGCTCTTTTCCTTTTTTGTCCTGCCAGTATTCAAATCGTTGGCGGTGAATTTTACCTTCACGATATATTTCCACCTCCAGCCACTCGGACAGCGCATTGGTCACGGATGCGCCAACGCCATGAAGACCGCCGGACTTCTTATATCCGGAACCACCGAATTTACCGCCGGCATGCAAAATCGTAAATACAACCTGCGGAGTGGGGATGCCTGTCTTGTGCATTCCGGTTGGAATACCGCGTCCGTTATCGTACACCGTTGCGGACCCGTCTTTATGCAATGTAATTTCAATTCTCGAGCAGTACTTGGCCAAATGCTCGTCTACGGCGTTGTCCACAATTTCCCATACCAGATGATGCAAGCCTGACGAGCTTGTGCTCCCTATGTACATGCCTGGCCGTTTGCGCACCGCAACGAGGCCTTCGAGCACTTGAATGTCGTCAGCATCGTATCCTGAACGGTTGTTACCGCCGTTCTTCGATGACTCTGCAAACATATCGATCTGTTCGACCATTCATGCTCCTCCTTCAATTTCACGTATCTCGTGTATTTCTATTTTCTACATTTCAATATTTTAGAAGAACGCTGTTCCCTAAAAATGCAAACAAATGTTTCATGCTTTGTCCATTTTAATTCAAGATATCCCTTCTCGTAAAGACACTGAATGAAACAATAACCGCACAAATGGCCCAGACGGCCAATACGGCAAGGGAAAAATTCAAAGTCATCCCCTCAATTGGCGGCAAATTGCCTGCTAAATAGTTGGTTAAATTGAGGTTTACCATGAACAAATATTTCGCGCTGTTCCAAGCTGATGCCATATTCGTCAGAATATTTCCGGCAATCAATGCGGCCATCATAATCACAATGCTCGCCGCGGTGCTTCGAACCAGCACGGACACCATAAAAGCCAGCATGCCGACACATACGCCGACAAACCACACCAATCCACCCTGCATCAGCAAATACTTCCACTGTGGAACCGCATGAACGCCGGACATATCCACATCAGACCCAACAATTTGGAATCCCGTGAAAACCGGTATGTCAAATCCCTTGTATCCGAAGGCTAGACCGGAGATCAGATAGGCTATGACAAAGGTGGAAACGACAATAAGGGACGTAAACATGATCAAGGCGATCAGTTTGCTGAGCAGCACCTTCCATCGCTTCACAGGCCTTGTCAGCAGCATTTTGATGGTACCGGTCGTCCGTTCACCGGAGACGATATCCGAAGCGATCGCCATAATGAGCAGCGGGATAAACAGGGATATCGCATTATTCAAAAATTCCCGTGTAAACGTAACCCCGTTTGGTTGATTAGGATTCACATCATGCTGCAAATAATACTGCATTTGCTGAATAAAGATTTGTCTATATCGTTTCCATTCATCCGGCACCCTGTCACTGCTAAGCGAATTCTCATTATCCGTGATTCGCTGCTGAAGTTCAAGCCGCCAATCACTGTTGAACTTCTCCCGGCTCCGTTCAGCTGACTTCATCTGGGCATAAGTAAACATGGGAACCAGAACAAGAAGAACGAGCAGGACAACATAAAACCGCTTTCGTTTGATAATTTTGATGCACTCGTTTTTGATCAGGGGCAACAGGTTACTCAATGCTCTCACCCTCCGTCATCTGCAGGAACAGCTGCTCCAGCGTAGGATTGATCCGATGAACCTCCCGAACCTGTACTCCCGCGGCCACCAGCCGTTCCACAGCTCTTGACGTGTATGTAGTGCTCATACGGGTCACAACAGCATCCGGAGACATGCCTGCGAGCAAATTATCGTCGAGCACGTCTTCGGGGCGTTCGACGATGTGGCAATAATCCAGCTTTTGCAATATTCGTTTCCCTTGCACGGCGGGATTCAGATCCCAGATCACGTGATCGCTGTTGCCGGCAATCAATTCCTCGACCTCGCCAACCGCAAGCACTCTTCCGCTGCTGATGATCGCCACGCGATCGCATAACAGCTGAATTTCGCTCAGCAGATGACTCGAGACAAAAACAGCCAATCCTTCCTCGGCTAACCGATGGATGAACTGCCGCATCTCTTTGATCCCTTTCGGATCAAGACCGTTTGTCGGCTCGTCAAGAATGAGCAGCCTCGGTCTGCCGAGCAGGGCTTGAGCTATCCCAAGCCGCTGCCGCATTCCCAGAGAATACGTGCTTACCTTGTCATGAATTCTTCGATCCAATCTCACCGTATCCACAACTTCCTGTATTCGCTGCTGGTCAATGCCGGGCTGCATTCGCGCAAAATGCTCAAGATTTTCCCACCCCGTCATATATGAATACATTTCAGGATTCTCCACGATGGAACCGATATAACGCAGCGCCTGCTCCTGTCGGCGGTTCACATCATAACCGCAGACCTCGATCCGGCCGGAGGTCGGTTTGATCAGATCCACCAGCATCCGGATCGTGGTCGTCTTTCCTGCCCCGTTCGGCCCCAAGAATCCGAAAATTTCGCCTGCGCGCACGTCGAACGACACATCATGTATAATCCATTTTCGACCGATTTTCTTTTTTACATGCTGGACAGATAGCACGATTTCTTGAGCTTGTTCATTCATCGTTTTCCAACTCCCCATATGACATCCTCATCATGCCTAGAGCATACCCTCTACAATTCGATCCGCTATAGCCTGATATCCTGCCCCGTTCGGATGGAAATGGTCCGAGGACAGATACTCGCCCAGCTTGTGCTGAAATAGATCGAACGTAGGGACCAATGTCATATTGGGATCCCGGTTCACAATCTCCATGACCGAATGATTCCAGGCTGAGACCACGATATTGCCGGGTATGAGCAAATCCTCCAAATCGGAAAAAGGATGATATAGACCGATATAAACGATTCGGGCGTTCGGATTAATGGCGCGAATCTTCTCCAGAATCGCCTGCAGGCGTTCAGAGGCCTGCGGCAATGCGCCCATCAGCTTGGCAGGTTCGAGCTCCAACTCATCGGAATCCGCTGCCCCGTCCATCAGCCCGCTGCCTTGAAATATATCATTGCCTCCGATCGAAAGCATAATGACATTGGCTTGCTTCAAGGCATACTGTATTCCCTTGTCGTCCAGCTTGGGAAGCAGTCCTTCGGTAGTCATTCCGTTTACGGCCAGATTCGCCAGCAGGCTCGCTGTTCGTCCATCGCTGTTTAATTGATCCACGGTTCGGCGGACAAAACCGCTCCCGGTATTGTCCCCTGTTCCCTTGGCCAGTGAATCTCCAATCGCAGTTACCTTTAGATCATGGGGCAAAACCGGTTGTGACGGATTGTTCCCCGGCTGCCCCGACGCTGTCCCTTCTTCGGACGCCTCGGATCCGCCACCGGTCAGCAAGGGCTGTCCTTGCGGATCATTAATATCTTTGAACGCATACATAAAACCGATAATGAGCACAATCGTTACAATAACCGACACGGAGGCTGTGATTCGCCATATCCATGCAGATGATTTCATGACATTCCCCCTACAAATTTCCTCATTACATTACCTTAAGACTTCTATATAAAATTTGCAAATCAAAACACGCAAAGAAGACTGCCCCGGACGCAATCTTTTGATGCGTGACCGGGGCAGCCCTTTTCATATGAAACGAGATAAGTGCTTATTGACTTATGAATTCTTGGACCCAATATCCGTTATAGTATCCAACACCGATCATGGTGAAGTTCGGAGACAGGATATTTTCACGGTGACCTTGGCTATTCATCCAGGAGTTCATTACTTCTTGAGGCGTACGTTGCCCTTTAGCAATATTCTCGCCGGCATAGCCGTAAGAAATACCGTAAGCTTTCATCATATCAAATGGCGAGCCATGTGTCGGTGAAGTGTGGCTGAAGTAATTGTTATTACTCATATCCTTCGCTTTATCCAGCGCTACGGTTGTTAGCTTAGCATGAACCGTGAGCGGCTTCAGACCTGCATTCGCACGTTCTTTGTTCACCAATGTGACAACCTCGGAAGCAAAATTGGATTGTTCCGTTGTACCCGCAGGCTCGGAAGGCTGGGACGGTTTTGTAGATGGAGTGCTAGTCTCAGGCTTGCTTGTTTCCGGTTTGCTGGTTTCAGGTTGCGTCGCTTCTGGTTTAGTGGTTTCTGGCTTGCTGGTTTGCGGAGTTTCAACAGGTTTGTCTGCCTGCGGTTTTTCCGTTTGCGGCTTCTGAACCACCCATTTAAACTGGGATTCAAAACCTTGGCTTTCCAGGAACTTCTGAATCTTTTGCTGCCAGTTTTCATAATTATTACTCTCAGCAGGTGCTGCGGATGCCGTAGTGGGCAGCATGATACCGACAGCCAGTACAGCAGCAATGCTGCCGCCTGCGATTTTCTTTATCCAAAGGTTGTTCATAAATGCTCATCTCCTATGCTCATAGTTGTGAGTATGCTTGACCGCCCATTCTAAGATGAAAGTCACGGGTGCTGGACGATCAAACAATAGTTACATTTTTGTAATCTCGTACGAACACATTGTAACACATTTGATACCTTGGGCAATCCTACAATTGTTGGAAAAGCGACCTTGGATTCCTACCTATACATAGGTGATTACGTCGTCACTAGACCAGATCATAGGTAGTGATCGATGCTTGATTCCAGCGATGAATCTCTTTTTATATCGGTTGATTTTCAATCGAGTTTTAGCCCATAACAAGAAAAAACCCATCCCAAAAATGGGATGGGTTCATGAAAAGTTCCTGGACTACAGCTTTTTACTAAACTGATATCCAGCCTTTTCAAATCCAATATGCTCATAAAATGCATGTGCGGGAGCAAGTTCTTCCCGGTTGCCGCTTGTGAGAAACAAGAGGTGGCTACCATGCTGTCTTCCCCATGTCTCTGCACCGCGAATCAATCTTTTGCCAATTCCTTGGCCGCGGTAGCTTGAGGTTACAATAACCGAAGTAATTTGAGTGACCGGTTCGGTCATAGTGAAGGATTTGACTTGACGAAGCATGATCATACCAACAACAACACCATCAACTTCAGCAATCAGATTGCCGTATAAAGGATTGTCGTTCATCGCTTCCATCCGTTCACGCATGACATTCAGCGTGGTCGGATAATTCAGTTCGCGCATCAAGGATGTGACAGCTTCCAAATCATTCTTCTCAAAGTTTCGAATCAGCAGTGCAGGCGCAGATAATACGCTTTCGATGCTCATTATACCCTCATGCTTCCCTTCTTCTATGAATTCTGAGTAAACTCTACTTCTATTTTGTAAGTTTATGAAGAAGATTGCAAGTATCAAGCGACATTTTTTTTACATTTGTGTCGGTTTTGTTAAACCTTTGTTAAGCCGTTTTTACAAAAATCGGTATTGCGCTTCAATCAACCCATGATACGTACCCTGCTTCTGCATAAGCTGGCTGTGATTTCCTTCTTCGATAATTTTACCATGATCCAGCACGACGATATGATCGGCATGGCGGATGGTTGACAATCGGTGCGCCACGATGAAGGAGGTTCGGCCCTTGAGCAGCACTTTAAGAGCTTCCTGAATCTTCAACTCCGTCTCGGTATCGATACTCGCCGTTGCTTCATCCAGAATCAGAATCCGCGGATCGGCAAGGAGCGCCCTGGCAAAGGACAGCAGCTGCCGCTGACCCATAGACAGCATATTCCCGCGTTCTTCAACCTCGGTATCGTAACCGCCCGGCATCTGAACGATGAATTCATGGGCGCCGACCGCCTTCGCTACATCCTCAATCTCCTCATTGGTCGCATCCAGACGGCCAAACCGGATATTATCGCGAATCGTGCCGGAGAATATAAAGGTATCCTGCAGCACGATGCCAATCTGATTGCGGAGGCTTTCCACCGTCACCGATTGGATATCGTATCCGTCAATCGTTAACTTACCTTCGGTAATATCATAGAATCGGCTGAGCAGATTAATGATGGTACTCTTGCCTGATCCGGTATGACCGACAAGCGCAATCGACTGGCCTGCCTTTACATTGAGATTGATCCCTTTGAGAGCCTGGCGTCCTTTTTCGTATTCGAACACCACATTCTCCAGCTTGATATCCCCTTTAATCGTTGGCAATTTCTTCGCCCCAGGCTGATCATCAATGCTCGGCTTCTCGTCAATGAACTCAAATATGCGTTCGGATGAAGCCATGGCGACAAGCAATTGGTTATACATCTGGCCAAGCCGGTTGATCGGCTCCCAGAAGTTCCCTACATATTGGGTGAAGGCAATTAACAGACCGATGGTGAGCTCGCCTTGTTGGATCAACACCGCACCTAGCCAGAACAAGATCAATGAACCGAAACCACCGGTTATTTCGATAAGAGGCCCAAACCCTTGGTTCATGGCCGACGCTTTATCCCAGGACTTTTTGCTGTCCATGTTCATGTTATCAAAGAACTTCATATTCTCTTCTTCTTGCGTGTAAGCTTGGGTCACGCGGATCCCCTGAATCGATTCATTCAAGTGAGAGTTAATCCGCGAGTTCCGAATCCGTACATCCTGCCATGCACGCCGGATGCGTACACGAAGTTTCGTCGAGATGAAGAACATGATCGGTACCGTGACAATGACAGCAAGACCGAGCTTCCAGTTTATTAATAAAAGAATAACGACAATACCTACTAACTGCACGCAGTCGATGATCAGGTTGACAACCCCGTTGGTAAACAAGTCCTGCAGGGAGTTAACATCATTCGTAACCCGGACCAGCACAGATCCAGCCGGACGCTTGTCGAAGAAATTGAAGGACAAACGCTGAATGTGCTGGAACAGATCTGCACGCAGGTCATAAATGACCCGCTGACCGATGATATTCGTAAATCTGATACGAAATATTCCTGCAACCCATTGAATGATATACATCGCAAGAACCGCGATTGTGATCTGATACAATAAGGTTAAGCTCGGGTTGCCATCCCTCGGGTCAATGGCCTGGTCGATCGCCAAACTGGTCAAGAACGGAATGGCCAGCTTCGTTATGGTACCGATGACCATCATAAGGCCGATCAACGGGAGAATCTGTTTGGCGTAAGGTTTCATATACGAGATCAGACGTGTCAGCTGAGCCCAGTTAAACGGCTTTTCAATCGCATCGTCGTCCTTGTATACAAAACGTTCATTCGTTTCTTCCGAAGGCTTCCGCGGCCTCGGAATCTTTTGCTTCTGATGCGGTTCAGTATTTACATTGGCGTTCATGCTTGCACCTGCCCTTGCGTGCCTCCTGCTTGAGCTTGCTTCGCAATAAGGTCCGCATATTGTATTTTGTATACATCCTGATAAGGCCCCGGCACTGCAATCAAATCGTTATGCTTGCCGCGCTGCACAACTCTTCCCTCATCCAGAACGAGAATTTCATCCGCATGACGCAAGGAAGAAATCCGGTGAGCGATAATAAAGGTCGTTCTGCCGTTCATAACTTCCTGGAAGCCGGACTGAATTTCATGCTCGGTTTCCATATCTACAGCACTGGTGGCATCATCCAGGATCAGGATTTTCGGATCTTTCAGAAGGGCTCTTGCAATCGCAATCCGCTGCTTCTGTCCGCCGGAGAGTCCCATCCCCCGTTCGCCGACAATGGTATCGTAACCATCCTTCATTTCCATAATAAAGTCATGGGCTTTGGCCAGCTTGGCAACACGGATGATGTCTTCCATGCTAACGTCCTTCATCCCGTAAGAAATATTGTTGCGGATGCTGGACGAGAACAAGAAGGTCTCCTGAAAGACCGTGGCAATCTGGCTGCGCAGACTCCGGATCTTTATATCATTGATGTTCATGCCGTCTAGTTTGATGCTGCCCTGATTCACATTGTAGGCATGCATCAAAAGCTGGATAATGGTCGATTTACCAGACCCCGTTCCCCCAAGCAGCCCGATCACGGAGCCGGGACGAGCATCCAGGTTAATATCTTTGACGGCTGCCATCTTGTTACCGTAAGCAAAGGTGACATTATCAAATACGACATGACCCTTCACCTCGCTTGGCACCAGATCTACCGCACGCTCACGGTCTTCGACATCAATCGGCTGATTCAGCAGCTCGAGCACCCGTTCACCCGATGCCTTCGACTGCGTGTAGTTATTAATGTGAAACCCGATCCCCCAAAGCGGGCCGATTATGTACCAGATCAAAGTAAAGAAAGCTGCCAGTTCCCCTACCGTCATGGAACCTTGGATAACCATCGCTCCGCCGACGGCTAGCAAAATGACGACGCTGATATTCGCGAAGAGCTCCATCAACGGGAAGTAGCGAGCCCATAAGGAAGAGGCAAATATCTGGTTGGTTTTGTAACGCTCATTCCGTTCGGAGAATTTCTCTACTTCGTGAGGCTCGCGAGCAAAAGACTTTACGGTACGGACACCCGTAATATTCTCCTGAACCGCGGTCGTCAGCGAGCTTAGTGCAAGACGCATCTCCTGGAACGCCGGGTGGATCTTCGATTCGAACTTTAGAGCCGCCACAACCAAAAATGGCATCGCTACCAAAGTTACGAGCGTTAATTTCCAGCTAATGGTAAACATCATAATGGAGCCAAAAGTCACCATCAATACCAGATTAAGCAGCTGAGCAAAACCGAAGCCGATAAACATTCGAATTGCTTCCAAATCGCCCGTCAGCCGTGACATCAAATCCCCGGTCCGTGCCGTGTCATAGTAACGGAACGATAGAAATTGCAATTTTTCATAGCAGGCGTTTCGTAACGCATAAGCCAGGTAGTTCCCCAGCCTCCCCCCAAAAAATCCGTGCAAAAACTGCATGAAAGCTTTAAGGATGACCACACCCAGCACAGTTAGCGCCAGCTGCGGTACGATACCGTAATTCTCCAGCTTGATTGCATCGTCAATCAGCACTTTTAACAGATGCGGATAGACAAGTCCTAAAGCGGTTGCAATCGCCAGACACAGCATGGAAAGAAAAAGATAACTTCGTTTCTCCCAAAAGAAGCCCTGCAGTTGCCTGAGAACATTCATGATTATCCTCCTTTGGATTATTTTCGTTCAGGTTATGTAGCATTTATGAAGTTTATCATCGACCTGAACCCGCGGCAAAGAGGGAAAACCGCCATAAATGAGCCAAAAGGACCTAAAGGGGGCAAATAGTATAACTTATCTTTGTTTCATAATGAAATCATCGGAAATTCTCATTAATACTAGGGGATATAATCACATTGTCAGTCCCTTCAACCATCAGGCTTCATCCCCGATTTCCGACTTTTTTGAACATGCTTGAAAAAGGGTAATATCCTAAGCCGTTTTCACCCCAGTGGGAACATTGTAGCGGATTAAAATACGTCATACCATCCTCTTGACCTTTATCCACCCGAACGAGCATAGGAAAAAAGGCGCCCCGCCAGGATGGCATATGGGACGCCCTTGGATGGAAAATATGCGATTGGAGTTTAGACCTGCATAACATCGTTATTCGTAGGGAAGCTTCAGGCTCCAACATGTATACCTTTCGTTGTGTGCACATGTTCTGGATGGCATAAGATCCGCCATTACCGAGCCGCCTGAATCATAGCTTCCAGCTCATCTGCCAGCATACTCAACATCAACGGAGATTGACCGTCCTGCAGCGAACCGAGGATGGCAGCCATGGATTCCTTCAGCTGTTCCTCCAACACCGATACATGATGCTGCAGTGAACGTACACTCATCCGAACATAGTGGTCCGTCAGCTGCTCTTCCCGAATGCTCACCACGCCCGCCACCGCTTCCTTCACCTTCGGCTCTGCTGCTTCTCGAAGCTTGGAGCTCCCGCTGCCCTCAAAGAAATGCTTGGGGTTCTTAAAGGTCGACCAAAAGGACAACCAATCCCCCTGTATTTGCAATTCCGTTTCTTCCAGCTCCGGCGGTGACCAGTCCTTATCCCGCCGGATGGCAAGGGACAAGCCCTCGGCCATACCGTTGATATCCGCTGCCGCTTTAAGCGCTGCGTCTTCGGTTAATTTGCGGCCGGCCATCTCTAATCGAAGCGTTGTTGCCCATAGCTCCTGATCCAGCTCCATGGACATCGTCCGCATTAAATCACGCCCGCAGGCCGCAAAGGCCGATTTCAGGTGACCTGCGTCCTCCCGAAGCACGGAAGGATTAAACGACTCCTGAAAGAAACGGTTCATGGCATAATCCAGCCGCTGCCGTACATGAAACAGCAGCTCGCTGCTTTCCTGCGCGATATCGCGGGACATGTTTAGCTCCGTTAAAGCTGCAAGACGGGATAAGGCTCGTTTGTGAACCTCTTCCAGCTCCACGGTTTTACGCTCACGCGTGGTCTCATCCTGGGCTGCCATATCGGCCCAAGCTCTGATTCGATCCCTCACCGAAGCCAGTTCATCATAACCGGCGCGCTCGGAAAGCCTTGGCAGTTCTTCAACCGCAAATCGGCTAAGCGCATCCTCGAATACAGGGAACCCCGATTCCTTCAATTTTGCTTCATCCCCATACAGCTTACTATCCAGCGCTGCCAAACTGGAAACAGGGAAGATATGCGGGCTGCCTACCCCGCTGGACGTCAGGTTGGTACGAACATGCTTCACCACCTCATCCAGCTCCTCTTCGGATTGGGCAAGATCTGCGGCATTGACGATAAAAAACATTTTATCCAGCGCAAAGCTGTCTTTAACCCTGCCCAGCTGGGACAGGAACTGCCGATCCGCTTTGGAAAAAGCATGATTGTAATACGTTACGTATACGATAGCGTCCGCATTTTTAATATAATTGAACGTTACGCCGGTGTGCCGTGCATGAAGGGAATCGGCTCCAGGCGTATCCACCAGCACGATCCCCTGCTCTGTCATCGGACAACTGTAATACAGATCAATCCCGTCGACAAAACAGGATTTGGTTTCGTCGGCCACATAGCCCCGATATTCTGCCAGCTCTACGGTTTCTGTCCTACCCAGTTTGGACTCCATCATATCAAAGCCGGCAGCCGCGGCCTTCAGAAACCCATAATGCGGCAAACCTGCCGGATGAATCCCGGCCGGATTCAATGCTTCTGCCGCGTTCCGCCAATTGCTCGGAGTTGGCTCTTGGAGACCCAGCACGCTGAAGGAGTACTTCAGATCGTCCCACCACATATCGCGGCTCTTCATGCGCACGTCTGCGGTACCATGGGTTTTCCCTTCTGCCGGTGCCAGAATCCGGTTCACCGCCGCCGTTGTCGGGTGCGGTGATACCGGCAATACCGACTCGCCAAGCAGAGCATTGGCGAAGGAGGACTTCCCGGCGCTGAACGCACCGAACAGCGCCAAAGTGAACGAGCCGCCCGCAAGCGCATCCGCGCGGGCGGTTATATCCCTCGCGGCCGAGACAAGAGCGGGATGCGGCGCCAGCAGCGCAGCCGCCGCGCGCAGCTTGGCTGCCGCGGCATCCAGCCGCTGGCGCCGCTGCGGTG
>NZ_QLYT01000071.1:0-18800 GCF_003269305.1 Paenibacillus sp. MDMC362
ATAAAAAAACTGCACCTCCAACTGTTAGATGTGTCTAACAATGGGGGTGCAGTTCATATCGGCTGCGGTGAAGGCTTTTACGCCCTTTCTTTTGCCGGGAAAATAGAGGAAAGCTATTATGCGGTAGATATTAATGAGGCTTTGCTGGAAGTGGTACAGCGTAAAGCGGAAGCGAAGGGGCTGGACAATCTGGTGACCTTTCCGTCGATCGCTCGCTTTCTTGAGGGGTATGACGATGAGTTCGTAGACGTTATTTTGACCGAAGTGATCGAGCATATGCCGGAAGCGGAAGCGGCGGACCTCATCCGTCAAGTCGTGCAGGAGATCCGGTTCGAGAAGCTGATCCTTACGACGCCCAATGCCGATTTCAACCCGTATTATGAGCTCGATGGTTTCAGGCATGATGATCATAAGTGGGAAATGGGGCAGGAGAAGTTTAGATCGTGGTGTGATGAGATCCTGCAGAATCTGGACGTTCAATATGAGTATGTGATGATCGGTGACAGCGTGGACGGCATGCATACAACGCAAGGAATGATTGTTACGAGGAAGGGGGAGTAAGGCCATGGAATTGCATACCCAAATGCACACGATTTTTATGCTGATCGGTCCGACGGAGTGCGGAAAAACGACGTTTGCGAAGGAAGTCCTGATTCCATCCTTGCAATGGGAATACCCCGAGCGCAACTACAGGAGCAATGTCCAGTATCTATCATCGGACGCCATTCGTCAGGAGCTGCTCGGTTATGAGTATGATAAATACGATCAAGTGATGCTGGAGGCGAGCTCGCATGCGTTTCAGTTATTATTTGAGCGGCTAAGATTGACAACCTCTTTTCCGATTCAGGCTGACTTTGTTGTAGTGGATACAACGGCATTGGCCGATGATTTCCGGAGCAAGGTCCTTGAAATCGCGCATGAGAACAACTACCGTGTGGAAGCCATTCTGTTTGATTACCGGAAACGGGAGGATTATTACGCCTCCGATCGCTCCAAGAAGCTGATATCCACGCATATTAGCCGCTTGAAAAAGGAGGTGCTCCCCGTCCTCGCACGGGAAGGATACGATGCCATTCATAAAGTGCGTACGAAGGATTTCCTTGACAAAGAGGGGTTGGCGAAACCCGCTTACGAAGTGATTGTGGACAATAAAGAGGAGTATCTGTCCTCGATTCTGAGCCAGGATATGGAATACATTGTGATCGGAGACGTGCACGAGCGTGTAGACGCGCTTCAGGGGCTTTTGAGGAGTTATGGTTATGGGACGACCGACGGAAAGTTATCCGTTCCGGAGAAACTGCGAAACACCCGGATCATTCTGGCCGGGGATTGGATCGACAAAGGGAAGCAAACCCGGGCCATGATCGATTTCCTCTACGACAATATGGAGCATTTCCTTTTCGTTATGGGGAATCATGAGAACTTCGTTTATAAGTACCTGAAGGGAGAGATCAAGGGGGCCGAGCCGGAGCTGCTTCGTTCCTACTTTGATTCTACGGAAATGTTAGGCCAAGATGAAGCGCTGCGGCAGCGCTTCGATGAACTTGTAGGCCGGGCTAAGCCATTTTATCGATATGTGGGTCAGCATGGACCTTCCTATTACGTAACCCATGCTCCTTGCCGGAATAAATATGTCGGCAAACTCGACTCGATTTCCCTGCGCCATCAGCGTTCCTTCCGTCTGGATCGGAGCAACCCGGAAGTCACGACAGAGCAGCAGCTTCTATTCTTAAGCGAAGAAGCGGTCAGCAATCATCCTTACCATGTGTTCGGTCATGTCGCCGCGGTGAGACCGTTTCGGATCAAGAACAAAATTCACATCGATACGGGAAGCGTGCACGGGCATATGCTGACGGCCGTTCAAATCGGTCAAAAACCGGTCTATCGCAGCTTTAAATCGCCGTTTAAGGAACAAGATCCTGCGTTCCTTCATGAACAATTACCGGATTTGTTTGCCAGATCAGAGCGCAGCAGCATCGATCTCCGGGATTTAGACCGCGAAGCCCAGCGAAGATTGTTGTATTGCGCGGAGCATAAAATCAATTTTATTTCCGGAACGATGTCGCCGGCGGATAAGGATTTGGCTACTGGAGAACTGGAGTCCCTTGCAAGAGGACTCGATTATTACAAGGACCAAGGGATTGAACATGTGGTGCTCCAGCCTAAATACATGGGCTCCAGATGCAGCATCTATCTGTTCCGGGACCTGGAGCGCTGTTATGCCGTCAGCCGTAACGGTTACCGAATCAGCGGGATTGATTTATCTTCGGTGTACGAAAGGCTGCTGGAGAGATTCTCGCCTCATATGCAGACCGAAGGCATCGAGATGATGCTGCTGGATGGGGAGCTGCTGCCATGGAAGGCACTCGGGAAAGGCCTGATCGACAGGCAGTTTCAACCGATTGGGGCTGCGCTTGAGTCGGAAACAAGGTTTCTGAAAGAGACGGGTTTTGAGGAGGCTTACGCTCAGCTGCTCACAGCCTATGACGCAAGCGGCTTTGAGCATGAACAGTTTCGACTATCCAAATCCGCGCTTATAGAGAAGCACGGCTCGAGCAGCTATCAATCATATAAATATATACGGGATGTTCGGAAAGCTTATGTGCCGCTCGAGAAGCATGAGGAAGCTTATCGCATGTACAAGAAGCAGCTCGAACTTTATGCGGGGGACGCGGAATTGGACTACAAGCCGTTCGCCATTCTGAAACAAATTCGGGATACCGGAGAAGAAGTCACGCCTGATATGAATACCTCGGCCATGTTCCGTTTCCTGAATGACGACAAGATTCTGGTTCTGGATTTGCGCGAGCGGGAGAGCTATGAACAGGCGGAGGCGTTCTTCTCCACGTTGACGACCCGGAACCGAATGGAAGGCGTTGTGATCAAACCGGAAGAGGAGCGGGAGAACGCTGCCCCTTACCTGAAGGTGCGAAATCCCGAATACCTCTCGATCATTTACGGTTACGATTACCGGTTTCCGCACAAATACGCGAAGCTGTTGAAACAAAAAAACACACACAAGAAGCTCCTCACTTCGATCGCCGAGCACCAGCTTGGAAAGCGCCTGCTTGGGGTAAAGTATGACGAGATTTCCCCGAGCCACGGGGATTACCAAGAGGTTGCGATGCAGCTGCTGTTCGAGATGGAGAAAGAAAAAGAAATCGACCCTAGGCTTTAAGCCGAAGGAGATGGATATTTCGCTGAACGTTAAACAGTCTGAAAGAGGGACCCTTCTCAAGGGAAGGCCCTGATTTCGGGCTGTTTTATTTTCGTAGAATGATGACTGGATCAATAGTTCCAGCCGTACAGCGCCCCTTAAGACTCAGGCATATTTTGGCTGGTCATGGATACAATGGAGAAGGGGGTTTGGGGACAACCCCTCCCTAAGT
Source organism: Paenibacillus sp. MDMC362 (assembly GCF_003269305.1). Lineage (NCBI taxonomy): Bacteria > Bacillati > Bacillota > Bacilli > Caryophanales > Paenibacillaceae > Paenibacillus > Paenibacillus sp. MDMC362. The sequence goes on from NZ_QLYT01000071.1 coordinate 3,390, forward strand.
CCGGATTGCAAAAAAATGATCAGAAAATCATGCAAAGGACTTGAAATTTTAAGACAACTTGAGTATCATAAAGTTGGTTGTTAGCACTGAGGGTTGTCGAGTGCTAATACATAAAGCTTTGAAAAAAGCATCACAACATATTTAAAGGAGGCTATTTTTTCATGATCAGACCTTTAGGTGAACGCGTATTGGTAGAACCGATCGAACAAGAAGAAACTACGGCATTCGGGATTGTACTTCCTGACTCTGCTAAAGAAAAGCCGCAAGAAGGTAAAGTTATTGCTGTAGGCAGTGGCTCCCTGAAAGACGGCGCACGTGTACCTTTGGAAGTTAAAGAAGGCGACCGCGTTATTTTCTCCAAATACGCTGGAACAGAAATCAAATACGAAGGTAAAGAATATTTGATTATGAAAGAAAGCGACATCCACGCGATCTTAGGCTAATGAACGCCTGAATATATCTTTGTTTCACTATTTCATAATCCACTAGGGAGGTATGTAATACCATGGCAAAAGACATTAAGTTCAGTGAAGACGCCCGTCGCTCGATGCTTCGCGGTGTAGACGCTTTGGCAAATGCAGTTAAAGTAACACTCGGACCGAAAGGCCGTAACGTGGTTCTTGAGAAGAAATTCGGAAGCCCGCTCATCACGAATGACGGTGTAACCATCGCTAAAGAAATCGAGCTGGAAGATGCATTCGAGAACATGGGTGCTCAGCTTGTTAAAGAAGTAGCTACCAAAACCAACGATGTTGCCGGTGACGGTACAACAACGGCAACGGTTCTGGCTCAAGCTATGATCCGTGAAGGTCTGAAGAACGTAACAGCTGGCGCAAACCCAATGATCATCCGCAAGGGTATCGACAAAGCGGTTAAAGCAGCTGTGGCTGAACTTCAAAACATCGCAAAAGAAGTTAAGAACCACCAGGAAATCGCTCAAGTCGCTTCCGTATCCGCAGCTGACGAAGAAGTTGGTCAATTGATTGCAGAAGCGATGGATAAAGTGGGCAAAGACGGCGTCATCACCGTTGAAGAATCCCGCGGCTTCTTGACGGAGCTGGAAGTTGTAGAAGGTATGCAATTCGACCGCGGCTACATCTCTCCGTACATGATCACCGATACGGATAAAATGGAAGCTGTTCTTGAGAATCCATATATCCTGATCACCGATAAAAAAGTAACCAACACGCAAGAGATCCTGCCGATCCTTGAAAAAATCGTACAGCAGGGCAAACCGCTCGTTCTGATCGCGGAAGACATCGAAGGCGAAGCGCAAGCGATGCTGATCGTGAACAAACTGCGTGGAACGTTCAACGCTGTTGCTGTTAAAGCTCCTGGCTTCGGTGACCGTCGTAAAGCGATGCTGCAAGATATCGCTGCATTGACTGGCGGCCAAGTGATTACGGAAGAGCTCGGTCTCGACCTGAAAACAGCTTCCATTGATCAATTGGGTACCGCTCGTCAAGTGCGCGTAACCAAAGAGAACACGATCATCGTGGATGGCGCTGGCAACAAAGAAGACATCGAAGCTCGCGTGAAGCAAATCCGCAACCAATTGGAAGAAACGACTTCCGATTTCGACAAAGAAAAACTGCAAGAGCGTCTGGCTAAACTGGCTGGCGGCGTAGCGGTAATCAAAGTCGGCGCGGCTACTGAAACGGAATTGAAAGAACGCAAACTGCGCATCGAAGATGCCCTGAACGCAACCCGCGCTGCGGTTGAAGAAGGTATGGTATCCGGTGGTGGTACAGCGCTCGTTAACGTATACAACGCTGTTGCTGCTGTTCAAGTAGAAGGCGACGAGAAAACAGGCGTGAACATTGTTCTGCGCGCTCTGGAAGAGCCAATCCGCACGATTGCAGCTAACGCTGGCCAAGAAGGTTCCGTTATCGTTGAGCGTCTGAAAAAAGAAGAGATCGGTATCGGCTACAACGCCGCTACAGATACTTGGGTGAACATGTTCGAAGCAGGTATCGTTGACCCTGCCAAAGTAACTCGTTCCGCTCTTCAAAATGCTGCATCCGTTGCAGCGATGTTCCTGACAACCGAAGCGGTTATCGCTGACAAGCCAGAACCAGAAAAACCAGCTATGCCTGACATGGGCGGCATGGGTGGAATGGGCGGCATGATGTAAGTAAGGCCTTAAAAACCTTATAATACCGCTATTTAAAAGGCTCCCGAGAGGGAGCCTTTTATTATTTGACCACATAATAGACCACAAGAAGTCATGTTTTCTGCTAAAAGAGAATCAAGGATATCAGTAAAAATGATTCTTTGATCTTCTCATCCACATTCTTTTTTCATCTTTTCCTTCACAGGTGTAGATACTTTCAATAATCAATAGATATTTGGCGTTATATGGACGTTGTATCCGTTAAATAAGTACATTGCAAATAAATAGGATGAAGCTAAGGACAAGCTATCTCGGCTGGTCGCCCTCTAGATTTCCATCAAGTAGGGCAGTCGCCTTATTTTTGACGACGCAACGGATAGCAGAATCCATGTTTCCAACATATTATATCGTACCGATTTACAATCGGATTCAAAATATGAGTGGTAAGGATAGAGGAGATGAACAGGGAAATGACCACGACGATTACATTTCGCCGACTCATCCAAGCGGCCATCTTGCCCGAGAAAGAAAAATTTGTGGTGCCTAAACCGTGTGATCAAGAAGCAAGATGGATTAAGAACCATAGGATCAAGGGAGCCTGCTGGCCTTATCGCAGCGCTAAGGAGCTTGGCTGGACCCTCTATTCTCCCGTCGATGTAGCCATACATCCATTAACGGAAATTCAAACGAAGGTGGAAAAACCCGAAGAATTCGCGAGACTTAAACAGCTGACGAATATGGATGAATGGGTGCAGAAAGACGATATTTTATTGGGAGTTAAGCCGTCATCTTGGTATAAAATCCACGAATACGAATACGAAGGACGTTACCGCTCGATGTTCATTCCAAATGGCGAGAGAACATTAGAATGGCGTCTTGGCTGGTCTGTTAAAATCCCAGATGATCATTTGTTGTTGATCCAATCGATCGAAATGAAGGAGGCTAATTTCATCGTTCATCCGGGACTTCTAACAGGTCCATCCGTGCAATCGGTTCAGCAGCACCTGGGATTGCCGATCGCGTTTGAGCCTCTACAGCCTCATACGATCCGCCGCGGCGATCCGTTAGCGAAGTTATATGTGTTGCCTAAATCGGTACTGGCCATGAAAAGCACTACGCAATCGTAACGATGGTCATGGTGGCTCCAAGGTTATTAACCGTGAAACCTGATACATTGACCCATTGCAGGACGCTCGGTTCACCCGGCGGCGTCGTGACGATACTTGTGCCAGCCGTCGACGAGCCCAACGCTTGTACTGCGGAGGTAAAGCTGTATGGTACTTCGGTTCCGTTCAACGTTAAGATGAATTGGACCGGGGCTGAGGTGACTGTGATGTTGCCGATCTCCCGATTGATAAGATAGGTATGACCACCTTCCAGAAATACATTGGGAGACGGCGGCGTCTGCGAGATGAACGTCCCGTTAATTTCCGGCGGCATATTGAAAGGAATCGGTGAGTTGTTGGGGACAGCGCCAACAAATCCACCATCAATTGTTGCGAATTCTTCCAGGAAATTTATCCCTTGCGGACCTACTGGACCTTGCGGACCTACTGGACCTTCCAAACCTTGAAGTCCTTGTGGGCCAGGAAGCCCCTGTGGTCCCTGCGGTCCCGGTGGTCCCTGCGGCCCCTGCGGTCCCGGTGGTCCCTGAATGGATTGCGACAAAATTAGATTAAGATCAATCTGAATTTGTTGAATTTCACTCTCTAGTCTGGCAATGGCGGAATCCGTAATTTCAAACGTCAGAACGAAGGCATTGACCTGATTGAAAATCTCTTTTAATTCGAGGCTCAGCGCTAACGGGGAGAAATCCTCTCGATTGTTTTGCGCCAATGCCAATTCCCGTAATGCTTCGAATAGGGAAATATTGATACCCAAGTCTTGAAATTGCGCTTGCAAAGCGATCAGTTCATTGCGAAGAGCTTGGACCTGCACATCGTTCAAGTCGGCCAATCCCTGTCGCAGCCGTTGTTCCAAAGCCTCCAGAATGCCCTGTAATGAGCCGAACCGCGCGCTGGAAACACGAATTTTGCGGCGTTTCCGCTTTTTTAAGCAGCGCGAAAAAATAATTTTTTTTTTGTACACTTTGCTAATTTTCTTATGTCGCGTTTTGAATGGCACCTATATCACCTTCCTCCAATGGGAGTTGATTTGAACACGCAGTATCGTGATGTTTCAACATAGTATATCCGCGTAGAACTACTGTTGCTTGGACGCCTATCATGACAAGACGTACACCCAACAACCAAGTTTGGCGAAAATAGGAAGGCTAGATAATGTAAGTTCTTGTCTCAAGAAGTTATAAGTTGCGTGTTGCTGTAGAAAAAGTGTCGACCGCAATCGTGTGAACGTATTGACCAAGACGGAGCTGAACGGGCAAGTGCAATGGGAAAAACATATCGAGACGGGGCTCAGACAAGTCAATGCGAGATTTTAAGAAGGCTTATGTGCGACTTCATTGACGAGTGTCGAAATCAAAAGTATCATTCATCCTTAATATCACCGGACTAACTTTTAATCATTTTCTAAATTGACCGATCCGCTGTCTCTCGGATCGGTTATTGTTTTGCGAGCTATGAGATCTCCTTCATCATTAAAGCCCTCGATATCAAAAGGTGTGGAAATGGCCGATGGCAAAAACACGAACCAGATCATTTTTTCATTTCCGACGGTCGCCAGTTTAGCTTGATATGTACCATTATTCTGACTCTTGACAGTTACATCCTTGATCGAAGGATTCAGAATATCTCCAAAAACCATGGGAAAGGGGGTTGAGAGATGATCTAGTTTAGGCATGCTCATATAGTTGAATGATGATTTAGATTGTAGGGATTCACTGATCCCGAATCCACCTCCCCAAACCCACTTCCATCCAATCCATGTTTTACGCACATACTCTACCTGAAGATTGCTGCTATCCGTTTGATTATATCGTCTCATAAATAAAAGGGTGCCCCCTTTAACAGGTTCTCGGTGAATGACTTCCATCGACGATGGACCTCTAAACCGTTCGACCGCTTTATCCGGGGTCTTCCCGAGTGGGATATGAAGGGTAACTTTTTGCCCGAGCGCGCGGGACATGCGCCGATCCGATAACCCTCCAGGGCGTTCCATCATATAAATTATGGCGTAGAAGAGAACGGTGGAAAGTAACATCAGTAAGGCAGTAATCCCAATGATTCGTTTGTGTTTGACCTTCATAATCCTGTTCCACCACCAAATTATTTTCATAATAATTCCTCTAAAATCGAACAACGACTCCATCAATATACCATAATTATAATTTAGGTGTTGATAAGCCGTGTACGAGAAACCAAATGGCCAATGAACTTAGAGGGATGAAATGCCCGGTTTATTCAACTCCAGCAGGGAATACCCACTTTACGGCGAAGTTTGATGTGGGGGGTGCTTATATGCTAAAAACGTTAAAAGTCGAGCTCTTTAGCGATTCCAATCTGGACGATTTGCAGGAACAGGTTAATGAGTTCCTGTACAATATCCATCCTGATGATGTCAAAGATGTTAAGCTTTCGTCTGCCGACGGAACGTACGATATTTTGGTCATTTATAAAGCATAAAGAAAAGCACCGCTAAAGGTGCTTTTCTTTATGTCCAGGTATCACCGTATAAGAGAGCATCTATAAGAAACAAACTATTCCGTATTCTCAATGGTGGACACGCCGATACGAACGGAATTCGTGGTTCCGCCACCTACATTTTCAATTGAATAAAATGTCGCCGGCACTCCTCGCATCGTTACGTAATCGTCCTGCAGAATATCACCGGTAGTGTTGGCGTAAAAACCGATAATGGAGTTATCATTATCATCTACGATGTGTATTTCGGCAAGAGTAATGCCCTCGTCGAATTCCTCTTCAATGATATCAACAACGTATCCACTTACCTCGATCATCTGATCCAAATAGGGACTCAGATTTTTGTTGAGGTGACGAGACGTGACACTGGGATCGACTTCTGTAGAATAATAGAAATTAATGGGAAATAAGAACTATTATTTGTGAATAGCAGCCTTTTTCCATATCTCACCATAGTGTTCACGGGTGTTCTTACAACTTTTTATGTCCCACTAATGAAGCTTTAAGGTTTCATTAAGCTGCAGATCTTATGATGGAATTACCTCTTAACAATAGATTAGGAGCCCCTCTAATTCCGTGGTTAGAGGGGCTTCTCTTGTTTACATACCTTTTTGGCCCGCTCGTGGTTTGATTGTTGCTATTTTTTTGGGCTATGATAGACTAGTGTTTTTTAAGCCATACAATTGTTGTAAAGAGAGTAGGAGAGTTATGGAAGATTTCATCTTGTGGTTGAAGTACTTGTTGCTGGGTATGGTGCAGGGGGTTACGGAGCCGATTCCGGTTTCCTCCAGCGGTCATTTGATTGTCGCCCAGAGACTCATGGGAATGGAGCAGAATGGGCTGTCGTTCGAGATGCTGACGAACACGGCCTCGTTGATTGCGATTGTATTTATCTTTCGCAAGGACTTGCAGAGACTGATCGTGAATGGCCTAAGTTATTTGCGCACACGAAAACCGGAGTATAAATCCGATTTCATGTTCATTTTGTATATTATTGTAGGTACAATTCCGGCCGTCATTATCGGTCTGTTGTTCAAAGACCAGATTGAGGAAATATTCGCATCCGTACGTACGGTTGGTATTGCGCTGTTGTTTACGGGAGTCGCCCTTTGGCTGATAAGGAATCTTCGCGGCCGCAAGCTGGACAATGATCTATCATTCAAGGATGCGCTTATCGTGGGTTTGGCCCAGGCGGTTGCGCTGATCCCGGGTATTAGCCGATCCGGTTCGACCGTCATTACGTCGATCGCAGTTGGGATGAAGCAGGAGACAGCGCTTCGGTTTTCCTTCATGCTGTATATCCCTATAAGTCTCGGCGGCATGGTGCTGGGCGTGTCGGATATTACATCGGATCCCGACGTTTCTTCGCTGCTAATCCCTTATCTGATCGCGTTCATCGCGACACTGATTTGCACCTATTTTGCGATGAAATGGCTCATGAACATCATGGCACGCGGAAATCTGAAATATTTCGCTTATTACTGCTTTGTCGTCGGTATTTTGCTGCTGGTCTTCTTATAAGAATGGGAAACTATAAGGAGGACGATTATGATGACAATAGTTCCTTTTCAGTCCATCATTACATCGGAGGAGGAGCTTCGGGACCTGTTCGGCGAGTCCAATCACGTGGTCAAACATAAAGCGATTGATCGATTGGATCATCACTGTAAAGACTTTATTGCCAAGAGCTCGCTGTTATTTATGGCGACTTCGGACGAATCCGGTTACTGCGATGTTTCGCCCAGGGGAGATGGGGCGGGGTTCGTGCATGTGATGAATGAATCCTGTTTGGTCATTCCGGAACGGCCGGGCAATCGACGGTTTGATTCGCTGCGGAATATCCTGACCAACCCGAGGGTCGGCATCGTGTTTGTCATACCGGGTTTGAAAGAGACCTTGCGCGTCAACGGCAGCGCCGTCTTGGTTAGGGACGAAGACATTATGGATCAGCTCAGCGTACAGGGTAAACGGCCATGGCTTGGCATCGGGGTACGGGTCGAAGAATGCTACATCCACTGCGCAAAAGCTTTCATGCGTTCGCAAGCATGGAATCCCGATTCATGGATACCAAGCGAACAGCTGCCGAATCCGTCCAAGATCATAGCGGATCATGTGAATCAGGATAGCGTGACGGAGGAGTCCGTTACCCGGGGACTGCAGGACAGTTACACTAAACGTCTCTATTGATATTCATTTATAATAGGTTTAGCGACATAAGGAAACGATGATATATGACGGTCAGTTTGAAGATAAGGGGACCGATAGCTTTGATAACGACCAGAGAACAAATTTTGGATCGATTACATAAGGGAATACAGACGCAGGAGCGATTGATTGGCGTTGCGGCAGGGGCAGGAATCTCGGCAAAATATGCGGTTAGGGGCGGTGCTGATCTTATACTGGCCCTGAATTCGGGCCGTTTTCGGCAGATGGGGCTCGGCTCCCTGGCGGGTTTCATGCCCTATGCGAACTGCAATGAAATGGTGATGGAATTCGGCTCGCGGGAGATACTGTCGGTGGTCCGCGACATACCGGTCATCTTCGGCCTATGCGGGACAGATCCAACCATTCAGCTTCCCGATTACTTGGCCATCATCCGCGGCAGCGGTTTTGCCGGCATTATCAACTATCCGACCGTGGGACTGGTTGATGGACTGTTCCGTGAAGCCTTGGAGGAAGAAGGCGTCACCTATCTGCAGGAGGTGAAGGCCATCCGGGCTGCTCATGAGCAAGATATGTTTACGATGGCCTTTGTTTTTACTCCGGAGCAGACGAAGTGGATGCTGGATGCGGGAGCCGATATCATCTGCGCCCATTTGGGCGTCACGGCAGGCGGGTTGATGGGCACCACGAAAGCATGGTCGCTGGAGAAGGCGGCGGAAATCGCTAGAGCCATATTTAAAGTATGTGACGCTTCGGGCAGACGGCCGATCAAGCTGGTGTATGGCGGTCCGGTCCATACGCCGATCGATGTTCAGTATATGTATGACAACACGTCAGCCATGGGTTACGTGGGCGGTTCGAGCTTTGAACGAACACCGACGGAAGAGGCCATCGTGGATGCAACACATCGTTTTAAGGCAACAGGTCATCTGGAGCAGGATCGGCAGCTGATGGAGAAGCTCTCGGGGCTCGAAGAGCCGATGGATTATGTTGCATTTGTGAAGGAATACGTTGCCGAGAATTACGGGGGCCCGATTTCAATGACCGAGCTGGCAGAGCGAATTCATGTTTCACGAACGCATCTGAGCGCCCTTTTTAACAGGGAAGTGGGGTGCAGCTTTCCGGAATATATAGCCAAATACAGGATTCATAAATCGCAGGAAATCATGAAGCACAGCAAGCTGTCCCTGGGAAGAATAGCCGAACTGGTAGGCTACCCTGACTATGTTCATTTCAGCAAATCCTTCAAAAAATACACGGGAACTTCTCCCCAATCCTATCGTCAGCATATGAAAGACAAATATACATAAAGATCATACATCGATACGATCCTTTTTATTTGAAAGCGCTGTATTATGGTCTTGTAGGGATCCTTATGCCGGACCTATCAGACGGGTGCAAGCGATCCTTTAGATGTGATATGGAGGAGGTCTGCACGGTGAAGACAGTAGCTATTGCGGGGACTTTTGATTCGAAGGGTGCCGAGTTTTCATACGTTAAATCCGTCATCGAGAGCTTGGGGCTAAAGACGTTTACGATCCATTGCGGTGTGTTTGAACCGAAGTTCACGCCGGATGTATCTAACGTCGAGGTAGCTGCGGCAGCTGGAGTGGATATACGCGAGATCGCGGCCCGGAAGGACCGGGCTGTAGGGACTGAAGCATTGGTTAAAGGGATGGAAAAAATCGTGCCAAGGCTGTATGCAGAGGGCAAATTCGACGCCATGCTGTCATTCGGCGGTACTGGAGGTACTTCGATCGTCACAGCAGGCATGAGGGCATTACCGATCGGCGTTCCGAAACTGATGGTGTCCACGGTCGCATCCGGCAATACGGCTCCTTATGTGGGGACAAGTGATATTATCATGTTCCCGTCCATCGTGGATGTATCCGGACTGAACTCGTTTTCCACCAAAATATTCACGAACGCCGCACATGGGATCGCCGGTATGGTTCAGTTCGAATCGGCGCCCCCGCTGGATAAAAAGCCGCTGGTTGCAGCGACGATGTTTGGAGTCACGACGCCTTGCATCGATTATGCCAGGGCGCATCTGGAGCTACATGGTTACGAAGTGCTTGTATTTCACGCAACAGGTACGGGTGGACAAACGATGGAAAGCCTCATTGAGGCCGGATATATAGACGGTGTGCTGGATTTGACAACAACGGAATGGTGCGATGAGCTGGTGGGCGGCGTTTTGGCGGCTGGTCCGCATCGGCTGGAAGCAGCCGGTCGCTGCAAGGTGCCGCAGGTCGTATCTACGGGAGCGCTGGATATGGTCAATTTCGGTCCACATGAGACCGTGCCGGAGGCATTCCGGGAACGGAATCTGTACAAGCATAACCCCTCGGTTACGCTGATGCGGACCACGGTTGGGGAGAACCGGCAGCTTGGCGAGAAGATTGCAGAGAAGCTGAATGGTTCGCAAGGGCCTACGGTGCTTATGCTCCCATTGAAGGGCGTATCGATGCTCGATGTAGAAGGGGAAGCATTCCATGGACCTGAAGAGGATAAGATGCTGTTTGATACGTTAAGATTACGCATAGATCGTAAAATCGTTGAGTTGATCGAGATGAATACGGACATTAATGACCAAGCTTTTGCCGTGGCTGCTGCCGATAAACTGATGGAGCTGATGAAACGGCAGTGAGAAGGGGAAGACAAACGCACCAAGTATTTATACTGAAGGAGGAACATATACCATGGCAATGACAACAAGAACAGAAGTATTAGCGAAATTAAAGTCAGAGGTAGCAGCGGGTAAGGTGTTATTGGGAGCGGGAGCAGGAACAGGGATTTCGGCCAAGAGCGCCGAAGCCGGCGGCGTAGACTTGATCATTATTTATAACTCGGGCCGTTACCGGATGGCGGGGCGCGGCTCGCTTGCCGGACTGATGGCATACGGAGATGCAAACCAGATTGTGGTTGACATGGGGAACGAGGTGCTGCCGGTCGTGAAGCATACGCCGGTATTGGCGGGGGTTTGCGGCACGGACCCGTTCCGGATCATGGATATTTTTCTGAAGCAGCTTCAGGAGCAGGGCTTTGCGGGCGTGCAGAACTTTCCGACGGTGGGCCTGATTGACGGGGTATTCCGAGCAAATCTGGAAGAGACGGGCATGGGTTATGATCTTGAGGTTGATATGATCCGGAAGGCGCATGAGTTGGATATGGTGACCACCCCATATGTGTTTGATGTCGAACAAGCGAAGAAGATGGCCGAAGCCGGAGCCGATGTTCTGGTTGCTCATATGGGACTTACCACGAAAGGTACCATAGGCGCGAAAACGGCACTGACGCTCGACGATTGCGTGGACAAGATTCAAGCGATCTGTGATGCGGGTAAAGCCGTCAACCCGGACATTATGATTCTGTGCCATGGCGGTCCGATTGCAGAACCTGAAGACGCGGCGTTTGTATTGTCCAGAACCAAGGGCGTGGAGGGATTCTTTGGAGCATCCAGCATCGAACGTTTTGCCACCGAGGTTGGCATTAAGCAGCAGACAGAGGCATTCAAGAGTATCTCGAAATAAAGCGATAAGATAAAGCGGAATCATATGGAATGAAAAAGGCTCCCATGAAGGGAGTCTTTTTCATGTACAGTGGCTAGAGAAGATGGTCTAAACTCGTATATGGGTCCGAAAATGACGAACAGCAACCTCTCTAGCATCTGGTGGCTTATCCACTGGTTCGCTTAATCATCATCCTTGTGCTTGCTCTTGGATGCAGCTATAGCAAAGGCAATAATGATAAGCGGAATGAAGATGAACCAAGGGATCGTAATCGTCGTCCCCAATAGAATGGCAAGCAGCAACAATCCAACCATACCCATTATAATGTACAGGCAGCCTCTGCCGAACGTCTCCATTTTTCCATCAGCTCCTTTTGACAAGGATAACGTAATGGACAAGATCCAAGTTTCACGAATCATGATAAAAAGGCAGAAGCCTTGCCCTTGCCATCACGCCCTTGCCGGTCACGCTGACAATGAATGAAGGTTTCCACCCAACCTCAGTGTAAAGTATGAAAAGCATACCAGATCAAGACTTCTTTTTATCGTTGTTCATCTTTTGCATTCATCTTATAGCCCTTCAGTGCGCTGAGATTAGCCCTGGAATTTCCAAGGGGTGGTTTCTGATCGCCAGGCTGCTGGGGAAGACGGTGCAATACTTCCCGGAGCAGGGCATTATTTTCCCACACGATTTCATGGATTTCACCTACTGTGTAGAATAGTGCGCCCGAGATTGCACCGCTAATCAGCCAAGTAATTCCGGTCAACCAATTGCCTTCCATGATGATATGAACGATGACTCCTCCGATAAAACCGCCGATGAGCCATATAGCTCCCAGTGTCTTGAACAGTTTTGACATGCCGATACCTCCATAGGAGTGATATTGTGTAATCGTATTAAAAAAGCAATGCGTGGGTGTTGTGTGCACTCGAACGTATCCGCTCTTTACTCCCGGGTTGCCTCCCTTTGAATAGGGAAAGCAAACATGATAGTATCAGGAAGGAACCGGTGGATGAGGGGGCTTGATGGATTGTGGCTAACATTAAAGAGATTGCCAAGCTGGCAGGCGTATCGGTGTCAACGGTATCCCGGGTGCTGAACAATCATCCCTATGTCAAGGAAGATAAGCGGACACGCGTGTTGGAGACCATGAAACAGTTGAAATACGCCCGGAATATGAACGCGGTTCATCTGATTACAGGGAAAACGATGAGTATTGCTATCATGCTGCCGTTTATTAATCATGCCTACTTCTCCTTGCTGATGGAGGGAGCCGGCCAAGAAGCGCTTGCCGCTAGCTATCGCCTAATCCTGTGCCAAACCGGGTATGCCCCGGATAAGGAAGTGGAAGTGCTGGAGATGCTGCGTAACCGTGAGATTGACGGCATTATTATTTTATCATCAGCCGTAACTCCGAAACAGATCGAGGCCTATTGTGCTTATGGACCGATTGTATGCTGTCAGGATGCGGGCGAACGATTATTTTCTTCTATATATATAAACCATGCTGAGGCATTTCGCAGTGCCATGCAATTTTTGATAAAGCGGGGGCATCGACGCATCGGCTTCACGGTGGGAAGACTGGACAGTCCGAGCACGAGAGCACGCCAAGTGGCATATAAAGAAGTCCTTAAAGAGATCGGAGAGCCTTACCGCCAGGAATGGATTTTGGATGGCTGTATCGATCTGGAAGACGGTGCGGCAATCATGGATCGGCTGTCCGCTATGGAGGAACGTCCAAGTAGTTTATTGGTAACGGGTGACCATGTGGCCGCGGGTTTGATTTATGAAGCCGAGAAGAGAGGACTGTCCATTCCGCAAGAGCTCGCTGTCATTGGCTTCGATAACCAGCCGATCGGCAAAATGCTGGGTCTCACCACGATTGATAACCGACTCTTTGATATGGGTTCGGAGGCCTTCAAGATGCTGTATGCGCATATTCAAGGGGAGCGGAAAGAGCCGATTCGCAAGGAGCTTGCCTTCGAGCTGATCGAACGTTCATCGGTATAATGGCTGCATAGCCAAGTTCTAACAAAACGGATTACAAAGTTCGACAATTATGATATTCTTATTTATGCAAGTTCCATGTTTCACAACGTTAACGTCTGCAGCTGCCTGCAGGCGTTCTATTCTGTATTATAGAAGGAAAGGAGCATAACCAAGTGGATGCCCTTGAACAGTTTAAAAAAGCTTCCCGAATCAAAGTGATTCCCGTTATGCTGATTCCGGTTGCTTTAGGAGCACTCGGGGCTTATGTATGGACAGGTGAATTTCATATAGGCCTCTTTTTATTGACCTTGATCGGGAGCGGCGCCGCCCATCTGTTCTCCAATATGGTGAATGATTTGTGGGACTATAAGAACGGAACGGACACGGAAGCGCAGGAGCATTCAGATGCGATCTCCACGAATTCCGGTTTTCTTACGAAGGGCGTCTGGTCGCTCCGTAAATTCGAGATCGTTACCTGGACGCTGTTCGGGATTGCGGCGCTGAGCGGCATTATCCTTAGTTTGATCAGCGGTTGGTGGGCCTTCATCTTTGGCGGACTTGGCGGGCTGATCGCTTATTTCTATGTCGCACCACCGATTCAATTCGGTTACCGCGGCAAGGGTTTCAGCGAGATTGCGATTTTGCTATCCTTTGGTATTTTGCCGGTGATGGGCGCATACTACGTTCAAACCTCACATATGGATATTCGGGCGCTGCTGCTGTCACTGCCCATTGGGCTGCTGACAACGCTGATTTTGTTTAATCATCACTTTTTGCATTGGCAGGCGGATCGTCAGGCCGGGAAAAAGACACTGGTAGTGGTATGGGGTGAAAAAAGAGCGTTGAGCTTCTCGAGAGTTCTGCTGCTGCTGGCCTGCTTGTCTTTGATAGCCTGCGTATTGGCCGGGGCGCTCCCGCCGTACGCATTGATTGCACTGCTTACGATGATTCCGTTGTATCTTGTCTATGGAAGACTGAAGGACAACAACCGTTCTGAAGCGTATTTACCGCTGATGGGTGCGTCAACGATGACCACCATGCGCTGCGGCGGCGTGTTGATCCTGTCATTGATCATTCAAGGAATCATTCAGACTTTGTAAGGAAGAAGGGGAAATAGATGGAACAACAACGCGTTTTTGGTGATTTTCACTCTATCCTGTCCGAGACCGGGAATTGGAGGATCGGCGGTTTCCCGCTGCCGGACGGTTCATTCTGGGAATATCGCGAGCCGAATGCAGTCGTGATCGTCCGTAACGGGATCCTGTACGTGCGGGCGCCGCTCAGCCGCCAGAATGATCAAATCCAAATTCTCGATAATGCCAAGCATATGTATTATTCCAACGAAGAGGTGGAGGTGCCGGAATCCGGTGAAGTCACGTTCGAGCTGCAAATTCGGGCACGCACCCAGGGTACGGTTCCCGGCGACTTGTACGACGGCTACGTATCGTTGAATCTGCTTGATTTCAGCACGGGTGCAGCCCTGGACTTTTTTGCTTCGAACGACAAGTATGCCAGCGTGTATGCCGTCCTGCCGTTCCCGGGCGTGCAGGTGCCGGAATCGGACAAGACCCGTTACTTCTGCATTTTCAAAGAGGAAGATACGCATTTTACACCGCGGGAATTCAACACGTACAAAATTACGTATAACCGTGCCGAGGATGAAGCGATCTTCTACGTGAACGGCGAGGAGATTCGCCGGGAGAAAAACATCCCGATCAAGTTTAACAAGTTCACCATCGCTTTGGGCATCATGACCGAAAAAGACCTTACGCCGCAGGGCAGCGTATCCGTGCATGGACAAACCGTCATTGCCGAATACTCTCCCGTGACGGTAACAATAAAAGAGTAGTGCTTATAGAGTAGAAAAAAGATCATGACCATTTGTGGGCATGATCTTTTTTGTAAGCAAAGGACGAGCCGAAGCAGTGCTCGTGGAAGCCGTATCGGGAAAGCTGCAAGCCCCGACAGGGCAGGGAGCTAGCCTGGCAAGCCTGTGAGTCCAGAGGAGTCACAGCATGTCCGGCATTAAATGAGT
>NZ_QLYT01000072.1:0-960 GCF_003269305.1 Paenibacillus sp. MDMC362
TCGAAGCACTCGAAGAACGTATCAAACAGCTTGAAATGGAAAATGAGTATCTAAAAAAGTTGAATGCCTTAGTTCGAAACAAGGAAAAATCACCAAACAAGACAAAGCACAAGCCGTCTGGCAACTAAGGCATAAATATCCGGTGAAGGCACTCGTACAGCTGGCTGGTATCCCGCGCAGCACCTATTACAACCTTATAAAGCGTATGAACCAACCAGATCCGAATGCCGAGTTGGGGGCTGAAATCCAGTCCATTTACGTGGAACATGATGGACGTTACGGATATCGCCGTATTCGTGATGAACTGGCCGTCCGTGGGTGGAAAGTTAACCACAAAAAGGTTCAGAGACTCATGAAGAAGATGGGCCTTCAATGCCTGGTTCGCATGAAAAAGTATAAGTCATATAAAGGGACCGTCGGCAAGATTGCACCGAATCATCTGGACCGCCAGTTCACGGCTGGGGCGCCAAATGAGAAATGGGTGACGGACATTACGGAGTTTAAGTTATTTGGAGAAAAGCTGTATCTATCGCCCATTTTGGACTTATTCAACGGGGAAATTATCACCTATACCCTGGGTTCACGACCAACCTATTCTCTGGTATCCGAGATGCTGGATGCAGGACTGAAGCGTCTGCCAGAAGAACACCAACTTCTCCTTCATTCAGATCAAGGATGGCATTACCAAATGAAGCCGTATCGCCATGCGCTTAAGTCGAGTGGCATTCTCCAAAGCATGTCACGAAAAGGGAATTGTTACGACAATGCCGTCATAGAGAATTTCTTCGGCATTCTTAAGTCGGAGTTTCTGTACTACAAAGAGTTTGAAAGTGTGGAACATTTTAAGGAAGAACTGAAAAAATATATTGAATACTACAATACCAAACGGTTAAAGGCAAAATTAAAAATGAGTCCGGTACAGTACCGAACTCATTTTGAGAAAGCTGCCTAATGAAATAA
>NZ_QLYT01000073.1:0-617 GCF_003269305.1 Paenibacillus sp. MDMC362
ATTCGTTTGCCAGTCAAAGAGATATTTAGCTCACCAACTCCTGCTATATTGGCGAAAAAGATTGAGGCCGCGGGAGAAGGCGAATATAGTCCAATACCACAAGCAGAACAGAGAGAAACTTATCCAGCATCCTCTACACAGAAACGATTGTTTATTCTGGATCAGATGGAAGGCAGTAGTACAGCATATAACATGGCGTCAGCGCTAGAAGTAACGGGCAACCTTGATTTGGAAAAAATACAACAAGCCATAGATCGCCTGATCCAGCGTCATGAGTCGCTGCGAACAAGTTTTGTAATGACAGAAGAAGGAACCTCTCAAGTCATTGCAGATGAGGTATTCTACCCAGTGGAATATGAAGAAACCGACAGCTACAGCGAAGCAGATATGGAGCAATTTGTACGCCCGTTTGACATCGGAAAAGCCCCACTTATGCGTTTTAAAGTAGTCAAAGAAAGAAATCGGAACAAATATATTTTACTATTTGATATGCATCATATTATTTCCGATCATCAGACGCTAAATCTATTAATCGAAGATTTCTCACGATTGTATAACGGTGAAAGATTACAACCACTTGAACTCCAATACAAAGATTATAGTGAATGGATGCGTGG
>NZ_QLYT01000074.1:0-15106 GCF_003269305.1 Paenibacillus sp. MDMC362
CCCGAACCACCCCAGTATACTGTTAATGAGCGACCCTTCCATCTCGCCGAACATCAGCCGAAAAATGGTGCCTGCTACAACAACCGACGTCAGTGCCGGGAAGAAAAAGGATGACTTAAAAAACTCTCTACCCCACATAAACTTATTGTTGATCAGCACAGCGAACAGCATGGGAAACGGAATCAGGATAAGGAGCGTCAGGATCATGTATATCGCGCTGTTCGTCACCGCCTTCAGAAAGACGCCGTCCCCCATCAGCTTCCCGTAGTTAGCCAAGCCGATCCAATCCGCCTCCTGCCCGAGCTGCGTCTTCTGAAAGCTCATGCTAAACGAGCTGCCCAGCGGAAACACCCAGAATATGAGGAATACCAGAATAAAGGGCAGGACAAACACGTAAGGAGCAACCTTTTGCGAGTACAGAAATTTTTTAATCATGATTCTACTCCTTTAATGAGAGCCGCTCACAGACGATTCCATGAGCAGCCCTTCGTTTTTGTAGCGTATGAGCGAGTGTCATTTCAATTCCTGTTCAATCTGCTTCTGGGCATCGTTCAGAGCTTCGGTAATGTCCTTGCCATCCTCAAAAATCTCGTTGAAGGTCGTGGTGCACAGGACGTTGTTGATGGTAGGCGATGCGGAGGTCGATTTGATTAACCGGATTTCATCCCGGATCTCATTCAACACATCAAACGGGTTATTGACAAAATATTTCACGAACTGATTCTCGGCATTGTGCGTAACTTCCTTCATATCCCAAACGTCCATATTAACCGGATCGAACCCCAGCGTGTTCCAGATCTCTTTATTGGCATCCAGGGACAGCTTGGCGAATGCCAGAAAGTCTTTCGCCAGCTGTACGTCTTTTGCGGTCTTGGTAACGACCGTGCCGGTTCCGCCGCCGCCAACCGATCTTGGCATTCCTTCTTCAATGACCGGAATCGGCGCGATGGCTATTTTCCCGGACAAATCGGACATGTAGTTGGTGTATCTGGACATTTGCCACAGCGGCATAAAGGCCGTAGCGTAATTTCCTGCATTAAACTCTCCGTATGCTTCTTCGGTATCAGGCTGGCCGCCGGCAATGGTCGCTATGACATTGTTATCCTGCAAGTCCTTGAGCAGCGTCATGGCCTTCACCATCGCTTCCGAATTCACGATCGGATTGCCGGAATCGTCCGTCAGATCCGCGCCTTGCTGCGCCAATAGCATGGAAGCTTGCCAGGCTGCGCTTGTATCGGCTGTTCCCATGAACTTGCCCGTTTTTTCATACACCTGGATACCCGCCTGCTTGTAGTCCTCCCAAGTAACGATATCCTCATAGTTGACCCCGGCCTCCTCCAATATCTCGGTATTATAGAAGGCAACGGATGCGCCAACATGGGTCGGGATGCCGTAATTCACATCTTCCTTGCTGTATAGGTCAATTCGGGATTTGACGATGGTGTCCCGGTATGGATCAATCACGTCATTGAGCGGTTCCAGCTGCGGCGTGCCGGACAGGAAATCTGGAAACTTCCCAAGCTCGATATCCGCAATGTCGGGTGCCCCTGTCCCCGATTGAACCGCAATAGACAATTTGTTATGCATGTCGTCATACGGCATGACCGTCACGTTCAGCTTGATTTGGCGTTCAGGATTCTCAGCGTTCCATTTACCCAGCATTTTCTCGAAATGCTGTCCATGCAGCTCAACAAACGTCCAATACGACAACTCCGTAGCGCTTTCCCCTGCCCCGCCATCCAGAACCGAGGTTTCGCCGCCGGCATTGTTCGATTTACCGCACCCCCACAGAAACAGCGTCAAACAAAACACCATGAATACAACCATCCATTTTTTCATCATCCTACTGGACCTCCCTTAATGTTCGTTCATACAAACCTACACTTCAAAAATCGTACTTCTGCTATCTCCAGAAATAAAGCGCTTTCATAATGTGTGTAATTTGATATGAGTATTTGGGAGATGGGGCAGTCCATGGTTCAACCGCCCCGTGAATTTCCTTAAGCCTTTTTCAAGCGAATAACGTTCCAGGATGCTTTGCCAAGCCTTGCGGTAACCATGCCATTATCAAGCTTAGCTCCACCCTGGTGATGAGGTTTTACTCTTTCCTCGGATGCGGTATTCACCGCTTTCAGATCCTCATGCTCCATCACGATATGCTCCAACAGCCGGTAGCCTTCAAAGCTGCGCACATCGCATTCCAGCTCCAATGCTTCCTCTAGATGACGATTCACGGCAAAAATCGTAATTTCTTCATCCTCTTCGTTATGAACAACCGCGCTGTCCAGATACGGAACATCGGTAAAATCCTTGGAATCATATTTCGGTGACTCGACGATTGGCAGCAGCGATACGCCCCGGCCAAACTTCGAAGCATGAAGATACGGATAAAAGATCGTCTGCTTCCAAGAACGGCCGCCGTTTTCGGTCATAATCGGCGCAATTACGTTGACGAGCTGTGCCAGGCAAGCCATCTTCACCCGGTCTGCGTGGCGCAGAAAGGTGATCAGCATGCTGCCGACAAGAATGGCATCCTCGAAATTATACACGTCCTCCAGCTGCGGCGGAGCAATGCTCCATGGATCAATCTGCCTGTCGGCGTCATTGGAATGGTACCAGACATTCCACTCGTCGAAGCTGAGATACATCGTCTTTTTGCTGCGTTTCTTAGCCTTGATGTAATCGCAGGTGGATTTGACCGTATGAATAAAGTGATCCATATCCAGGGAAAGGGCCAGATAGTTGGCGGTATCGTTATCGCGGTTGCCGTAATATTGATGCAGCGATATGTAATCAACCGCCTCGTACGTATGATCCAGCGTCACGGCTTCCCATTCAGGGAATGTCGGCATCCCCGTGCTCGAGCTTCCGCATGAAACCAGTTCAATGGTCGGGTCGACAAGCCGCATGGCTTTTGCCGTCTCCAGCGCAAGCCGGCCGTATTCCGTCGAGGTCTTGTGTCCGATCTGCCAAGGTCCATCCATCTCGTTGCCAAGGCACCAGGTCTTGATCTTGTGCGGCTGTTCATAACCATGACTGCGTCTTAGATCACTCCAGTATGTGCCTCCGGGATGGTTGGTGTACTCCAGCAGATTTCTGGCGGCGTCGATTCCCCGAGTACCCAGGTTCACGGCCATCATGACATCCGAGCCCACTTCCTTGGCCCAGGATATAAACTCGTTCGTGCCGACATCGTTCGGCTCCAGCGTTCTCCAGGCCAGCTCCAGCCGCTTTGGCCGTTCGGCAACAGGACCTACGCCATCTTCCCAGTTATAGCCCGATACAAAATTCCCGCCGGGATATCTTATAATCGGGACATCCAGTTCCTTGATCAGTTCCTTCACGTCATTACGAAAGCCGCCTGCATCCGCGGTTTCATGACCGGGTTCGTAAATCCCGCCATATACCGCGCGGCCTAGATGTTCAATGAACGAACCATAAATACGGTTATCAACTTGCGCGATCCGAAACGACTTATCCACGATCATACGTGCTTTCAATTTCTCAGCTGCCAAGTCCTTCACCTTCCGTTGATATAATTATGAAACAATTCAAATAATATTGAATGAATTCGTTTTCATGTATAAAATATCATATGAGAGGTCAGCTGTAAATATAGAAATATAAAATGATTTATATAAATTAGAAATGAATTGCTTTTATCCCTAAAAATTCGTTTGATCCTGCTCAAAATCATCATTTCTCAATGTATTTTGATTTATTATTTTCATAATAATTTTAAATAAAATGAGTTTTGACTATTCAAATTGTTATTTTTCAATCAAATTCACGAAGAATTAGATGACATCTTTATTTAGCGCTCATATTGATTTATAATTATTTGAAATAAAAGTCTTTACTATTTACCATCGTTATATAATCCTCTAATCGGAAGAAGGTTTGAGATAAGATGATCTACATTAAAGATTTAATGAGCGGGCTTGATATCTTTAAAGCGCTCAGCTCGGAAATTCGCATTCAAATTTTGGAACTGCTGGCCAAGAACCAAAGCTTGAACCTGAACGATCTCGCGAACAGGCTGAATCTCAGCAACGGCGCTATTACCATGCATATCAAGAAGTTGGAAGATAGCGGCCTGATCGAGATCAATACGACTGGCGGGAAGCATGGCATTCAGAAAATCTGCTACCTGAATAAAGATACCCTCATGGTTGATCTTCGCAGCAAGGACATTGATAACTTGTACGAGGTGGAGATTCAGGTCGGCCATTACAGCGATTATCAAGCTATCCCGACCTGCGGGCTTGCGACCAAGGACAGCATTATTGGAGACTTTGATGATCCGCGTTATTTCGCCGATCCGGAGCGGATCAACTCGGAGATCATCTGGCTTACCGAAGGTTTCCTGGAATACCGGATTCCGAATTATTTGAAGTCCAACCAATCGTTCCGCGAGATCCAATTCTCTCTAGAGCTTGGCTCCGAGGCGCCGGGATATTGCGACAATTATCCGTCGGATATTTTCTTTTACGTTAACGGGATCGAGATTGGCAGCTGGACAAGTCCGGGGGATTTCGGGGACAAACGCGGGACCTTCAACCCTGAATGGTGGCCGCCGCATTTGAACCAATACGGCATGCTGAAGCTGATCCGGATTAACAAGGAAGGCAGCTTTATCGATGGATGCCGTATTTCGGATGTCGGTCTGAACCAGATTCAGCTTGATTACAAGAGCGAGCTCACCTTCAGGATCGCCGTTAACGAGCGATCTGTTAATAAACGCGGTTTAACGATTTACGGCAAGCATTTCGGCAACTACAGCCAGGACCTGTTGGCCCGCGTGCTGTATGATGTGAAGGAAGATTAAGAGGAAATACAGATATTATGGATATGGCGGGTATCGGTGATATTCAAGCTACCGCTAACAAGAACCGATGGATTATGATACATTGTTTGGATGCTTTTTTTGGGACTTTCAACAAAAAGGGGCTCTCCATGATCATTCGATCATAAAGAGTCCCTTTTTCTTGGATGCGAACATATGCCTGTGTTAAGAACAAAAATGATAACTTCACTGTTTTATTGAACGATTACGGTTCATGATTCATCCACTTCCATGGACTGTTCCGTCTTTTCTAACTAACTAACCTTGGCCTCGTTCAAAGCCCTCAAGATGGTATGGCGGTCGCGCAGCGTGTGCGCCTCCTTGAGACTCTCCCGGAACAGCTCGTCCTCAATACCAAGCTCCTGCAGGGTTGACGGACCTCCGGCTTTCCGCAGCAGCTCGGCGATCTCCTCCTTCGAAGGGACCTTACGCAGCCACGCCCGAACCTGCTCTCTATATGTCTCCCAGTGTGCAGGCTCGGCATTAGGGTACACGCCCTTATCGGCCGCGTCGTGATAAAGGCTCGATATTTCGCTGCAGGCCACCCCCACCTTGGCACCATGCAGCAGGGCCCGGTTGCCGCGGCGCAAGTACTCCATCTCCCAATAATGCGACAGATGATGTTCCGCCCCGGAGGCAGGGTGGGACTGACCGAACAGCAGCATTGCGATACCCGACTCGATCAAAGCCGTCATCAGAATGCGAATCCCTTCCTCCGTGCGCTGGCCGATCGCCTCCACATGCTGAATGCAAGCCTCAAGCGCCTTCTCCGTAATGGCCGCCACCTGTTCATCATAGGGCTCGCCGGCCGTGGTCGAAGAGAATTTCCAATCCAGCAGCGATGTATATTTGCCGAGCATATCGCCAAAGCCTGCCGCTACCAGCGGCTGCGGTGCCTTCGTAAGAATGTCCGGATCGGCGAAGATCGCGATCGGAGCCGTGGCCGCAAAGGTCTGTTTGACTCCCCGGACCACGATCGGCGCTCCCGCCGAAGTAAAGCCGTCGACCGAAGGTGCCGTAGGTACCGAGATGAACGGCTTGCCGCTCCGATGACTCACAAAGCGCGTAATGTCATGAATGGTCCCGGACCCCACAGCGATCAGGCATCCTGTCCCTTCAGGCTCCACTTCGATAAACAGCTGCATCAAGGAGCGTTCATCCGCGACAACGTCGCCCTGCTCATCTGGCTGAATCAGACACAGCCGGGGCTTCTGGCCATCGGCTTCCAGGCTCTGCACCAGCTTTTTACCCGCCGCTTCATACGTATTCGCATCTGCAACAACGATTGGTGAACTGAGGCCCTGCCGTTTAAGATACGAAGGCACGTCTTGCACAGCGCCGGGCTCAAGCACCATGGTTTCCAGTCCGCGGAACATCGGCTGCAGCTCCCTTATCCGGTTCATTAAACCTTTTGCATCGTTCAAGTAATCCGTCACGTTCGTTCCTCTCCTTCATCCCATCCTGCCGTATTTATTCAGTCTTCTAGTCTGACAGAACCTATTCAGCCGTTTGCTTGATCCGTTTCAGCCGCTTCATCACGTCGTTTTCGCCCCGGCCGAAATAGTCATGCAGCTTGCTGTATTCCTGATACAGCTGCTCGTACACTTCCACATGCTCCGGAATCGGCTTGAAGGTCTCTTCTTTCACCCGTGCCATCTTCTCGGCGGCGTCGATAATTGAATCATACCCGCCCTGCGCCTCGCCCGCAGCGACTGCAGCGAACATCGCGGCGCCAAGCGCCGGCGTCTGTTTGGAGTCAGCCACCATGATTTCGCGGTTCGTAACATCCGCATAGATCTGCATCAAGAGACGGTTCTTCTGCGGCAGTCCGCCGCAGGCATACAGGACATCCACCGCGACACCGTTCTCGTGAAAAGCGTCCACGATTTTGCGCGTGCCGAATGCGGTCGCCTCAAGCAAGGCGCGGTAGATTTCCTGCGGCTTCGTCAACAGGGTCATCCCTAACATCAGCCCGGTCAGATCCGTATCCACCAGCACGGAACGGTTGCCGTTCCACCAATCCAGTGCAAGCAATCCGGTTTGACCCGGCTTGTAGGCAGCCGCTTCTCGCTCAAGCCATTGATGCACGCCGATTCCTTCCTCGGACGCAGCTTCTTTTACATACGCGGGAAGCGCTTCCTCGACGTACCATTCAAAAATATCGCCTACTGCCGATTGCCCGGCTTCATAACCGTATAATCCGGGAATGATACCATCCTCGACGACACCGCACATCCCTTCAACCTGCTTCTCTTCGGTACCGAGCAGCATATGGCAGATCGATGTGCCCATCGCCATCACCAGCTTGCCCGGTGTGACGACACCGACCGCAGGCACCGCGGCATGAGCGTCAACGTTGCCGACGGCCACGGCAATCCCTGGAGTTAAGCCCATCATCTCCGCCATCTTCTCAGTAAGACCGCCTGCGCTGCTGCCGAGGGGACGGACCTCTCCGCGCAGCTTCGTATCGGTCAGATCCTCCAGCCGGGGATCCAGCGCCTTAAAATATTCCTTGCTTGGATATCCGTCTTGTTTATGCCATATCGCTTTGTAACCAGCCGTACAGCTGTTGCGGACAATCTGGCCGGTCATTTGGGAAATGACCCAATCGGTCGCTTCCAGGAATCGGTCCGCACGTTCATAGATCGCCGGTGCCTCATCAAGAATTTGCCAGACCTTGGCAATCATCCATTCGGAAGAAATCTTCCCGCCATAGCGGGGCAAGAAGGCTTCTCCTCGCTCGGCGGCAATCGCGTTGATCTTGTCTGCTTCAGGCTGGGCGGCATGATGCTTCCACAGCTTAACCCAGCTGTGCGGCTGGTCGGCCAGCTCCGGTTGGAAGCAGAGCGGCTCCCCAAGTTCGTCAACGGGCAGCATGGTGCAAGCCGTAAAATCAATGCCGATGCCGATCACATCCGCCGGATCAATGCCGGATTGCTGAATAACGGCAGGCACGGATACCTTCAGAACCTCCAAATAATCCCCTGGATGCTGAAGCGCCCAGTCGTGCTCCAGCTTCTTACCGGAACCTGGCAAAAACTCATCGATGACATGATGCCGGTAGGGCGTAACATGATCCGCTACTTCGTGCCCGTCAGCCAAATTAACCAACACCGCACGCCCGGACTGCGTTCCGTAATCGACACCAATGGTGTATTTATTCCCCATCTCATTTCCTCCTACAGATGAAATCATGAATGATGAATACAATCGTTACTTTTGACCGTAATAGGCATTAACTCCATGCTTCCGCAAAAAATGGCGGTCCAGCAGCGTCTGGTCCATCGGTTCGGTTTCCGGATTAATTTGCTGCATCCGGGCTGCAATCTTTGCGCACTCCTCCAGCACTACCGCATTATGCACCGCATTATGCGGATCCTCGCCCCACACGAATGGGGCGTGCGAATGGACAAGCACCCCTGGCACCATGTTCGGATCCAGGTCCGCGAATCGCTCGACAATGACGTTGCCCGTCTCCAGCTCATAGGCTCCCTCAATTTCTTCGCGGGTCATGGGCCGCGTAACCGGTATCTCTCCGTAAAAATAGTCGGCGTGCGTCGTTCCGTAGGCAGGAAGCGCACGTCCGGCTTGAGCCCAGCTCGTTCCCCACGGAGAGTGGGTATGCACAATTCCGCCGATCTCTTTAAAGTTCTGATATAGGACCAGATGAGTCGGGGTATCGGAGGAGGGGCGCATATCCCCTTCAACGACATTTCCCTTCAAGTCCAGAACGACCATGTCGGCCGCTTTTAAATCCTCATAGGGCACACCGCTGGGCTTAATGACGAACAGTCCCCGTTCACGGTCGATGCCGCTGACGTTTCCCCACGTAAAGGTAACGAGTCCGTGCTTCGGAAGCTCCAGATTCGCCTCCAGCACCTGCTGCTTTAAATCCTCCAACATGAACAACCGCTCCTCTCTATATTTGAAAAATATAGTTGTACGTACAAGTTGGCAGACAAAGGTCCGCAACTCGGACCCTGTACTCCCTCTCCCTAAATCTCTACCGTTTCTTCACCGATTCTCTCTCCACCAGCTCCGGTTGAAACACCGTATCCTCTATCACGGTATGAAACTCAATCATGCTAATTAATTGTCTGGCCGCCATGATTCCCATCTCTGTTTTCGGGTGGGTCATCGTTGTCAGCTTCACGCCGGAAGCAACGGCAAGCGTCGAATCATCGAAGCCGACCATGGACACGTCCTGCGGAATTTGCAGTCCGCATTGACCGGCAGCCTCCGCTAAAGATACAGCCAGCTCATCGTTATAACATACAAACCCCGTCGGTCGCTGCTCCTCCGGCTGCTTCAGTAACTGGATGGCCTGATCATACGGCAGACTTCCCTTCTGCTCCGTTGTATACGTAACCACCCGCTCCGGTGAAACGGGAACTCCAGCCTCGCGATGCGCACGTAAGAAGCCTTTCAGCCGGTTCACGCCTTGAAGGTCATCCCGCTTGAAGAATCCGGCTATCGCTTGGTGTCCGTTCTCGATCAAATGACGTGTGGCCTTGTAACCGCCAAGCTCATCATCAAGCTTCAGACAAGGACATTCCAGCTCCCGATACTTCTCATTGATCATCAAGAACGGAATTCCCTTCTCCTGCAGCGACAGGAAATACGTCAAATTCGGGTTGCCCTCCGCACTCTTGGTCGGCTCGATAATCAGCCCGCTGAGCGGCTGGCTGGTCATGAGCTGAAGACTCTCCATCTCCTTCTCCTTGTTGTTATCGGTACTGGAGAGCAGCAGGCGATATCCCTTGCTGCGCAGCTCCGCCTCTGCTCCCCGAACGATATGCGGGAAGATGTAATCCGAGATGTAGGTTGTGATGATACCGATCGTTTTAACCTGCTCGCTCTCCCGCCGGTCGGGATTTCTGGCGAACGTCCCTTTGCCCTGGATCCGTTCCAGCCAGCCCTCCTTCTCCAGCTCGCCGAACGTTTGGCGGACCGTCTGGCGGCTTACGCCGAACTGGTCGGCAATTTCATGCTCCGAAGGAACCTGTTTGCCTGCTTGAAGCCTTCCGGATTCAAACCAGGAGAGCAGTTCGTTTTTTAATACAATATATTTGGGTATCCGTCTATTATTCATCATTCACCTCTAGCCTCACGCACTCATTATGTTAGGATCACCTGCAATCCTAAGTTATCTCGCTATTGTAACACAGGCCAAGGGAATGCCGACAGAACCAGTTACCGCAGACGGTATGCGGCTTCACTCCAACGGAGCTCGTTCTTGAAGCGCGGTATCGTTGTATCCTTATCAATAATGACCGCTTCAATGCCGACCATCTCCGCCCAATCGCTCAAATGCTCTGCCGTCATGGCATAAGAGAGAACGGTATGATGCGCTCCGCCAGCCAAAATCCATGCTTCCGCAGACTCGCGAAGGGATGGCTGCGGTTTCCACAGCACACGGGCGACCGGCAGCTTCGGCATCGGCTGTTCAACCTTGACGCCATCCACCACATTCACCAGCAGTCTGAAGCGGTGTCCGAGATCAACCAGGGAAGCATTCACAGCTGGACCGTCCTGGCCGTTAAACACGAGACGCGCCGGGTCTCCCTTGCCTCCAATCCCGAGCGGATGAACCTCCAGCGTCGGTTTATCCAATGCGATGGTCGGACATACCTCCAGCATGTGCGATCCAAGAATCATATGATTCCCCGGCTCGAAGTGATAGGTGTAGTCCTCCATGAAGGAAGTGCTTTTATTGCCCGCAAGCACCTTCAATGCACGGGTCAAGGCAGCTGTTTTCCAATCCCCTTCCCCGCCGAAGCCGTAACCCGACTCCATTAGACGCTGTACGGCGAGTCCCGGAAGCTGCTTCATCCCATGCAGATCCTCAAAGGTTGTCGTGAATGCGCCAAAGCCGCCTTCCTCGAGGAAACGACGAAGCGC
This sequence comes from Paenibacillus sp. MDMC362, assembly GCF_003269305.1. NCBI lineage: Bacteria > Bacillati > Bacillota > Bacilli > Caryophanales > Paenibacillaceae > Paenibacillus > Paenibacillus sp. MDMC362. The sequence continues at coordinate 10,748 of NZ_QLYT01000074.1, forward strand.
AATCTCGATCCGGGCTTGGTACGCAATCGAATCGCGTACGGGGCCATTGCTAAGCCCTTCCTTGGTTATCGAATACAATTCGGCATATTCATTCAAGAGGGCTTTTACCTCATCATCGCCGACTTCATTCATGGACTGCACAAGATCGCCGATGCCATAACCGTTCACGGACCAGCCAAGCTTGATTTGCGCTTCTACTTTATCTCCTTCGGTAACCGCCACCTGGCGCATATTATCGCCGAAGCGGGCCACCTTCAGCCTGCGGCTTTCGGCATAGGCCGCGGCGGTCCGCATCCAGCCGGCAATGCTGTCGCGTACCTCCCCGTCTTCCCAATGGCCCACAACCACTTTGCGGGCAATGCCGAGACGGGCACCGATATGGCCATACTCGCGATCACCGTGCGCGGATTGGTTCAAATTCATAAAGTCCATATCAATCGTTTCCCAAGGGATATCCCGGTTGAATTGGGTATGGAAATGAAGAAGCGGCTTCTGCAATTGGGATAGCCCCGCAATCCACATTTTGGCCGGGGAGAAGGTGTGCATCCAGGTCATAATGCCTGCGCAGGACTCATCGTTGTTAGCCTCAAGAATCAGGTTGTATATTTCATCGGGTGTCGTTACGATCGGCTTGAACACAATGGGATAAGTAAATACAGGATCTTTATCAAACTCCGTTGCCACGATGCGGGAATGCTCGGCCACCTGCTCCAGCGTTTCGGGACCATACAAGTGCTGGCTTCCGGTGACGAACCAAAAAGAATGCGGTTTCAATTTCATAATAATAACGCCTCCTGTATGAATGCTTGCTCACTAACTTGTACATACCTATAAGCAATAAATATCAACAATATTATACATGTACGTACAAGTTAAATCACTCACATTCTAACCCCGCATCACAAAAATAGCAAGACCAAAAATTAATACCAGCTTGGTTTTGGACTGCAGAGAAGTCATGATCAATAAAAGAGCCCATGCAATCCTATTTCTAGGACTGCATGGGCTTACCGTGCCAAATAACTGAGTCAAAACGTTATTTTTTCACCGCTGCTTTCAGAATATCGATCTTCTGTTCCTTGGACATACCCCATGTGGTTGAAATGCTGTATTCAAAGCCGCCTTCATGCCAAAAAACGTATTTTGGATAGATATGCGCCGGGAAGTCATCCTCAAAGAACCCTTTCTTCTTACTTCCCTCTGAGTCCAACATAAATTTGGAAATGGCCAGCGTGTCTTTCCCGTTCGTATATTCAAGACGAATGGTTGCCGCCTCTTTCCAGTCTATCTTTTTCGCATAGATGGGTTTTCCGCTCTCCCTGCCTTCTGCCCTTACTTCTTCAAGGAACATTCCTTCGGTTGGACCTTCAATTCTCGCTTTGGAAAACTTAAATCCCTCCGGCAAGTTGGCCGGCTGCTTCAGAATAGAACCCTCCAGCGCGGAAGCTCTATTCAAGTAGTCCTCGTAAGCAGTGAATTTTTCTATACCTCCCCAATAACTTAGGTCGAGTCCGCTGTTAAGATCCTTATATTTATGATACAGAACATACATATCACCTGTCTCTTTGCTTAGCTTCTTCACTCTATTGGTCTCAGCTTCGATATACTTCATTTCCTCTGGAGTTAGAGCCTTGGCTGCTGCTTCTGCTTTTTTTTCGGACTTTTCCAGTTCTTTTTTGTAAAGCTCGCGGTCTATATCCCCCTCGGGATAGATAATATCCGGCAGGTTATTGACAACAGCTTTTGCATCCTGTTCCGACTGCACGGAAGCCTTAGACGTTACGTCCCCTGCATCGCTTTCCTTAGCATTAACCAATGTCACGCTGCCTAGCGCGAGAATCATCCCCATCCCCAGAATGGACAGGCGATAGGATTTTTTGTGAAAATGTTTAATCATCGTAAGTCTCCTTTTCATTTGTTTATGCGTGGCGGACAGGCCGGCAAGCCCCGGCTGGCGTTGGTTTCCTGAAAAATGTTCCAACACATGGATGATCGTTTGTCCGTATGCATTGTTCTGCTGCGGGCTCATCCGATTCAAGGCGCATGCATCGCAGGCCATCTCCTGGTCTTGTCTCGCTTTATGTACGGCTAGCCATAATAACGGATTAAACCAATGGATGATCAGGATGATATGCATTAACCAGTTCACTGCGACGTCCCGCCGCTGAATATGTGCGAACTCATGCGCGAGAATATATTGAAGTTGATCCTTTTGCAGCGTGATGAGCAGACTGGGCGAAATGACGATCGCCGGTTTGTTAAAACCGACCACGGCAGGTCCAGAAATTCGCTCGCTGGCTACAAACTGCACGGTTTGCTTCACGCCTGATTGCTGTTTTGTCTCGTGAAACACTGCCAATAGAAAAGGCGTATCTATTTTTCGGCCCGTGCGCAGGCTTTGTTTCAATCGAAACTGGTCGTATACCGTTTTCGCGGCAAGAATCAGCACACCCGCAAGCCAACCCGACATCAGTATATTGGTGAAGCCTATCTGCTTGAACCCATTCCACCAATAACCGCTGTCCTGCACGGGTCCCGATTCAAGGGATGGAGCAGGTACTTCCGAAGTCCCGCTTGCTTCCGGGTTTATAGAGCGCTCAACATGAATCGCCGCGCTTATTCTCCCCGCTTCCTTCCCACCCGATGAGACCTGTATTTGTTGATGAATACCGGGCGCTATGGCGTCCAGGGACAAAACATTGTATAGGCTAAGCGAGGATTCCGGGGCCCAAGGGAGCAGCAAACGAATGGCCACAGGAAGCCAAATCCAATATTTCCATCTGGCCTCAATCTTGTTTCTTAATAGAAATTGCAAGACCAGGACAAGCACGATCAGGATGGAAGCCATAAACGAGCCTCGAATCACCCAGCCGAAAAAAGCCAATAAATTTTCATACAATGCGGAACTCATCAGGGCTCTCTCTTTTCTGTTTCCCCGTCGCTGCGGTTTTCGTCAAACAAGGCCTTTAAATCCTCGACTTCTTGCGCATTCAGTTTTTTGTCCTGCAAAAAGTTGGCCAGCATCGGCTTTAAAGCTCCCCCATAAAGTTTTTTCATGAAGGATTTGGTTTCGGACTGCAGATACTCCTGCTCGCTGATGATCGGATAAAATAGTTGGGTGCGCCTTGAACCCTTTTCCAGTTTCGCACCCGCTGCTTCCTTCTGCACCAGACGACTGAGAAGCGTCCGGGTCGTATTGGGGCTCCAGCCCATTCGATCCGTCATTTGTTTCACGATCTCGCTGGAAGGGCAGTCTGGAATTACCCACAATACGCGCATAATTTCCAGCTCTGCATCCGTAATCGGTGGTATTTGATTCATGCTTGAAACCTCCAAAGTCAATTTAATCAGACTACATATGTAGTTACAACACACATGCTACATTTGTAGTTTAGTAATGTCAACTTATTTGTCAGAGCGCAATCTCCTCGTTTTTAGCACCTGTCTGGGAAAACCTACAGCTGGCTCAAAATGTTATTTTTTTACGGCTGCTTTTAGAAGTTCGATCTTCTGTTTCCTGGACATATCCAAAGAGGAGGTTGAAATGCTGTATTCGAATGTGCCGCCATCATTCCAAAAAACGTATTTTGGAAAGACATGAGCCGGCAGCTTATCATTAAAGAAACCTTTCTTCTTGCTTCCCTCCGAGTCTGCCGCATACTTGGAAAAGCCCAGCGTGTCTTCTCCGTTCGTATATTTAAGACGAATGGTTACCGCCTCTTTCCAATCGATCTTTTTCGCATAGATGGGCTTTCCGCTCTTCTTGCCTTCGGCCCTTACTTCATCAACGAACTTTCCTTCGGTCGGACCTTCAATGACCGCTGTTAAAAACTTGTATCCCTTTGGCAGGTTGGCAGGCTGCTTCAAGATGGACCCCTTTAGAGTTGAGGCTTTTTTCAAGTAGTCCTCGTATGAAGTGAATTCATGTATCCCTCCCCAATAGCTGATATCAAATCCGCTATTTAATTTTGGGTACTTATAATAAAGGACATACATATCACCCGACTCTTGGGTCAACTCCTTTACTCTCTGGATCTCAGCCTCAATATACTTTTTTTCCTCTGCAGAGATAGGCTTGGCTGCTTCGGCTTCTTTCTTGACAGTAGCTTTTTGGGTCTTTTCGTAGGATTGCGCCTTCGCCGCGAGGTTTACGGAAGAACCCATTAATAAAATGCTGCTTAGTGTCGCGATTGCTACTTTCGTTGCTGTTTTCATGTGGTAATTCTCCTCTCCTATAATTTTTAATTTATAAACTACATTTGTAGTTTCGAATTAATACTACAACTGTAGTTAAACTTTGTCAATATCGTTTGTCCAGAATTTACGGGATCATGGCCCCTAAAGCCCCCACGTTCTCCC
>NZ_QLYT01000075.1:0-789 GCF_003269305.1 Paenibacillus sp. MDMC362
ATCAGATTGTATTTTAGATCAACGGTCCGGTGATCTAAATAAAAGAATCCTTCCGGTTTGCCGTCGCGAATCATATAACCGCTATCCGGGTCGGTTTTACTCACTTTGATTTCTTTTTTCTCGACCACATCCTCTCTGGATTTTAAAGCTTTTTTCCATGCGCCTTCCGGTCGGCTTCTACTGCGCCATTGAGTTCGTCCATGTAATCTCGTGTGTTTTGTAGAACCTGTTGCTTGGTGTACTGGTGTTTGTTCGCATTGGCCTTCACATGCGTGGAATCCGAAACCAGGACTCGTCCGCCGACCATGCGATGCTCGATTGCCTGCAGCACAATCTCATCGAAGATATCTTGAAAGATATTAGTGTCTTTGAAACGAGTCCGTCGGTTCCAGCTAATAGTGGTATGGTCCGGAACTTTGTCTGTCAATCCCAAACCAAGAAACCAACGGTATGCCAGATTCGTCTGAATCTCGCGTTCCAGTTGACGCTCTGAACGGATGCCGTAAAAATAACCGAGGAAAATCATCTTAAATAACACGACAGGATCGATGGCTGGTCGCCCATTATCAGCACAGTAAAGCGGACGGACCTTTTCGTCGATGAAAGAGAAATCGATATACTTGTCCACTTTACGGAGCAGATGATCTTGAGGAACCAATTCTTCAATCGAAACAAACTCGTAAGCCTGCTGTTTTTCTCGGTTAGAACGCAACATATTTAACACCCTTCCGAACGGTTTATTTACTAATATTATATAATATTAACGCGGTGTCGTGTTGAATTAAATGT
>NZ_QLYT01000076.1:0-25709 GCF_003269305.1 Paenibacillus sp. MDMC362
GAGTTCATTGTAACATGTCCTCTTTTTTCACTGTCTACCATGAGGGGATAATACCAACATGGACTGCTCTTTTTTCCTCTTATTGCACATACGCACCAATAAACTCCGTCACTTCGCGGTCATACCCCTCGGGATCGAACTGGCGCGCCATGCCGTGACCTGCTTCGGGTACGATGAACAGTTTCTTTTGCTCCGGACCATTCTCGTACAGCTCATACACCATCTCGGTAGGTACGAACAAATCGCCGCCGCCGTGAATGAACAGCGTCGGTGTTTTGGATTTCTTCACCTGTTCGAGTGCGGATGCTTCGCCGAAGGAGTATCCGGCGCGGATCTTGGTCAACAGGCTCGTGGATTGAACCAGCGGGAAGGACGGCAGCTTATACATGCGCTTCAGCTGATATTTCAGCTCATCTGTCACCGAGGTATATCCGCAGTCCTCAACAATGGCCTTTACCTGGGGAGGAAGCTCTTCGCCACTGGTCATCATGACCGTTGCACCGCCCATGGATACTCCATGAAGGACAACTTGCGTGCTTTCACCCGTATGCTCGATGACTTGATCGATCCATTTCAGATAATCCTTGCGCTCCGGCCAGCCGAAGCCGATGTAATCGCCTTCGCTTCGTCCATGACCTCGCGCGTCGGGCAGAAGCACGTTGTAACCCAGGTCCTTATGGTACATTTGGGCGAATCCGCTCATCTGCTCCGAATGCCCGGAGTAGCCATGAGCAATGATGACGGTTTTATCCGTTGATACCTTGGCAGGTAAATAGTAAGCATGCAGCTTCAGACCGTCGTCTGAAGTAAGGTTCCATTCCTCGAAGCTCTGCTGGGCCCACCAATCCTTGCTGTCCGCAAAGGGATTGTCGATATTCGAATTGGCTTCCAGGTCCGGGTTGCCGTTTAGAAAGCCCTTGTCGGCACGGGCAATAGCGACGTTATAGAAGTAGAAGCTTGCTCCGACAATAATGAGAACTAGAAATGCAATAATTGCTGCTGACATGATCATAATCCTTTTTTTCATGTTGATGGTTATCCTCCCCGTGTCCATGGGACAAGCACGATGAATGTGATAAGGAAGGCATAGCTGATACGATATCATTCCTTCCACCTATCATATCGCACGTCCCCTGATTAATCTATATCGCGGATCACGTTCGTTTCATGGGTGTTACATCAATTCTATCGGTTGGGGTAGCCTAAAGATAAAGAGCTGTTGCAGGAGGCGAGGGAGAATATGAACAAACGCTTCATAAGCCTAATTCTTGCCATCGTTATGGTTATGGGTATAACGCTGCCGTCCTATGCCGAGGAGACCTATTCTTCACCGAAGAAGGATAGTGCGCAGCTGCAATATCAGGATATGCTGATGCTATTCTGCTTCCTCATATCGATGAGGCGGTTCGCGGGCATTATATTCACACGTTGAAGGAGCAGCCGCTGGTTTATCCATACTTTGTGGATGTGACCGAAGTGAAGAGGGTGAACGGATTCCGCGGTTTCCATTTCATCATTACGCTTGAGGCCAATCCAACGGTTGGTCCCCATATTTCGGTTGGAAAGGATCGGCTTGTGTTTGAAGTGGCTCCGACGATTCCCGGCGGTATGGTCAAGCTGGTGGAATACAAACATCTGAAGACGTATGAACTACCTCCGCATTGGCAAAATATCGTGAAGTAACGGGGGCGGAATCGATCCAATGTCAAAAAACAAGCAAACGCGCTTCGCGCGTTTGCTTGTTTGGCATGGAGATCATGGTGCGTTTATCGGGTCTCACACCCTCAAGCATGAAGCAGCAGGTAGGGTGCCTGCAATGCTTACCAGCTCCCGTAAACCGGCCGATCCGGTCCCGGTTCGGCCTGGATCCAGCCGATGGCGAGCAGAACGATGATGGCGATGAAGGCAGCCGGCAGCACCCATTTCCAGGCATACGCGAGCATTCGTACCGCAGGGGACATTAGGGCAAGAATGAGCCCGATCAGCACCACGCTGAATAGGTGAATCCCTGGCGGCAGCATAAGGAACACAATATGAAAGACCGAAGTGAACATCAGAACAGGGATCAGGGACGTTCCCAGTACGACAGCCGGATGGTTTAAGGATTCGATCGGGTCCCGGGTAAATGCCGCCCATGTCAGTGCCGCGTAATGGACCAGCAGCGGAATCGCAAATAAATAGCTTGCGCCCGGCAGGAACCAGGTTGAGCCGACAAGCAGCACCAGGAACAGGAATGAGCCTCCCAGCAGCATCTCCAATTCATTCACTTTCCGCACGATCCAGCGGGTGAGCGCAACGTGAACGATGAAGGTTACCAGGATGAAGCTGACACTGTACAGAAGCGAATCATAGGTTGCCCCTGTGGGCTGCGTCATTTTGCCGGCCCACAACGTATCAACCAGCGACCACAGGCCAAAGCTTAGCGCTGCCGAGAGCACGATGGCTGCAATCGGGGTTAGCAGGCCTAGCAAACTTCCCTTAAGGGAGAGTCTGGAGATACGGGCAAACAGTACCGCGAATGCCATCCATATCGCCGCGAACACCACGGTGATCGGGATCGCCCATTTTGCAGGGTAATGAATCAGCAGGCCAAATAGATTGAAATAAATACGGTCGTCTGTTGAAGCCAGGTTGGTCAAATCAAGATTGCCAAAATGCTTTGCCACGGCCAGCGCATTCTCGCCTTGATGCTGCATGGTTTCAAGGGAGACGTTCTCCGTGTTGTCCATCGGGGTATGATAAGCGACCCACCCATCGCCATAGGCAAAGTTTAGTCCCGGGAGACCATGCTCAAGCGCCACCGTCAAATCGGTATCGTTCGGCAGTTGTTTGTAGAGGTCCACCAACAGTGAGTTGCTGACAGGATTGGATACGGCTTGTGCGTATTCTTCAATGATCCGACTATTGCTGTCGCTGGTCTGGAACATGAAGGAGGAGCCTTTCGATCCCCGGGCTTCAAAATTGGCAATCATGCCAACCTCAAGGTGCTGTGGGTCACGGAAGAACACTTCCGCCCCCAGCAGACCCCTCTCTTCCCCGTCTGTCAGCAGAATCCATATGTCATTCTGCGGCGGAGGTCCGGCTTGGATCGCTCTTGCCGTCTCCAGCAACGAAGCTACGCTTACCGAAGCATCGTTGGCTCCGGGTCCGGTAGGGACCGAGTCATAATGGGACATAAGCAGGAGTGGTTTGCCCGATCCGGTGCCCTTAATGATGCCCAGAATGTTGGTAAGCTGAATGTCGGCGTCGATGTACTTGGTTGTTAGTCGGCCATTAAATTCTTGAACGTCCGGGTTCAAGCCGAGCTGCTTCATCTGTTCTACCAAGTAAGCTCTGACTTCCGCATTGGCAGGCGAACCCATCGGATGGGGCTTTTGAGCGATGCGCTCGACATGCGCCATCGCGCGTTCGGCAGAGAACTCGGTTGCGGGCGCATCGATATTTCTGGCTTCCGGCGGCTTCTCGAACCACAGCATGAGGGAGATCACGAGTATGACGGTGAGGATGGTTGTAAGCGGCAGCCAATAAGGAGGTCTGTAATCCGGCGGTCTACTCAATTGAATTTGCATGATAAGTACTCACTTCCTTTTAGGATCATTCAGGCGTTTCGTAAAGCGATCTTTCATCGTATGTAAGAAATCGGCTCTTACACAGCGTAGTTCCAGAATATGACATGTGTCAATATAAGATTGAGAATGATCAGCATTCCATGCATAACACAAAGCAAGAGCCTCCATCAGAATGGAAGCTCTTTTGATTTATATTCAATATTCATTTTTTCATACCATGCGTTCAGACCGGTCCAGAGCTGTTCGCAAAGCTCATACACATGATCGATCTGGAGAAGCTGACCCCGCATCACCAATTGTGCCAGCTCATCGTATCCCGAAGGCCTGGATTTTAGGGACAGTGATTCCTCCAATGTCTTGGCTCTTGTATTGTAAAACGTTCGGTTGGCAAGTCCAATCAGCTTGGCCGTCTGCCAGGTCAGGTCCTTGGCCCCAAGCGGAAGGTAGCCTAAGTTACCGGATTGGACGTTGTTTCGTATTTTACCCATCGTTTCGTAGGGTTCCCAAATCATGAATTCCCGCATCGTTTCTTTGATGGCTTCGTCTGAAACCTGAAGGGGCAGCTTCCGAATCTCAGCAAGCAGGTTCGCCGGATCGTAAATTTCCTGTAGATGGACATAAGCGCCCGCTGTAATCGCCCAGGAGTCGTCCACTGACGCTGCATCCATGAGTATATCCTGTTTTTGTTTCATGCCGATTTCGATTTTGAAAGGGGGGTATATGAATTCGTGTCCGGGCAGGGAGACACCGTCCTGTGTAACAACCCGAAGTTCAATGTCCGAGTAAGGACCGTCAATCCCTTGTGCAATCGAACCGTACAGGCCAATGGCCAAAATGTTATCGCCGTGCAACTGAAGGAGTCGATCTTTGATTTGATGAATGATGTTCATTTTCTCTTCTCTAGTCGTAGCAGTAGGATAAGGCAGCATAAGGAAATCCCCTTCGAAAAAAGTTAGTTATCTATATTATAGTATAAATAGAACGGTTGAAGGCGGCGTGGAGTTGGGCTTCTGTAAATAATATGTGGTTAACAACCACTCATTCCATCTTATGGTAATATAACCTTGCGGAGGTGGGGAAGTAGCCATCGTACCCGCGCCCGCAATAAATAGCTGAGGTGAGAAGAGATGAGTAGAGATGAGCAGAGTCAAGGCAAGACCAAGCAGGAACTGGACCGGATTGTATTCATTGGCCGCACGTTTGAAGAGTACACGCATATGTTTGATTTGGAAATGTCGAACCTAGCCGACAAAAGTGTATTGGATTGCCCTTCCGGCGCGTGTTCGTTCACCGCTCAAGGTGCGAAGCATGGTCTCGATATAACGGCTAGTGATATTGCCTACGACCACAAGCCGGATGACCTGGAGGCCAAGGGACTGCAGGATATCGGGCATGCGATGGAAACGATGGAGCGGGCGAAGAGTAATTATATCTGGGATTATTATGGTGATGTGGAGGGACTTCGTCAGCATCGCCAGCAAGCGCTCCGTGATTGCGTTCAGGATATGAGGGAATTTCCGGATCGCTATGTCGCTGCGGTACTGCCGGAGCTGCCTTTTGATAGCGATCAGTTTCACCTGGTGCTGTCCGCCCATTTTCTGTTTATGTACAGTGACCGATTGGATTATGGCTTTCATGTCCAGACGATTCGGGAGCTGCTGCGGGTTGCCTCGGAAGAGGTGCGCATCTTTCCGTTGACCGATTTGTCGGGGAATCGTTACGCTCATTTGGAGCGCCTGAATCAAGAGCTGGAGGCAGAAGGCTTTCGGGTAGCAGAAGTTAAAGTGCCTTATGAGTTTATGAAGAACGGCAATTCGCTGCTAAGCATTCGTAAGATATAGAAAAGTGAAGGTAAGAGGTGGGGGAGCTGGCAATGTGCCGGCTTCCTCTATTTTTTAGCTGGGGATGGTCCTGTCGTCAGGGAACAGGTTGCTTCGGATTCACTGATCCCATGAAAACTCCTCCCTTACAAGAGCACGGAGGATGGTATTCATGGAGGAGGAGGCTTTTCGTGGATCGGACAAATAGAGGGGGGATGATCAAGCGAATAAAGCGGGGACTCCAGTTATAACAAATAACAAAAGTTCAATATTGATATTGAATGCTGGTTTGTTATAATGTGTTCAACAGAGAGGGGGCGTGAAGATGGGCAGTCGGGCGGAGAATGGTAAGTCCCGGTTCGGTGCTCATTGAACCTATGTCACATGACCAACCACTAACGAAAGAAGCCATATTGGACGCGGCCGAGCAGACGCTTCGGCGCTATGGTCCTGACAAAACCTCGGTTGTCGATGTTGCCAAGGCACTTCAAGTCAGCCATGGATCCCTGTATCGGCATTTTCCCAGCAAGGCTGCTCTGAGGGAAGCCGTAACGGAACGGTGGCTGCACCGGATTGCGGATCCGTTACAGAAGATTGCAGACGGAACGGATGGCAGTGCCACCGAACGCTTGCGGTTATGGACGGATACCCTCATCCGGGCCAAACGGGCTTATGTCCTAGAGGATCCCGAGATGTTTGCCATGTATACGACCGTGACATTGGAAGCCGTCAAGGTGATTGATACGCATGTAAAGCTGTTAATCGGACAGATTGCCCAGATCATCGATCGAGGGGTGCTTACCGGTGAATTTAAGCCGGGCCAGCCGGAGTCGGTGGCAAAAGCCTTTTTCATGGCAACGTCCCTGTTTCATCATCCGGCGCATGCTTCTCAGTGGACCTCGCAGGAGATTGAATCCGATTTTGACTCGGTGTGGGCCATATTGTTATCCGGAATCGCGAAACAGTGAACGGAAGAGAATCATAGTCAGAGGGAACTAAGCAGGGATTGAGGCGGCCGTTATGCATTTCCGAACAGACTTCGGAGCTGGGGCAGCGAGACCACCGTTAAAAAGATGCTATTCTTGGCGATACTCGCATGGGATAGCGTCTTTTTTGTATATATCCAATTACAAGTGACAGAAATATAAAATTGTTACTTGTAATTTGTAATGTGTAGACATATAATCAAATTACAAAAAATGATCTACAGATCAGAGGATCCATCCGATGAGATATCCGTGCACCTAATTCATATACGGGAGGTTGTATCATGATTAAGAGTTTACTGGGCAAGGTAGCTATCGTAACGGGAGCCTCAAGAGGCATCGGGCGTGAAATTGCGGAGAGACTTGCAGAGAACGGGGCTAAAGTAGTTGTAAACTATGCGAGCAGCCCGGATAAAGCCGAGGAAGTGGTGAGCGCCATTAAGCAAAGCGGCGGCGAAGCCCGGGCCATTCAAGCTGATATTCGTCAGGTAGCAGCGATTGAGCGACTGTTTAGTGAAACGATCGAGGCGTATGGAGGTATCGATATTCTCGTGAACAATGCCGGCATCATGACAACCAAGCCGATTGCTGCCATGACGGAGGAAGATTTCGATCAGCAGTTTGCGATTAACGTGAAAGGGACTTATTTCGCGATCCAGCAGGCTTTTCACCATATGAATTCGGGCGGCCGTATCATCAATTTCTCGACGTCGGTGGTTGGGCAGATGTTCCCGGCGTATAGCATATATGCAGGCACGAAAGGCGCTGTAGAGCAGTTTACGCGTCAGTTAGCCAAAGAATTCGGACCCAAAGGAATTACAATTAACGCAGTGGCGCCCGGACCGATTAATACGGAGCTCTTTACAATTGGCAAATCGGAAGAACAAATCACGGGAATTGCAAACATGAATGCTTTCGGACGTATGGGGGAACCGGATGATGTTGCAGGGGCCGTCCTCTTTCTGGCCGGCGAAGAATCGAAATGGATCACAGGCCAAACGATCCGCGTGAACGGCGGTTTTGCTTAATACTTACCACCATCAATATTGCAAAAACAAAAAGGCACCGGGAGTCCGGTGCCTTCGTTGCGGATACGGTCGATTTGTTGTAGAGGATCCTAAATACGTATCAACCAACATCGAGTACAAGACTTCCTCCCTGAATGTGGGGGAAAGATCGCTATTCTCCGCAAACGCTCCTTAATCCAAATCCTTCCACTTCAAGTCCAGTGCCGGCGGGGTGTAGCTATCCATGAGCTCGAGCAGCTTGAGCGGGTCATCGGAGAGGTTGATCAGGTTTAGGTGGGAGGCGTTGGAGAAACCTTTCGTAATACTGTACTGAATCAGCTTCATAAACGGCTCATAATACTCCCGGACATTCAGGAGCCCGATCGGTTTCTGATGAATTCCGATTTGCGACCAGCACAATACTTCGAACAATTCCTCAAAGGTTCCAAAACCGCCCGGCATGGCGATAAACCCGTCGGACAGCTTCGCCATCGTCGCTTTGCGCTCATGCATATCCGCTACTTCAATGAGCTGGGTCAGCTCGGTATGTACAATCTCGCCTTTAAACAGTCCTCTTGGCATCACACCGACAACTTCACCGCCATGCTGCAAAACGGCGTTAGCCACTTCACCCATCAATCCGATTTTGGAGCCGCCGTACACGAGCTTGTATTGGTTGTGGGCAATGCGTCTGCCGAGCTCGGCAGCTTTCGCTTTATAGTCTGGATGTTCCCCCATGTTTGATCCTGCAAATACACATATGGATTTCAATTCGCACACTCCTTGACAAGATGTTGATATTTTATTCGTGTAATTATACTATATATAGTGATTTATGTCATGGCGTCGATGAACAATATTGTTAATGGTCATCAGATGGCACCTCTTATTTTATGGCATACATGTTAGCATTATCATGAGTTTGTTCTTGAATTGTGTAAAAAGTAAAGGTTTAGTCATCCCAGGGAATCGCGGAGGTAGCACAAGTATGGATATGAATGAAGCGCAGCAATGGATTAAACAATTTTATGGAGAGCGAGGCTGGACCGAGTACGGCCCCTTTATTCGGGTTGGGTTTTTGATGGAGGAGACAGGGGAAACGGCGCGTGCCGTTCGCGCTTATGAGATCGGCAGGGACCGCCCCGACGAAGAGGTCCAATCCAGGGAACAGCTCAAGCAGGATTTGGTGGAGGAGATCGGCGACGTGCTCGGCAACATTTCACTGTTGGCGGATCTATATGGGATTTCGCTGGAAGAAGCGTTTACGGCCCATCAGCAGAAGCTGCTGAAGCGGTTTGGTTCTACAAGTTGATACGATTGAGCCTGTTGTATATCTAATTGACGAGGCAGCCCCCCAGGAATGATTCATAGTCGCAGGGCATTGTTACGGCAAAACGTACGAAGAAAAGGCTGTCCCAGGTCCCTTGGACCTTTTGGGCAGCCTTTTTGGACATGTTATCGTGGGATAAACCGTTATCGTTAAGAAGCCTTACGATACCAGGACTTTGCGGAATTCCTGCGTCAGCAGAGGAACGATATCGAACAGATCGCCGACGATGCCGTAATCGGCCACCTTGAAGATCGGTGCCTCAGGGTCTTTGTTGATGGCGATAATGACCCGCGATTGGCTCATGCCGGCCAGATGCTGGATGGCGCCGCTAATGCCGCAGGCAATATAGATCTCGGGCGTAACGACCTTGCCGGTCTGCCCGATCTGGAGCGCGTAATCGCAGTAGCCGGCATCACAGGCGCCGCGCGATGCGCCGACGGCACCGCCGAGCAGGTCCGCGAGCTCCTCCAGCGGCTGGAAGCCTTCCGCGCTCTTCACGCCGCGCCCCCCGGAAATGACGATTTTGGCTTCCGATAGGTCGATTTTTCCCGTCGTTTTGCGAACAACGTCCTTTACCACGGAGCGGAGGGAAGGGGCAGGGTAAGCGATGTCCTCAATGGTGGCGCTCGCGCCTTCGATGGCTTCCGCGGCAGGAATATTGTTCGGACGCACCGTGACCACCCACGGTCCGTTCTGGAAGACGCGCTTCTCAAAAGCTTTACCCGCATAGAGCGGACGAGTGAACACCGCATCTCCACCTTCCGTCTCGATCGCGGTTACGTCGGAAATCTGCCCGGCACTCAGGGAAGCGGCGACGAGCGGTGCTAAATCGCGGCCGATAGCTGTATGTCCGAAGAGCACGGCATCCGGCTTGGCGTGACCGATAACCGCTTCAATGGCGGCCATATAAGCCTCAGGATTATAGCTTTCCAGATCATCATGTTCCACCGTATAGATCGTATCGGCACCATAGGCGTTCAGGGCCGATACAGCCTCCGTAATGTTGGAGCCCGCAACCAGAATGCGGATGCTGTCACCGTCACCTGCAATCAAGCGAGCCGCGCCAAGCGTTTCGAGGGCAACCTGGCGCAGCTTCCCATCCCGGTTCTCGGCATACACTAATATCGTTTTGCTCATATCATAACCTCCTAGGATCCATATGGGATTGAAGAGAAGAGATTCGACGATTTAACCAGCCTTAGCAAAATTAAGCGAATTCAGGGGATTTCCCCTGAACCGTTGCTGCTCGGATTCGCGGAACGTATCAAGCGAAAAGCGTGCATGACGGACATCCCGTAAACCATACAATCAGAATACATAAGGAATCATGGCATAGTGGCCTGTGGGTTCCATGTAACCGCATTCAATATCTGGAGTCAAAGGGATATATACGTACACCCGTTTATTATGTTGACCCGTTAGATCACTTTCGACTGGGTGCGGAGCAAGGATACCAGCTCATGTGCCACTTCTGCGGGCTCGCCCTTCAGAATGCGTCCGGCACTTCGCTCCGGCGGCAGGGACAGCTCGCTTTGCTTCGTTGCCGGCTGGATATCGGCTTCCGATAACCCGAGATCATCCAGGGTCAACGTCTGAAATGGCTTTTTCTTAGCCTTCATGATGCCAGGCAGCGATGGATAGCGGGGTTCGTTCAGTCCCTGCTGTGCCGTGAAGATCGCCGGGAGCTGAACCTCCAGCACTTCAAGATCGCCCTCGGCATCCCGATGCACTTCAGCCGTGGTACCGCTCAGCGTAAGCTTGGTAATGGAGCCCGCATGCGAAATGCCGAGAAGGCTCGCCAGGCGAATGGCCACCTGACCCGAACCGCGGTCTACGGAGAAGTTGCCGCCAAGGATCAGATCCGGGCTTTCCTTGGACAAATACGCGTGCAGCACTTGGGATACCGCATATTCATCGTCCGGAATCCGCTCGTCGGAGATCAGCACGGCATCATCGGCGCCCATGGCCAGCGCCGTCCGCAGGGCCTCTGCCGTACGATCCGGTCCGACGGACAAGAGCGTCACACTGCCGCCGTGGTCATCCCGAAGCTTCACGGCTTCTTCCACCGCATATTCGTCATACGGATTGATGACAAATTTCACCCCATCCTCGGCAATCGATCCGTTCTCAATCGTAATTTTTTCCTCCGTGTCAAAGGTCTGTTTAAGCAATACCATAATCTTCATCGGTTAAACGCTCCCTTCAATATGAATATCAGCGGAACTTATTGTCCGCCGGAAACACCGTTCAGGAAAAAGCTAAGCGTCTCATCCGCCTGATCGGACAGAGAATACTTGCGGCCGGAGATCAGCCAAGAGGTCACCGCTTCGTCCATCGCGCCAAAAATCAGGTTGCGCACCAGCTTGACGTTCAGATCGGAACGGAATTTCTGTTCTTGGATGCCCTGTTCCAGAATATTCTCGATCAGCACAATATATGGCTTCAATGCGCTGCCGATTTCCTTGCGCAGCTCCAGATCGCTCTGCCGCAGCTCAATCTGCGTGACATAAGCAAGCTCAGGATTGCTCTCCAGCTCCGAAAAATGGATGCTGCACACCGTCCGCAGCGCTTCCACGGCATCCGTGGTTCCTTCCACGCTTTCGTGGAATTTGCCGACCAGCTCGCCAAGCTTCTCCTGGAACAGGCGGATCAGGATATCCTCCTTCCTCTTAAAGTACAAATAGATGGTGCCGTCAGCCACGCCGGCAGCTTTGGCGATCTTGGAAACCTGGGACCGGTGGTAGCCGTTCTCGGCGAAT
Source organism: Paenibacillus sp. MDMC362 (assembly GCF_003269305.1). NCBI lineage: Bacteria > Bacillati > Bacillota > Bacilli > Caryophanales > Paenibacillaceae > Paenibacillus > Paenibacillus sp. MDMC362. The sequence goes on from NZ_QLYT01000076.1 coordinate 11,472, forward strand.
ACTTTCAGGGCGCCCTGGAGAATAAGGTGGTATTTTTCATTTTTTTTACTTGTCATATGCTCACCCCGGTGTTAGAATACAGTTAAAATTATGAATGAATACTCATTCATTTCTTGTATCCATCATAAAATACGTTCATGTCGTTGTCAACGATGGGTTACGAAGAAGCGCGAAATGAATGAAGCAGTTGGATCAGAGCAGCAGAATAAGGCGTTCATATCAGAGCAATAGACGGCAGTTCAACCGGAAGAAACAAGTCACTGGGTATCCGCAGGCAAGTACAGATGAGAGCGATGTACGGATGAAGAGATGCAGCCAGAAACGATGAAGTTCGGTTTAGAGTGGTCGGCACGGCACGATGTGGAGGTCTATTTTTGTCCCTCTAATGAAAGCGCTTCATATATGTCCCGACATGAACACATGACAAGAGGTTCGGAAGGAGTGACAAGAGCTTCGCAAAATGGGACGCTGCACCAAACTATTAGAAGAAAGAAGGATTTTTAACGCAAGGGGCTGAGAGAGATGATTCTGACATTAATCAACGCGCTGCTCTTTGTCTTGATCACCGGTTGGGCGGTGTATATGTTCGCCACCGTGGTGTATCGCCGGTACCTGTATATCCGTTTGGGCAAGCCAGCGAATCTGAGGAAGGATCTGAAGGAACGCCTGAGCCAATTCGCCATCCAGGTATTCGGACAGAGCAAGCTGTTTAAGGATCGCAAGAGCGGCATCATGCATTTTATTGTATTTTACGGATTTATCATTTTGCAGTTCGGTGCGCTCGACATCATCTGGAAGGGATTGTCCGGCCACAGCCTGCCGATTCCGGGGCACGCCGGCTTTATCCTCATGCAGGAGATTACGGTTGCGCTGATCCTGCTTGCTATCGGTTATGCGGCTTATCGCCGCTATGGCGAGAAGCTGAAACGGCTCAAGCGGGGCTGGAAGCCAAGCATTGTCGTGTTTTTCATCACCGCGCTGATGGCTTCGGTGCTGCTGACGATGGCTTTTGAACGGCTCATGGAAGGACTGGCGTGGTCGGCCATGGCACCGATCTCCTCCAGCATTGCGGCCGTGTTTGCCTGGATGCCGCTGGTGGCGGTTACGGTTTGCTATTACGCGTTCTGGTGGCTGCATCTGTTGATTCTGCTATCGTTCCTTATCTATGTGCCGCAATCGAAGCATTTTCACCTCATTACGGCGCCGATCAACATTCTGGTCCGCCGTACCGATCCCCCGAGCAAGCTCAGCAAGCTGGACCTGGAGGATGAAGAGGCCGAGGCATTCGGGGTAGGCAAGATTGAGGATTTCACGCAGAAGCAGATGCTCGATTTCTATGCCTGCGTTGAATGTGGAAGATGCACCAACGTATGCCCGGCCTCGAATACAGGCAAGCTGCTGTCGCCGATGCACATGATCGTGAAGCTGAGGGATCATCTCACGGAAAAAGGTGCCGCGCTCACCTCCAAATCGGCGTGGATGCCTGCCTCCGTGTTTGGGTCGGCGGGCGTTCACTCCATGGGCGCAACGGATCTGGCCCTTGTCGGCTGGAAGGGCGAGGGCATTACCGATATCGGCCCGACGATGGAGGTGCAGAAGCGATCCTGGCATCAGGTTGAGGGCGTTGACCCGAAGGACATTCAATTGATCGGCGGCGTCATGACAGAGGAAGAGATTTGGGCGTGCACGACTTGCCGCAATTGCGAGGATCAGTGTCCGGTCGCAAATGAGCATGTCGACAAAATCGTGGATCTCCGGCGACATCTCGTTCTGATGGAGGGCAGCGTTCCGCAGGAAGGCCAGCGCGCCATGCAAAACATCGAACGACAAGGCAACCCTTGGGGAATCAGCCGCGCGGACCGGAGCAAGTGGGTGAAGGAGGTCGACCCGGAAGGGAAATTGGATCTGAAGATCCCGACCGTAAAGGAAAATCCGGATTTCGACGTGCTGTTCTTTGTCGGCTCCATGGGCTCTTACGACAATCGCAGCCGCAAGATCACCAAGGCCTTTGTCCGGCTTATGAATGAAGCGGGCGTCAATTTCGCCATTCTCGGCAACGAGGAGAAGAATTCGGGCGATACGCCGCGCCGGATGGGCAATGAATTTCTGTTCCAGCAGCTGTGCATGGAGAACATCGAGACATTCAAGAAGTATGATGTGAAACGAATCGTGACGGCTTGTCCGCATACCTTCAATATTTTGAAGAACGAGTATCCGGAATTTGGGCTTGAAGCCGAGGTGATTCATCATACGGAGCTGCTGGACCAGCTGGTGAAGGAAGGGCGCCTTAAGCCTAAATACCGGGTTCAGGAGAAAATCACCTATCATGACTCCTGCTACCTGGGACGGTATAACGACGTGTATGATCAGCCGCGCAGCGTGCTTCGCGCCATTCCTGGCGTTGAGCTCCTGGAGATGGAGCGAAATCGTGAGAACGGGATGTGCTGCGGCGCCGGCGGCGGGCAGATGTGGATGGAGGAGGATGCGGGCAAGCGCGTGAATCTGGCGCGTACCGAGCAGGCGCTGGCAGTATCTCCGACGATGATCAGTTCAGCCTGTCCGTTCTGCCTGACGATGCTGGAGGACGGCACGAAGCTGAAGGAAGTGGAAGAAAGTGTGAAAACGCGAGACATCGCGGAAATCCTGGAATTATCCGTATTCGGTCTATCCGAAATCCATGAACAGGAGGTCGTTGTGCAATGAGCAATACCATTACCAAGGAATCCGTCAGCGGTTCCGGTGTCGCAAGTCGAAACATAACCAAAGCCGCCGTGATCGGCTCTGGCGTCATGGGGTCGGGGATCGCCGCCCATCTCGCCAATGCCGGCATTCCCTGCCTGCTGCTCGACATCGTTCCGAAATCCTTAACCGCCGAAGAGGAAAAAGCCGGATTGTCGCTGGATCATCCGAAGGTACGAAACCGGCTTGCGGCCAAAGCCATTGCCGCTCTGCCCAAATCAAGCACAGCTCCGCTGTATAGCGCCGATTTTGTGGGCCGGATCACCCCAGGCAATACCGAGGATCATCTGAGCCAGCTGAAGGACGTGGACTGGATCATTGAGGTGGTCACGGAGCGCCTGGAAATCAAGAAAAGCATCTTCAAGCAGATTGAGGGCGTGCGCAAGGAAGGATCGATCGTCAGCACGAATACCTCCGGCATTTCCGTTAATGCCATGGTCGAGGACTGCAGCGAGGAATTCCGCAGCCACTTCCTGGGAACCCATTTCTTCAATCCGCCGCGTCATATGAAGCTGCTGGAGATTATCCCGGGCTTTGATACGGATCCGGACATTACGAAGTTTATGGTTGATTTCTGCACGAAGCGCCTCGGTAAAGGGGTTGTGCTTGCGAAGGATACGCCGAATTTCATCTCGAACCGGATCGGCACCTACGGTCTCCTCGTCACATTGCAAGAGATGGTGAAGAACAGTTATACCGTGGAGGAAGTGGATGCGGCGACCGGGCCCGTTCTGGGGCGTCCGAAGAGCGCCACCTTCCGTACGCTGGATTTGGTCGGCATCGATACCTTTGTCCATGTGGCCAGAAACGTGTACGACTCCGTGCCGGACGGGAACGAGAAGGACGTGTTCACGGTTCCCGATGTCATGAATGAGCTTGTCACCCGCGGCTGGATCGGTGAGAAGGGCGGCCAGGGATTCTATAAAAAAGTAAAGAGCGAGCAAGGCAGCAAAATTTTATCGCTCAACCTGTCCACGATGGAGTACAATCCGAGCGCCAAAGTGAGCTCCGCTTCCATCGAAGCCGCCAAAGCGGTGAAGGGAGCCAAGCGGAAGATCAAGGCATTCCTCGGTACGCAGGACCGTTACTCTGAACTGGCTTGGAATGTATTGAAGCAAGTGCTTGTCTATGCGGCCGACAAGCTGGGAGAGATCGCCGATTCCATTCAGGACATCGACAACGCGATGAAATGGGGCTTCAACTGGGAGCTCGGTCCATTCGAGACCTGGGATCTGATCGGACTGCCGGAATCCGTGCAGCGCATGGAAGCGGAGGGCATGATCGTCCCGGCTTGGGTGAAGGATTGGATTGCCGCCGGGAACAAGTCCTTCTATCAGCAGAAGGACGGCGAGGTGTTCCACTATTTCAAAGGGGAGTATAAGGGCGTAGAGGTTCAGCCTGAGCTGATCTCGCTGCAAGCGCTCAAATCGCAAAACCGGATCATCCGCTCGAATACGGGGGCGAATCTGATCGATATTGGGGATGGCGTTGCGTGCCTTGAATTCACTTCCCCGAACAATGCGATCGGCGCCGATATTCTGGTCATGATTCAGCAGAGCGTGGAAGAGGTCAGGGCCAATTACCGCGGGCTGGTGCTGGCGAACGAAGGCCGCAACTTCTGCGTCGGCGCCAACCTGATGCTCATGCTGATGGAAGCGCAGAGCGGCGATTGGGATGAGGTGGATGACATCATCCGTCTGTTCCAGGGCAGCATGATGAAGCTGAAGGGGTTGGAGAAGCCGGTTGTGGCTGCGCCTCACCGGATGACGCTGGGCGGCGGCGTGGAAGCGTGCCTGCCGGCTGACCGGATCATTTTCTCGGCGGAGACCTATTTCGGTCTCGTAGAAACGGGGGTCGGCCTCATTCCGGCAGGCGGCGGCTGTAAGGAGCTGGCGCTCATGACCAGCAACCGTCATCCCGACAAGGAGAGCGACCTCCAGCCGGAGATTAACAAAATCTTCGAGATGGTGGCGATGGCGAAGGCATCGACCAGCGGACATGAAGCAATCCGCATGGGTTATGGGCGCAGCGGGGATACGGTGGTCATGAATCAGGACTACCGGATCTATGAAGCAAAGCAGGCGGTACTTGCGATGGACCGGGCAGGCTATGTTCCGCCGCAGCCGGGCAAAGCCCGCGTTGTCGGCCGCGACGGCCGGGCCGTGCTCCAGATGGGCGCCATCGACATGAAGCGAAGCGGTTATATCAGCGATCACGATCTGTTGATCGCGAAGAAGCTGGCGCACATCCTGACGGGCGGCGATGTTCCCGCGGGAACCGTGGTGAGCGAGCAGCATCTGCTCGACCTGGAGCGGGAAGCGTTCCTCAGCCTGCTCGGCGAGGTCAAGACCCAGCAGCGCATGCAGCATATGCTGGCGAAAGGCAAGCCGCTGCGGAATTAGGGCGATGAGTGCGTTAGAGCCATAAGTTCGCTATCGATCGCAACGTTCCATTCGCCAAATCGACGCTGCATACAGTACATGGTGGCAGGTTGTCCATGCTGGCGAAGTTTGATGGTGGCGGCTCTTTAATCAGTTCCACTGTTACGAATTCATTTCACGGCCGATTAGCGGCCCGCGCAATTATAAACGGTATTGGATCCAACCATTTCAAGTTGATGAGGTGAATGGCATGAGAGAAGCAGTCATAGTATCCCTTGCCCGTACTCCGGTGGGGAAGGCGAAGAAGGGTAGTTTCGCCCAGACGCGCGTGGAGGATCTCGGCAAAGCCGTACTGGAAGCCGTCATTGAGCGTGCACCTGGCCTGAAAAAAGAGGACGTCGAGGACATTATCCTCGGCTGCGCGATGCCGGAAGGCGAGCAAGGCCTGAATGTCGCGCGGATTATCTCGTTATATGCGGGGTATCCCGTGACGGTACCCGCGCTGACCGTCAATCGTTTCTGTTCCTCGGGGCTTCAGGCGATCGCGTTCGCGGCAGAGCGCATTATGCTCGGTCATGCCGAGGTCATCGTCGCCGGCGGTGTCGAGAGCATGAGCCATGTGCCGATGACCGGCTTCAAGCCGGCGCCGCATCCGACGATCGTGGAAGAGATGTCGGAGGTGTACATCGGCATGGGCCATACCGCGGAAGAGGTGGCCCGCCGCTTCGGCATTACCCGCGAGGCGCAGGATGCCTTCGCGGCTAGCAGTCACCGGAAGGCCGCGGCGGCCATCGCGGAAGGGAAGTTCCGGGACGAGATCGTACCGGTGAACGTTACCCTGGCTGCGGCCGATGAGCAGGGCAAAGTGCGCAGCAAATCCTTTGCCTTCGATACGGATGAAGGGGTCCGGCCGGACACGACCCCGGATGTGCTGGCCAAGTTGAAGCCGGCCTTTGCCCTCGGCGGCTCGGTTACCGCGGGCAACGCGTCGCAGACGAGTGACGGCGCGGCGGCGGTAGCCGTCATGAGCCGCGAGAAAGCGGAGCAGCTGGGCCTTTCCCCGCTGGCTACCTTCAAATCGTTTGCCCTGGCAGGCGTGGAGCCGGAGATTATGGGCGTCGGCCCCGTTGAAGCGATCCCGAAGGCGCTGCGCATGGCGGGCATCGAGCTGGATCAAGTGGATGTGTTCGAGATTAACGAAGCGTTCGCTTCGCAATGCCTCCACATCATCCGCGCGCTGGGTATCGACGAGAGTAAAGTCAACGTCAATGGCGGCGCCATTGCGCTCGGTCATCCGCTCGGCTGCACCGGCGCGAAACTGACCGTCAGCCTCGTCTCCGAGCTGGCCCGCCGCGGCGGCGGCTACGGCGTCGTGAGCATGTGCATCGGCGGCGGCATGGGAGCCGCGGGGGTGTTCGAGGTGCACGCGGCTGGGGCGTAAGAAGTAGATGGTACAGAGTTACGCTGCCTTCCAAGCGCCTGGAGGGATATGGGGCGGGATTCTCGCAGCTGTTTCGTTTGTGGTTTAAATTCGTTAGCTCAACAATGCTTCTGATTGTATTCGATATACGATATCTAGGTTTTCGATATCAAGTGCACTGATCTTCTAATGATGCATGACCAGCCTATTCACTCTGAAATGTAGTCTTTAGTGCGGTGTCCGCTCCGTACACGGACCGGACACCGCACCACCCACTCCAACCACAGGGGAGTGCAATGATAGCCGGAGGCAGGGGTCAGGACCTGAGCGCTCTAGCCCAGCGGAGAGGGCGGAATTGTACTGGAGAAGCGGCAGCGGTCGCCTTTGAGTTTGGATTTCTACTATTGATAGATCCATTCCTGGAAATCCACACTCAACAGCGATCGGAAGTACAATCCGCACGCGGAGCGGCCACTATTGCGCCGAAGTGAAGGTGTTTATGCCTCTATGCTCAACCCAGAAAAGTTACCACGAAGCAACACCTAGGCATTTCATTGCACTCCACCTTATTCCACATTCCGAAAGGGGAAACCAATCATGAGCGATAACCAAACCAAAGAACCGAAAATCAAAGGCGGCAGCTTTGTCATCGATAATCCCGATAAACAGCGCATTCTGACACCGGAGGATTTCACGGAAGAGCATCGCATGATCGGCGAGACGGTGCGCGATTTTATCGACGGGGAAGTCGTGCCGCATGATGAAGAACTCGAGAAGCTGAATTACGAGATGACGGTTGACCTGCTTCGCAAGGCAGGGGAGCTGGGCCTGCTCGGGGCCGATGTGCCGGAGCCGTTCGGCGGGATCGGGCTGGATAAGGTCAGTTCCACGATTATTAATGAAGCGTTGGCGAAGGGTTCCTCCTTCGCGCTCTCCTTCGGGGCTCATGTCGGCATTGGAACGCTGCCGATCGTGTTCTTCGGCACGACCGAGCAGAAGCAGAAGTACCTGCCGGATCTCTCGACTGGCGCGAAAATCGCGGCTTATTGCTTGACGGAGCCGACCTCCGGCTCGGATGCGCTGGGTGCCAAAACGACGGCACGCTTGTCGGACGACGGTGACTATTATATTTTGAACGGATCGAAGCTATATATAACTAACGCCGGATTTGCGGATATCTTTATCGTCTACGCCAAGATTGACGGGGAGCACTTCACCGCGTTCATTGTCGAGAAGGAGATGGAGGGCTTCACGCTCGGTCCGGAGGAGAAGAAGATGGGCATCAAGGGCTCGTCGACGCGTCCGCTCTTTTTCGAAGACGTCAAGGTGCCGAAGGAGAACCTGCTCGGCGAGATCGGCAAAGGCCACCGGATTGCCTTTAACATCCTGAACATCGGCAGGTATAAATTGGCAGCCGGTACGGTCGGTGCGGCGAAGGAATCGATCGAGCTGAGCGCGAAATATGCTAACACCCGTAAACAGTTTGATACGCCTATCTCGCAGTTCCCGCTCATGCGCAAGAAGCTGGCCGAGATGAACATCACCACCTTCGTGATGGAGAGTATGGTTTACCGGACGGCAGGATTGCTGGACGAAGCGATGCAGGACATCGATTACAACAGCGAGGATGCCGGAATCCACTCGGCTGCGGCGATCTCTGACTATGCCATCGAATGCTCGATCAACAAGGTGTTCTGTTCGGAAGGACTCGATAACGTGGCAGACGAGGCGGTACAGATTCACGGGGGCTATGGATATATCCAAGAGTACAAAGTGGAACGCATCTATCGGGACTCCCGCATCAACCGTATCTTTGAAGGCACGAACGAGATCAACCGGCTCCTGATTCCGGGCACGCTCGTGAAGAAGGCCATGAAGGGTGAGATCGCGCTCCTGCAAAAAGCACAAGGTCTCCAAGGAGAGCTGCTGCAGCTGGTACCTGGCCAAACCTTCGAGGGCACACTGGAACAGGAAGCGCACTTCCTTGAGATGAGCAAGAAGATTTTCCTCCTTGCAGGCGGTATGGCGGTACAGAAGTTCGGCACGAAGCTGGAGAAAGAGCAGGAGGCCTTGTCCAATCTGGCGGATATGATGATTGATATTTATGCTCTCGAGAGTGCGCTGCTGCGTACCCGCAAGCAAATCGAACGCACCTCCGAGGAAAAAGCAGCCAGCATGATCGAGATGACGCAGGTGTTTGCATACGAGGCGTTCCAGCGCATCGAAGCACTCGCGAAAGAGACGCTGGCCTCAGTGGAAACCGGGGATATGCTGCGGATGCAGCTGTCGGTGCTCAAGAAACTGACGCGTTGCACGCCGGTCGATACGGTGGCCCTCAAGCGCAGCATCGCAGCCCGCGTGGTCAAGAACGAGCGGTACACGGTGTAACACGCGTCAACGCCAATAAGATGCGTAAGTAACCGCAAAAGAGAGAGATTTTTCTTGGAGTAGGAAAGAAGGAGCATTCCTTAGGAAAGGGTTGGTTTTGTATGGATACAAAGCCTTGGCTGCCGTTTTATCCGCCCGAAGTAGCCCCCGCTTTTGATTATCCGAAACAGAATTTGGCATCATTTCTCGTGACGTCGGCACAGAAGTTTCCGAGTCGGCCGGCCATGTATTTCATGGGCAAGACGATCAACTATAGGAGTCTGCTGGAGTCGTCCTATCGTATGTCGAACGCGCTCCGCAGCAAAGGAATTAAGAAGGGCGACCGGGTAGCGATCATGCTGCCCAACTGCCCGCAGGTGGTGATCTCGTATTATGGCGTGCTGCTGGCCGGAGCCGTTGCCGTCATGACCAACCCGCTCTATATGGAGCGGGAAATTGCGCATCAGATGAAGGATTCCGGTGCCAAGATCATCATAACCATGGATATGTTTGTGTCCCGTGTTGAAAAAGTCATCGAGGAGACGGAACTGGAGCATATGATCGTCACGTCCGTGGCGGATTACCTGCCATTTCCCAAGAATCTTCTCTACCCGATCAAAGCCAAGAAGGAGGGCCCCCTTCCAGTCGTCAATTATGGGAGCCGCGTCCATGCCTTCAAGAAGCTGCTCGCCAGCGCGCCGAATGACCCGATCTGCGAACCCGTGAAGGCGGAGAAGGATCTGGCCCTGCTCCAGTACACAGGTGGCACAACGGGTGTTCCCAAAGGCGTCATGCTGACGCATATGAATCTGATCGCCAACACCTTGCAGTCCGCGAACTGGTGCTTTCAGGTGGAAGATGGGAAGGAGCGCTATTTAGCGGTTTTGCCCTGTTTTCACGTATTCGGACTGACCGTGCTGCTGAACCAGGCCATCTACCGCGCTGGGATGCTGATATTGGTACCGAAATTCGAAGTGACGATGATTCTGAACCTGATCAAAAAAATGAAGCCGACGCTCTTCCCGGGCGCGCCGACCATGTATATCGCACTGATTAATCATCCCAAGATCAGGGAATATGACCTCTCTTCGATTAATGCTTGCGTCAGCGGCTCTGCCGGGCTTCCGGTTGAGGTGCAGGATAAGTTCGAGGAGCTGACCAAAGGCCGACTGATCGAAGGCTATGGCCTGACTGAAGCTTCCCCGGTTACTCATGTGAATCCGATCTGGGGAAGGCGCAAAATCGGCACCATCGGCGTACCTGTTCCGGATACGGATGCTAAGGTGGTCGATCCCGACACGGGCGAAGAAATGCCCATCGGCGAGCCTGGCGAGCTGATTGTAAAAGGACCGCAGGTGATGATGGGGTACTGGAACCGGCCGGAGGAGACGTTCGACACCCTGCGAAACGGCTGGTTGTTCACAGGGGATATGGCAACGATGGACGAAGAGGGGTATTTTACGATCATCGACCGCAAGAAGGACATGATCATTGCAAGCGGTTTCAATATTTACCCACGGGAAATCGAGGAAGTGCTGTATGAGCATCCATCCGTGAAGGAAGCCGTCGTTGTCGGAACGAAGGACGATTATCGCGGCGAAACCGTCAGAGCTTATATCGTGCTGAAGGATGGCGCGTCTCCGGACCCTTCGGGCCTTGAGAAGTTTTGCCGCAGTCAGCTGGCAGCCTATAAGGTGCCGCGCGAGTATGTGTTCCGCGATTCGCTGCCGAAGACGATGGTAGGCAAGGTGCTGCGCCGCAAACTGCTGGAGGAGGAAGAGGAAGGCAGAACGGGCTGAAGCGCAGAATAGCTTGAGCAGGCACGTTAAGTGATTCATGTTATCCCGCTGGAATGGATACAGTACTAACGACGTCATAAGAAAAAAGGAGGCGGCCTGATGGATCATACCAATGCCAATCCGGAGACGAAGGCCGGGCAGCCGGAATACGACCGGGAGGCGTACATTGAGGCCATGACCCGAGCGGCGGAGCCCACCTTCTGGGGATATCTCGGCTGCAAGCTTGCGTCTGCCAGTCCGGAGGCGGTTGTTGTCACGCTGGATGCCCAGCCACATCATATGAATATGATGGGCATCGTGCATGGCGGCGTACTCTCCTCGTTGATGGATAACGCCATGGGCATTGCCGTCATGCTGGAGCGCCCGGGCGAATCGACGGTGACGAGCAATCTGAACGTGCATTTTGTCATGCCGGCCAGGGCGGGTGTCCTCACCGTGACGGCAAGCATCGTGCATCAGACGCACCGTTCGGTCACGACGGAATGCAAGATTACGAACGAGAAGGGCGAGCTTGTGGCGATCAGCACAGGATCCTTCCGAGTGAAATAAAGCAGCCTTTGGCTGCTATGAAACAGGTGGTCTGCCAACGCTGGAGGGGCAGGCCATTTATTTTTTGGCGAGCGAATCATGGTGTGGCCGGATATGGAGTGTCAGTCCATACCGCCAATCGACGATGTTAGGCGACTTCCAACCGGCTGGCCGAGCAGATTTTTTGTTGGGATTGTTCCCCGTACTTCTTGTCAGGCCATTAAAGCTGTGGTACAATAAAAATGCTGTTTTTCATGTAGAATCTAGAATGTCTCTTCAGATCATAAATTTAGATGTTTACATACGTAGGAGGTGGAAGTCATGGTTGTATTTTTTGAAGTGTTGCTTGTTATTTTCTCCATCGGGTTGATTACTGTCGTTCTTCTCCAAAAAGGGAAAAGCGCAGGTCTTGCCGGTGCCATCTCCGGCGGTGCGGAACATCTTTTTGGTAAAACAAAGGCTCGCGGTATGGATCTCGTACTGCAGCGTACAACGGTAGGTCTTGCAGCAGGATTTATGATTTTGGCCATCGTTGTTGCTATGTTGAAATAACAATTAACGTTACCCTCGCTTTTTCACTCTTGGAAGAGCGGGGGTTTTTTATTGCCTGAATTTCGGAATACATAGGTCAAGACGGTGTTCGGAAGGATACCGAGGATTAAATTCGTGTATACTAGGGTATGAGTATATGAAGGTAAAGAATGGATAGCGGAACGATGAAATTGCAGGTTCCCCGAGGTGATAATGATGATAACTGAAGAAATATTACTGAATTTTATGCGGGAAACTGCATACAAACCGATGACGTACCAAGAATTGGAGCAGCATTTTGCCATTAAGGATGCCCATGAATTCAGGGAATTCTTGAAGCTGCTGAATGAGCTTGAGCAATCCGGAAAAATCATTCTGACCAGCACCCAGCGATATGGCGTGCCGGAACGGATGAATTTGCTGCGCGGACGGCTGCAGGCTCATGCGAAGGGCTTTGCCTTTCTGATTCCCGATGATCGCGAGCACCCGGATGTGTACATTCATGCCAATGACTTGAAGAGTGCGATGAATGGAGATATCGTGCTTATCCGGATCAGTTCCCAAAGCAGCGACGGCGGCAAAATGGAAGGCGAAGTGGTCCGTATCGTGACGCGCGCCGTCACCCAGGTCGTGGGCGTATTCCAGAACCATGAAGCCTATGGCTTCGTGCTGCCGGATGACAAGCGGATCAACCGGGATATTTTTATTCCGAAGCATGCGATTAACGGAGCCGTTGATGGCGTGAAGGTCGTGGTGAAGCTGGTCAGCTATCCGGAAGGAAGAGCTGCGGCAGAGGGCGAAGTGGTGGAGATTCTGGGTCATAAGGACGATCCGGGCGTCGATATCCTGTCCATTATCCGCAAGCATCAGCTGCCGGAAGGGTTTCCCGAGGAAGTCCTGGCCGAGGCGGATGCAGCGCCCGATGCCATTACGGAAGAAGAGATTGTACAGCAGGGACGCCGGGATCTGCGCGGCTTAAACATTGTGACGATTGACGGCGAAGATGCCAAGGATCTCGATGATGCGGTGAATGTGGAACGTCTGCCGAACGGGAATTACCGTCTGGGCGTTCATATTGCCGATGTCAGTTATTACGTCCGTGACCGCTCCGAGCTGGATAAGGAAGCTTACAATCGCGGCTGCAGTGTGTATTTGGTGGATCGGGTTATTCCGATGCTCCCGCACCGTCTGTCCAACGGCATATGCAGTTTGAATCCGCAGGTGGATCGTCTGACGATGTCCTGTGAGATGGAATTCAACGAGCAGATGAAAGTCGTGAAGCACGATATCTTTACGAGTGTTATTCGTACGAAAGAACGGATGACGTATAACAATGTGCGAAAAATCCTGGTGGATGAGGATCCGGAGCTGATCGAGCGTTATAGTGACCTCGTTGAGGATTTCCGCTTGATGCGCGAGCTGGCGCTGAAGCTGCGGAACCGCCGGATGCGCCGGGGCGCGGTGGATTTTGATTTTGTGGAATCCAAAGTCATCGTGGATGAGAACGGCAAACCCGTGGATATCGTCAAAAGAGAACGCTCCATCGCGGAGCAGATCATTGAGGAATTCATGCTGGCGGCCAACGAAACCGTGGCTGAGCATTTCCACTGGCTGAAGGTACCGTTTATCTACCGGATCCATGAGGACCCGGATCAGGAGAAGCTGCAGAACTTTATGGCATTTGCAGCCAATTTCGGGCATCAGGTGAAGGGACGGGGCAACTCGATCCATCCGCGTGCGCTGCAAAACCTGCTGGAAGCCATTCAAGGCACGAAGGAGCAAACGGTGCTCAGCACCATGATGCTCCGTTCGATGAAGCAGGCGAAATATGACGCGGAGAGCACGGGTCACTTTGGCCTTGCAGCGGAATATTACTCCCACTTCACGTCTCCGATTCGGCGTTATCCCGATCTGGTCATTCACCGGGTCATCCGGGAAGTGTTGGAGAACGGCGGCGCGCTGGATGAGAAGCGTCATGAGGTGCTGTCGGGCCGGATGGCTGATATCGCTCAGCAATCCTCCGAGCGCGAGCGTGTGGCCGTGGATGCGGAGCGCGATACGGAAGCACTCAAGAAAGCCGAGTTCATGCTGGATAAGGTCGGCGAAGAGTTCGAAGGCATTATCAGCAGCGTGACCAGCTTCGGTATGTTTATCGAGCTGGAGAACACGGTCGAAGGCTTGATTCGCCTCAGCGCGATGACCGACGATTATTATCATTTCGATGAGGGCCATATGGCGCTGATCGGGGAGCGGACCTCGAAGGTATACCGCATCGGTGATGATGTGAAGGTTCGCGTGGCGAAGGTGAACATGGACGATCACACCATCGATTTTGAGATGGTGGATATGAAGCCGCGCCGCCAAGGGCGCGGCGAAGGCGACCGCGGCGGCAATGGCGGCCGCGGATTTGGTGCCCGCGACGGCGCAGCCCGCGGGGGTAAGGGCCGCGGCGGTAAGCGCGGCGCGGCTGAAG
>NZ_QLYT01000077.1:0-8573 GCF_003269305.1 Paenibacillus sp. MDMC362
AACGGCCTTCTAAGCCGTCGGTCAGGGGTTCGAATCCCTTCTGGGACGTAAAAAGAAGACACCGTCAAATGACGGTGTCTTTTTATGTCCCGTGAGGATGAGAACCCCAAGGGGTTCGTCGGAGCATAAGCTTCGTTAGGATTACTTCGCAGTCGGCCTGGAAGGCCGTATCCCGACTGGGACAAGAACGTCCCGTGAGGATGAGGAGTAGCCTCTCGGATTCTGCTCTATCTGGAAGAGCAAGCGAAGAATCGGGGTTATCGTTTTTCGCGCCTGGAAACAGGCGAGCCGCAGGAGGAATCCGTTCATTTTTATAAGAAGCTGGGATATGCCCAGGTTGAACCGTTTGGCGAATACATCGGGAGCGAATATAGCTTATGTTTTGAGAAGTGTCTGACATCCTAGCGGTTTCGTCTTATAATAGAAGAAAAAAGTACTTTACGCTACATAATTGAGGAGGCGTCGAGCATGCAGCTTACGAAAATCTCACAGAATACCGCCATTTTATTGGAGCATGCCAGAAAATCGGGGCTAACTACCTCCGAACTGCTGGAGGCTGTGCGCTCGGGTGAGGTCGAGAGATTCCAAGTCGCGAACAATGGTCATTTTCACTATGAGGAATTGTTCTCTTATGCAAAAGAACATGGGGAAGATTTAGAAAAGGCCGTTAGCGAGGGGTACAAAATTACGTTTAATACCCGCAACGGGTTAAAAATCTGGCTGGAGGAAGCCTTCCGCATCAGCTCAGAATCCGATTTTAGTGTAGGTGAAGGCATTATTGAGGGGCTGAAGCTTCAGGAGGATCAGGTCGCTCGCTTGAAGGAAGCGCTGGCCGTCAACTGGACCTTGCAGGAAGAGCCTGCAGCAGATGCCGTCCAGGTCAGACTGACCGTCAGAGGATTGCAATAATATTATGATAGCCACCGTACGTATTCAAGATGAATCGTACGGTGGCTTTTTTAGTACAGCGTCATTCATTAATCTCTTCCGAGGGAGATTTACATCCGGCTTGGCGTGGGCAGTCCCAGTACATCCAGTGCTTCTCCAAGAGTGTTTTTAAATAAGGAAGTGAGCCATACACGGAACCGGAGCACTTCATCCGCCGATTTTAGAATTGGGCATGCCGAGTAAAAATTGTTGAACAAGGAACACAGCTCATAATTAAAGTTGCAGATGGCGCTTGGAGATAGATCCCGGCCGGCGGCGTACAGGGTATCATGCCAGGTGCTGATATGGCGAAGGAGCGCATGCTCCGCTTTTTCCATGGCAGGGAACCGGGCAGGCACCGACGACGAAACACCCGCTTCTTGCGCTTTATTGAGCACGCTGAGTGCACGCGCGTAGGAGTAGAGCAGGTATACCCCCGTATTTCCTGATATTTCAGTGGCCTGCTTCAAATCGAACACCACCTCGGTTTGCAGTGCGAAGCGAAGCAGATAGTAACGGATGGAGGCAACTGCGATCGTATGACTGGATAAACCGTTTTTATCGGAACGGGTGTCTTCGATGACCTTGGCTACTTGATGGATAAGCTCGGTGATTTTAATTCCGATCCCCTGACGTCCGGA
This sequence comes from Paenibacillus sp. MDMC362, assembly GCF_003269305.1. Taxonomy (NCBI): domain Bacteria; kingdom Bacillati; phylum Bacillota; class Bacilli; order Caryophanales; family Paenibacillaceae; genus Paenibacillus; species Paenibacillus sp. MDMC362. The sequence goes on from NZ_QLYT01000077.1 coordinate 1,569, forward strand.
CATCGCGTAGGATGCTTTCCCGTCAGAAGTATCGATGCCGAGATCCGAAGCGGCAGAAGGGCTTAACGAAACGACGCCGTAGCTGACATGACGGAGCTTGTCGGCCTCTTTATGGAATCCCAAGCTTTCCAGCGCCTGCTTCACCATCGCCTGCGGGTACTGCTGCCTGTAATCAATGACGTTGATGACCATGTCTGCTTTGCCGAAAGAGAGCTGCTCGCCGTGAGTGCTCGTCGTCCAAACCTCGTTTGTGAATTTTTTATATACAAAATCGTTGGAGAGCACACCGTATTTCCACAGATGATAGGCAATGTCTTTGGCGGTGTAAGTTAGGATGCCATTGGAGCGCACGAGCACTTTATCCATGCTGTGGTCTGACTCCGGATCGTCCACGTTTTCCGTTCCTGTTTGTTTGAGTACCCAGCAGCCTGCAAGTTTGCCCTCGGTTTCCTGATGGAAGAGCGGCGTGTTCTTCAACAGCTCGAAAGCGGACGCCCAGAACCCCTCTCTGACAATGCTGCTCTCCCACACGAGCAGATCATAGTCAATGCCGAACTGCTTCATTTCTTCAAGATGCTCTTTGACAATTCTCTCGGCAACGAGCAGTCCGATCCAGGACAGATTCTGGTTACCCTCTTCCAGTGCGTGCAGGACCTCGGTCCGATGCTGAACCAGCCCAGGCTCCCTTTCGTAGGCCTTATTGGTACTTGAATACACGTCCCAGCAGTAATCGCCGAACCGGGCATGTTCCTTTGACAGCGGCGTGTGGAGCATCCCGACCACCGTATCTGCCAGTTGATTGCCAAGGTCGTCGATATAATTATGAACCTCCACCTCGTAACCAAGCTTCCTCATCAGCCTGACCAGCGTATCTCCGATACAGGAGTTTCTTAGATGGCCGATATGAGCGGATTTGTTCGGATTGATGGAAGTATGCTCAATGACAATCTTCTCGTTCGTTGCCGAAGGCAATTCAAAGCGATGTCCAGCCCAATATTCCCAATCGATACGCAGATTCATAAAACCTGGGGCAACAATCTCCGTGGCATAGACAAGCTGTTTATAGGTCGTATCCTGCTCAAGCTCGGCTTGAATCAGCTCGGCAATATGCAGCGGAGCTTTACGAAGCAGCTTCGCAAGCTGCATTGCAATGTTGGTGGCATAGTCCCCATGCTCCATGCTGGCAGGCTGCTCAATCCGGATTGGAGTAGAATCGGGCAGTTGGACGCCCATATCTTCACACACCTGGCTTACAGCTTGTTGAAGCCTCGAAGTAATCAAATGACTTAACACGTTAAATCCCCCTTTGAAAAATAAACAAAACACGTCAGAAAAATAAAAAAGCCCTCATCTCCTAAAGAGACGAGGACTTGTGCTCGCGGTACCACTCTTGTTGTTAAACCACAGAGGGTTTAACCACCTTGATACGATAACGGTGTAAGCCGGGGCTTCCTACGATATTGCATTTCGGAAGACCATCTCCTGGGTCCGTTTCACCGCCGACATTGTACCGGTTTCCACCCTCCCGGCTCGCTTGGACTAAAGTCAAGTGCAGTTACTCTCCCAATCAACGAAAATTACATTTCAAGTTTTTCATATTATTATCCATTCTATTTAGAAAATCAACCCTAAAATTATGAAACCTTCTCTGCAAAGACTCGCAGGCGCCTGTAATCTCCATAAAATGCATCTTCATGCCAGAGCGTCGCCCGGGCAGCTTGGCTGATACGGGCAATGGCTTCGTCCTTCTCTTCAGCCGAGAATCCAGCGAAGAAACGGTCGCCAAAATGCAGCAGCCAATACTTCACGCCATCCTTGCCCTCAGGCAGCTTCGTGGGACGGTCGAAGTGATAGGCGATATGCACCCGGAATCCATAGGATTCAAGCAAGGTCGCATACTGGCCCAAGCTGGGAAAATACCACGGATTACGGGTGTCGGCATCCATTCCATAATGGTCGGCGAATACCGATTTCAAGGCTTGGTAAATTCCGTCGATATTTCCCTTGCCTCCAAACTCCGCTACGAATCGGCCACCGGGCTTGAGTGCGCCATAGACGGAGCGTACGACACCACCAGCATCCTTCATCCAATGCAGGGCGGCATTGGAGAAGACGGCATCATACGGCGATTCGGTCTCGAAGTTCTCGCCGTCTCCGGCCAGAAACGTAAGTCCGGGGTATTTGCTTTTGGCGCGCTCAATCATCTCGGCCGAATCATCCATCCCGGTTACATCTGCACCCGAAGCGGATATTTCATTTGCCAAATCGCCGGTTCCGCAGCCGAGATCAAGAATTCGCTCTCCGGGCTGGGGCGCAAGAAGCTCTACTACGTCTTTTCCATAAGCCGAGACAAACGATAACTGCCGATCATAATCGTGTGCTTTCCATACTTGCTCTGACATAACAACAACTCCCTCACACATGAATTATCCTCATTGTGACATGTTTATCTTATAATTAGAAATACATAAATGCGATAATATTGATAGGTTTTAGCAATAAAAGAATGAACAAAAAGCCGCTGAGCAGCGGTTTTATGTAGAGCCTTATTTAACGGCAACCAGAAGAGCGCCAACGGCAATGAGCGCAACGCCTGCTGCGTTAATCCAGGATATCTTTTCTCCAAGAAACACAAAGGCCAGAATGACCGCGAGGACAACGCTCAATTTATCGATAGGTCCTACCTGCGATACTTTGCCGTATTTTAGCGCAAGAAAATAAAACAGCCAGGACAATGCCCCGGCAATCCCGCTGAGCACAATGAAGCTTAATGCTTTCTTCTGAACCAGAATGTCACCGAGTTCCGAGAATTTGCCCTGAACCCCCACGACTCCCAGCAGAAACAGGGCCATAATGACAGAGCGGATGGCCGTTGCCGAATTGGCATCGATGTTTTGCAGGCCTATTTTTCCGAAAATGGCGACAAGAGCCGCCGTGACCGCCGACAGCAATGCATATATAAGCCATAACGGCATGTTCTTCTCTCCTTCCTGATAAGATAAAGTCTCTGATTAATGTACCGGATTCCACTATAATAGTATAGAGCAATTTACACGATATCATGAATATCGATGAGATCGAATGATTTGGAAGGGACTGGATGAAGCATGATGTTGCATATAGCGCCTTATACAGAAGAGTATCATGATCGGCTGGTGGAAATATGGCTTCGTGCCGTATCCCAAACGCATGATTTCCTGACGGAGGAAGATATCCGGTTTTATTATGAGATGATGCAAAACGGAGCGCTGAGAGCCGTAGAGATCTGGGTCGGCTTGAATACCGAACAGGAACCGGTTGGATTTATGGGGCTGGATGGGTCCAAAATCGAAATGCTGTTTGTGGATCCCCTCCATCACGGCTTAGGCACGGGAACGAAGCTGATCCGGCATGCCGAACAGCTCAAGGGGCGGAGGCTGCAAGTCGATGTGAATGAACAGAACCCCCTGGCCTATGCCTTTTATAAAAAATACGGCTTCGTGCAAACCGGCCGCTCCGAGCTGGACGGCTCCGGGAAGCCGTTTCCGCTTATTCACATGGAATTACAGTAAGGTCAAGGATCACTTTTTTAGATTATCGAGTATAGTTTTCAGCGCAGCTGAACCTAATCGATAATGCAAGAAAAACATCCTTACACGCGGCTGTCTTCTGTGAACGTACGTCGGCAGACGTTTTTCTTATACAATCCGATGAAGAAAGAGAGGTGCATCTAACTGGAGGAATCCATGAAGTTTTTTCCGAGTAATCTGTCGTTTCGTTATCCTTGGCGCTCCTATCAGAAAAGAGTGCTTCACGGGCTGGAGCATCATCTGAAGAATCGGCATCTGCACTTGGTGGCGCCGCCGGGTTCGGGGAAGACCGTTCTTGGACTGGAAATCATGCTGCGCATTAACCGGCCGACGATCATCCTGGCTCCGACACTTACCATCAAGCAGCAATGGGCGAGCCGGTTCGTGGAATTATACCTAGACCATCAAGAACAGCCCGAATGGATCTCTACCTCGCTCAAGCGACCGGCATTGGTAACGATTACGACCTATCAAGCCCTTCATAGCCTGCTTAGTACTGCTGGGGAACAAACCTCTGTGAGGAAGAAAGGCACGGCGGAGATAGAGCAAGCGCATCAGGTTGAAGAAGAGAACGACAGGGATCCCGAAATGGTCATGGAAGCTTCTGAGGCGGAGGTGATAGATAGCGCCAGCGAGGATGATATCACGAACGGTACCGAGGCTCAAGAAACTTTGGAATTGTTGAGGCGACAGGGCTATCATACAGTCATTTTTGACGAGGCGCATCATCTCCGGATGTCTTGGTGGCAAAGTGTTATGCAGCTGTGCGAAATGCTGGACCAGCCGACGAAGATTGCCCTTACTGCCACACCGCCATATGATGTCAATCCAAGGGAATGGCAGCGGTATATCGAGCTTTGCGGTCCCATCGATGAAGAGATTAGCGTCCCGGAGCTGGTCCGTCATGGTGAGTTGTGCCCACATCAGGATTACATAAGTTTGACCATGCCTACTCAAGAGGAGGCGGCTAAACTCCGGGAATTTCGGCTGCAGGCAGCGCAGGTTAAGGACGAGCTGGTCCGGGATAAGTTCCTGGCGGATTTGATTGTCAATCATCCTTGGATTGCGCAATCCGAAACGTATACCGAAGAAATATTATCCTCGCCCGAGTATTACTCCAGCATGGTGCTATATCTGCGTGCCGCCGATCAGCCCATCTGGAAGGAAGCGGTGAAGCTGCTCGGGATGAATGAGAGGGAAACGCCCGAATTTTCGGAAGAGTGGTTGGAGGAACTCCTTAGCGGCATGCTGTATAAAGATCCGCATCTGGATCGTGAGCTGCCGGAGTTAAAGGGCTTGCAGAAGAGGCTCAGCCGAATGGGCATGATTGAACGCCGGAGGGTTTATATGCGTTCTACGCCGGCATTTGACAAAATGCTGGTTCAGAGCGTTTCGAAATTGCACGGCATCGGCCGTATTCTTGATTTCGAGCGTTCCATGCTGGGGGAGAGCTTACGGATGGTGATTTTGACCGATTATATCCGTAAGGAGGACCTGCCGAAGGATGCAGCTGACGAGAAGCCGCTTCATCGGCTTGGCGTTGTCCCCATTTTCGAGTTAATCAGAAGGCAGCTGGCTGAGAAAAACGGTTCGCAGAGCGAGCATGAGCTGCCTATCGGAATTCTGACCGGCTCCTTTGTTGTGCTGCCGGCAAAGGCTGTTCCTTTAGCCAGGGTTTGTGCCGATCGGCGAGGTCTTCACTTATCGGAGCGCCCGCTTGCGCATGACAGCCGCTATGTAACGATTGATGTACGCGATGCGAACCGCTCGGATATCGTCGCCATCATAACGGAAGTGTTTACAGAGGGAGAAATCCGGGTGCTGGTTGGTACGGCGGCTCTTCTGGGAGAGGGGTGGGACGCTCCCGGAATCAATTCCTTGGTCATGGCATCATATGTCGGTTCGTTCATGCTGTCCAATCAGATGAGAGGGCGGGCGATTCGCGCGCAGCGCGGGAATCCCGATAAGACCGGAGCGATCTGGCATCTGGCCTGCATAGATACAGCCAAGAGCGATGGCGGCGAAGATTTGGGCTCGCTTGCCCGAAGATTTCGATCTCTCGTAGGTTTATCGATCTCGCACCAGACCATAGAGTCAGGCTTGGAACGCATGGGTCTTGATCTTCGGAAAAGGCGTACCGCAGACAGCATTAAGGGTTATAACCGCCGCACATTGGAGCGTGCGATGCAGCGGCATCTTCTGAAGGGGCGTTGGGAATCGGCGATTGCCCTTCACAGCTCCATGACGGAAGAACTGACGACGGATCGAGAGAGCATTCCTAGGCCTGTAGTGTTTTCCCATACGGTGAAAGCCGTACTCCTATTCGCCGTTGGTCTGGGATTTGGCGCCTTCAGCGAGACGTTAACGTCTCCGCATTTGTTTCAATCGGACGCGCCGGCCTGGTTCAATATACTAATCCCGGTTGCCGTTGCCTTACTCGTATCCAGCCCATGGGTGTATAAAGCCATCAAAATGCTGGCGCGGCATCAGTCGCTGGAGCGAAGTATCCGTGAGGTTGGACTCGTCGTTTATACGGCCCTGTTCGATATGAAGCTGGTCGAATCTGTGCCAAGCATTCACCGATTGAAAGCGGAGGAAGTGGGAGGAACCGTCACGTGTTGGCTGAGGGACGGAACCACTCAGGAAAAAACACTCTTTTTGGATTCGCTGCAGCAGGTGCTGGACCCGATCGATAATCCGCGTTATCTTCTATACCGTGAATCGCGTAGCTGGTTTGTGAAGAAACGGGATTATCATGCCGTGCCGGAGGAAATCGGTCGCCGAAAAGAACACGCGGAACGGTTTGCCCAGCTGTGGCGCAAGCACATCGGCCCTGCCGAACTGGTCTATACTCGCACGCCTGAAGGAAGGAAAACACTTCTGACCGCGCGAGCGAGAGCGTTGTCTTCCATTTTCGTGAAGAAATCGGAGCGGGTCAGTGCTTGGCGATAGGACAGGGCTGTCCGCAGAAGTTACAGAGCAAGTGGCGGTGATGCATTGCCTTTAACGGACTCAGGGTCCGTTATTTGCGGGGAAAACGCTCTTATTGGTTCGGTAACGGACCTGAAGTCCGTTATTTAGGAAAAATGAGGGGAATTTGCCTATGGAAAAGCTAAATAACGGATGTGGTGTCCCTTAAATTCTAAATTGGGCCGTTTTTTCTGAAATAGCGAACCTATGGTCCTATGGTCCGAGAGAGTTTGTGTTCTGTGCGCGATAATGGGGAAACTGCTATTGAGGTCATATGCTACATTGTTCCTCAGAAGGGATGCGGCCCTTCGGGCCGACTGCGAAGCTATCCTCCCGAAGCGTAGGCTCCGACGAACCCCTTGTAGGGTTCTCGTCCTCGCGAACGCAAAAACACCGCCTTTAAGAGGCGGTCAGGCTGTCGAGAAAGTCTCGACAGCTATTTTTTGTACATTTAATTCAACACGAC
>NZ_QLYT01000078.1:0-27368 GCF_003269305.1 Paenibacillus sp. MDMC362
CTCTGCCTCTGCCTCTGCCTCTGCCTCTGCCTCTGCCTCTGCCTCTGCCTCTGCCTGCACAAGGGTATCGGGATCTTCCTCTACATGCAACAGTTCCTTTAAATCCAAATACAACCCGGTCAAGAATGCCTGAAGCCGGGAACGGAACGCCTCCCAGCTCTCCCCATTCGGCGGCGTAACTTCTGCGGGGTTATCAATCCAGCGCCGATAAGAGATATCCGATTTCAAATCCTCGTAGGTTTTCCCTTCCCAATCTCCGAAATCGAGCTCGCGCAGCCGCGGATCATACACCACTCCCGGTATAATCCTGCCCAAAACTTCATCATCAGGAATAGCAGCCATTTTGGAGTCCGATAGGATAACATGCAGCGTCTGTCTGCATCGAAGGAGATCACTGCAATAGATTCGGACAAAGTGTCTGGTAAAAAACCTATCCCGCAGCGGGAGAAGCTGTTCCCCTCCTTCAACCAGAATTCCCTGATCCTCATGGCCGAGATAACGGCGCTCCTCGTTCCACATCGTGCGGCCGTGACGGACCAGATGCAAAGTGATCCTCATATCCATAGGCTTCCTCCAGCGGCGGCAACAAGTCCAAGCACCAGGGTACCCAGTAACGCAAACAATACCGATACGCCCAGCAGCAGACGGTTTGTCACCCGAATATGCTCCGCTTCAAGCGGGCGTTCGGGATCCCCCATATAAGCCCGGAACGAGATCACGCCTTGATAGGAATTCTCGCCTCCCAGACGAACCCCCAGCGCACCGGCAACGGCCGATTCCGGGAAGCCGCTGTTCGGACTGGGGTGCTTTTGCGCATCCCTTCTGACCATTTTGATCGCTTTTTTCCATTGCAGCGACAACATGGCAGCCACTACGGTCAACAGTCCTGCCGTCAGACGTGCCGGTATCCAATTGGCGATATCGTCCAGCCTTGCGGATGCCCAGCCGATATGCTGGTATTTGTCGTTTTTATATCCGACCATGGAGTCGAGCGTATTCACGGCCCGGTAGGCCATCGCCAGCGGCGCTCCCCCGATCAAGGAAAAAAGCAACGGAGCGATGACCGCATCCACGATATTCTCCGCAACCGTCTCCACCGTTCCCCGCACGATCTCCGGCTCATCCAGATGGCCGGTGTCTCTTCCGACAACCATGCTGAGCGCGCGCCTGGCCTCGGCGATATGGCCGGAGCGAAGATGGCCGTAGACCTCCAATCCGGCTTCACGCAGCCCTTTGATGGCAATCGTAGTCGCAATAAGCACGATCTCTACTCCCCACGCCAGCCAAGGATGAATCGCCCCGCACAGCTCCAGCAGCAGCCATGCCAGCACGAAGGAGCCGCCGGCCACGATCACCGGCAGCAGAATGCCCGCCCGCTTCAGGCTCTGAGCGGTAGTCGCCCGTTGGCGTATCCAGCCTTCAACCCGGCGGATGGCTTTCCCCATGCCGATGACAGGATGGGGAAGCCATCTCGGATCTCCGATCAACAGGTCCAGCACGACCGCTGCCCAAATGACCCACACGACGGTCATATCTGGTCCTCTCTTTCGGTGATAATGCTTTCCGTAACACTCTCGTAGACAAGACGGCCGATCATGCCGCCCAGATCGGTTGCGGTTCCGGCATAATGGTGGTTCACGCCATACGCTGCATTGCCGCTGACCCCAAGGACCATCGCGTCGGTCGTCGTACCGGTCGCAACGCCTCCGGTCTCATGATCCTTCACGCCCAGATCGTGCAGCGCAGCGGCTTTCGCTTCCGTTGCCGTCAGCATCGCGTTCACCATGCAAGACGGCGTCATCATCCCGTCCACCATCAGCATGATATTAATCGTGCCGGGCTGGTAAGCCGCAAAGGTGGTGCGGCTCGACCCGGCGCGGGCTGCATTGCCAACGCCGGCGGTAGCGCAGCACAGGATGGAACACTGTTCACTCCGCTCTTCCCGGATGGAGGCATACTTCAGTTTCACCGCTGTCATCAATCCAGCCGCGGAATCAGCAGGATAACCGTGAACAGCCATAAAGTTAACCATATCGTTCACAGGGTCGCTGCAATCGTAGTGCTTGTCCACATAACGGTTCACGATATGATCCAAATGCAGAAATCCGCCGCCGTATATGGCGCTGCTTATAGACGCAGCCGGCTCCGGAAGCGAGATCCGGATATGCGGATGCTGCAGCTCCGATTCCAGAGACACCGCCGCTCCTGGCCATGCATTCGAACGATATAGGTAATTCTTTCCTTTCAGAAAAGGTACTGCCATGTTTTTTCTCTCCCTGCTCCTTAAATATCTGAACCAACTGTACCTGTAGCATTCTTTATATGGATCTGCTGCTAGGCATCCCTATGTCACGCCAGCAGAAGGATTTCCAAGGACCTCCGCGGTTATGGCCAGCAGCCTGTCATTAGCTCCGGCATCCTTAACGGCTAGCCGGATATGACGCTCACCAAGGCCCGGGTACATGGCACAGCTGCGGACAAGCACGCCGCTTCTGCCCATCTCCGACTGAAACCTCTCGGCACTCCATGGCCGCGGAAGCTCCATGAGTAGAAAATTGGCCTCCCCCGGCGTAACGTCATTCCCCAACGCCCGAAAGCCGCGAATCAGCTTCTCTCGCTCTGCGCGAATCAATTGCAGCGTATCCAGTTCATATTCCCTGCCGCTGCCAAGACAAGCCTCTCCAGCAAGCAGCGCCAGTCCATTGACGCTCCACGTCACCTGTTTGCCTGCCATTTTGCGTATCACGTCGGGATGCGCGACCGTATATCCGAGCCGCAGGCCCGGAATCGCATAAAACTTGGTCATCGATCTGACAATCACGGTTCGGGGATAGTCATGAAGCTCTGGCATCAGACTCTGTCTGTCTTCATGCGGAATGAAATCGATGAAGGCTTCATCCAGCACCAGCCAGGTCCCTTCTTGCTCAGCGCATACCGCTATTTCACGGATATCCTCCAGGCTGTATTGAACCCCGTTCGGATTGTTGGGCTGGCCCAAAAACACGAGATCCGTGCAAGTCAACAGCTCCATCACATCCGCCTTGTCTGCTCGCCAATCCCTCTCCGGATGTCCGCACACGGAGCGGATGTCCGAACCAAATTTTAAGGACAATTCCCGATATTCGGAAAAACACGGGTCAACTACGCCCACAATCCCTGGCGTAAGTCCCATCAACAATAGCGCCATGCACTCTGCCGCCCCGTTGCCGACAAGGATTCGTCTGGTATCGGTGCCTAACTCAGCTGCGAGCCGCTCCTTGAACCTGCGATGTCCCGGATCCGGATAACGAATGACCGCGCTCATTCCCTCCTGTAAGGCCGTGATAACTCCTGGCGGCGGTCCGAGCGGGTTAATATTGGCGCTGTAATCCAGGAAAGCCGAGGCCTGCCTTCCGAATGCTGCAGCCGCCGTTTCCACGTCCCCTCCGTGGCCGTACACCTCGATCAAGGGTTGTTTTTTGTCGTTCATAAGGGCTCCTCCTGTTCCAAGTCCTGGCTCTTGCAAGCCCTGCCGTTATGTAATGCCATCATTATGTCGCTACCGTCCCTGCCTCGTCAACATGGAATGCTTTGTCTCTGCCTTAAAATTGGTTTACAATAGTCTGGAAGCACCACAATTTGATTTGTGACGACGGAGGATACTATGCTATTTATCGATAATCAGGGGATCCACGATCCTTCCATTAACCTAGCGATTGAAGAATATGCCTTGAAGCACTTGTCCATGGACGAGAGCTACCTTCTCTTTTATATCAACAAGCCTTCCATTATTATCGGAAAGCATCAGAATACGATCGAAGAGATCAACCAGGAATACGTCCGTGACAACAACATTCAGGTTGTGCGCCGACTGTCCGGGGGCGGAGCCGTATACCATGATCTCGGCAACCTGAATTTCAGCTTCATCACGAAGGATGACGGACAGTCCTTTCACAACTTCCTGAAGTTCACGCAGCCTGTCATCGACTTCCTGCAAAAGATGGGCGTGCCCGCCGAGCTCAGCGGCCGGAATGACCTGCAGGTCGGCGAGAAGAAAATTTCGGGGAACGCGCAGTTCTCGACGCGGGGACGCATGTTCAGCCACGGCACACTCATGTTCGACCTGAACCTGGATGATGTCCAAGCCTCGCTGAATGCCAATCCGGAAAAATTTAAATCGAAGAGCACCAAATCCGTCCGCAGCCGCGTGGCGAACATTAAGGAGCTGCTTGGTACGGATATGACGATTGAACAGTTCCGCGCGGAGCTGCTTCGCTCGATTTTCGGTATGGAGCCGGATCAAGTACCGCAATATGTCCTTCAAGAGAAGGACTGGGAGATGATCAACCAGATCTCGAAGGAACGCTACCAGAACTGGGATTGGAACTATGGGCTATCCCCTGAAAGCAATGTGAAGCATGCCAAGAAGTTCCCGGTGGGCATTATCGATATCCGGATGGACATCCGTGAAGGACATATCGGAGAGATCAAGATTTACGGCGACTTCTTCGGTGTCGGCGATGTCGCGGATATCGAGAACCTGCTCCGCGGCAAACGATATGAAGAAACAGCGGTGCGCACCGCGCTATCCGGCATCGACGTCAAATTTTACTTCGGCAACCTGGAGTTCGACGATCTGATCGGCTTGATTTTTCTTGAGGAATAGGCCGGCTCGTATTAAATAAGCCTCCCGCCCGTATGCTGCATGCACAAGGGCGGGAGGCTTTTTCATTTTAAACAGGTGTACCTCGGATCAGGAGGAGGCCATAAACACATACCAAACGAGGACCAGCGTTAACACAATGCAGGCATTCTCTACCGTGCGTCCCCATTTGCTTCCGGTGCTCATGATTTTCAGTTTAATTCTCCATTTGAAAGGAGGAAGCGGGCGGATTCCGCGATTGGTCAATGCATCTGCAAGCAAATGAATGGAGTAGGATAAACCGCCGGCAAACCATAGGCTTTCTCCGTCGATCTTACCCTGCGACGCGAAATACAGCAGGCCCGTCCATCCGGCAGCGGCATAGACGGTATGGGTTAGCCCTCGGTGGGTCACCAAGGAGCCTGCAATAAGCACGCTGCCTGCGATCGTGTTCCATGGGCTGAAGCCCTGCCCGAAGGATATCAGTCCGAGACCGATCAGGAACATGACGATATGGCGCAGGGTCCGGCTTGGCAGGTACGAAACCACCCCGATCAGTCCGGCCAGGGCGATGTTCCAAGGGGCATACTCCTTGCCGTAGAAGACAACAAAGATGGCTGCGCCGATCATGGCCAGCTGAAGGATTCGCAGCAACCCGGAAGGAATCGCCTTACGCACCAGCAGAGAGTTGGGCTCGTCAATGTCGGGAAGCAGTGCGCTAACCAAAGCCACTGCGGCAGCCGGCAATGTGACAGGCACTCCGCTCATGCCCATGACGGATAACGTGACCCCTGTGCTAATAATCAAATGAGCTCTGCCCATCATGATGACAATCTTCCTTTCTAAGCTCAATGCTGAATATGGGATCGATGGATCGCTTGCCGACCTTCACGTCCGATAGCCCAGGGTTATGAGAATGTACGTTCGGTTCATTAGTATAGCAAAATCATCCTCTTTTTGTCTACCCCTTCCACTTGGGTTAGGCCTAAAAATGGTTGTCCGATTCTCTGATATGGGATACAATTTGATCACTTGCCCAAGGTTACGACCGTGGACGAATGTACGGGAATCTCATCAGGAGTTTCACACCTTCAAGAAAGGATGACTACCGAGTGAATCGCTCACGAATTGCCGATCTCAGCCTGCTTCTGGTGGCCATGATGTGGGGATCTACGTTCCTCATCATTCAGCATGCGGTCCGCGTGCTCCCGCCGATGGCTTTCAATTCAGTCCGCTTTCTGGGAGCGGCCCTGCTCCTTACATGGATCATCACCCTCTTTTACCGGAGCCAGTGGAAGCTAATATCCGGCAAAATGCTGCTGCATGCTTGCCTGCTGGGTCTTTTTTTATTTATAGGGTATGCCTTTCAAACCGCCGGCCTTCTGTACACCACCACGTCCAATACAGGCTTTATTACCGGCTTGTCCGTCGTGCTGGTCCCTTTCATATCCTATGCCCTGCTAAAACACTCCATCTCCAAATTCACCTGGATCAGCGCCTTGCTTGCGGTGGCGGGGTTGTATCTGCTTACCTTCACTGGAGCCGGCATGAGCCTGAATAAAGGGGATGTGCTGGTGCTCGTTTGCGCTATCGGTTTTGCGCTCCATATCGGTTACACGGGCGTTTATGCCGGGAGATACCCTGCTTTGCTGCTGGCGGCGCTACAGATGGCTGTCGTGGGAATATTTAGCTTAGCGGCATCTGCCCTAACCGAGCATGTCGGCAATGTGACCGACCTGATGGAGAAGCTGACCCAGCCGAACGTGCTGTGGGCGCTGGCTGTATCCATCGGACCTACCAGCGCATTCGCCTTCTGGATCCAAACCGTCTGTCAAAAATATACGACGCCGTCCAGGGTGGCCATCATCTATGCAACGGAGCCGGTATTCGCCGCGCTGACCGGAATCCTGTTCGCGGGAGAGCGGCTTACGCTCATCGGCGGCATCGGTTGTCTATGCATTTTGGCAGGAATGATGATTGCGGAATTGAAGTCTGCCCCACAAAAGGTACAATAGAGTTAAAGACAGAGACAGAAACAAAAGGAGAGATACCCATGACAACTTACAAATTAATGGCCATCGACATTGACGACACCTTGATCAATGACGACAAGGAAGTAACCCCCGGCGTCCAGCAGGCGCTTGAGCAAGCCGTAGCCCACGGTGTCGTTGTGACACTGGCAACCGGGCGTGCCTATGCGTCCGCTCAAGCTATTGCGCGTCAAACCGGACTCAACGTTCCCATCATCACCTACCAGGGTGCCTTGATTAAAAATCTGCTCGACGAGAAGGTTCTCTATGAACGCTTCGTACCCGTCGATGCAGCCGTGAAGCTGTATGAATACTGCGTAGAGCACAATCTCCATCTGCAAACCTACATCGATGACAAGCTGTATGCCCGTGAAGAGAATCAGAAGCTGATCGATTACTGCGCCCTGAACCGGACGCCGTATTACATCGAGCCTGATTTTATGAAAATGGTTCAGAAACCGACCCCGAAAATGCTCATCATTGACGATCCGGACTATCTGGATGAACTCATCCCTGTATTCCGTGAGCTGCTGGGCGATGACATGCACATTACCAAATCCAAACCGCATTTTCTGGAGTTTATGCATAAGGAAGGCACGAAGGGACATGCTCTCACCTTCCTTGCCGATCATTTCGGCTGCGATCTCAAGGAAACCATCGCTGTCGGCGATTCCTGGAACGATCACGAGATGCTGGAAGCCGCCGGTCTTGGCGTCGCCATGGGCAATGCGATCGAGCCGCTTAAGGCAATTGCCGATTACGTTACGCTCGGGAATAACGAAGACGGCGTGAAACATGTCATTGATAAATTCGTGCTCAACCAAGGTTAATATCCGGAACAAATAAATCTGCGCAATTAAGCCTCCATGATATCCATGGGGGCTTGTTCACGTCCATAAAAAACGCAGCCAGCGCGTTCGCTAACAGGTCACCATGGACGGCGCAAAGCCTTCGCGGGGCTTGTCCGTCATTCCCGATCCGGGTTAAACGTTAGAATCGGCTTCAGAAGCGCCGCATCGTTGAACTCCAGCAGGCCAACCTCCATGCACAGCTCCATCAATTTATGAATGCCGTTGTATTGCTGCAGATTCCGTTGATGGATGACGGACAACGCTTCGCGAACCATTTTTTGGGCCTGTTCAATGCTCTGATGCTCCACGGCCTGAATAATCTCCTTGATACTCTCCAAGTAATATACGGTCCGCCTGAGCGAGCGGATCAGCAAAATCTGCCTGACTTGCGACGGGGTATACAGCCGATATCCATTCTCGGGGTTTCGATCCGGGGTGATCAAGCCTTCCTTCTCCCAGTGACGGATGGCGGACGACTCCACGTTGGTCAGTTCGGCGACCTCGCCGATTGTCATATGGGGTTTGAGCTTTTTATCCTTGATGATGTTAAGTTCGGGATTCTCGAGCAAGGCAAGCGTTTCGTCCGCAATGTTTTTTTCCTGCAGCAGTTTGACCTGCTCCCCATTCACGAGCCAGAGGGCTTCATCCATCTCCCTCTTCTGAATGTGGCGAATCACATCATAAGTAACCGCGTAACCAAAGCCCGGAAACATGGCGCGCAGACAACGGAAGTAGGCCATATGCATTTGCGTGTATAAACGGTAGCCGTTCTCGTTCCGGGCAGGAGGGGGTACCACTCCCCAAGATTCATAATGCCTTAAAGCACTTGTGCTGATTTGCAGCTCTTTGGCGATATCTTTCGGCTTGTAGTAATGCACGCCGTTCCCTCCCCAATCACGATTGAGAACCTACTTTACCAGAATCGCAGGACATTGGCAAACCTTAAATTAAAACATTAAATTGCTTTGAGAAGGTTCAATGGATGACATCCACGGCTTGGTTAGATCCGCTACAAGACATCTTCTCACTTGCATCAATGTTGTATATTGAGTGGTGTAGAGGCAAGATGAACTTATTATTAACAGGGAGGCTGATAATGATGAACGTGCGCATAACCGAGGAGTTTCCACAAAATCTAGAATACATGAATCTAAGAGTAGGTGCTGGGCTGCCTGAGGTTGAGATTTATGCCATCGCGACGGCGCTAAACCGCAGCGTGCTGTCCCTTCTGGCCAGAGACGACAATGACCGGCTGATCGGGATGGGAAGGGTCGTAGGCGATGGCGCTTTCTATTTTCAACTGGTGGACATTATGGTTGCGGCCTCCCACCTTGATCAAGGGGTTGAAGAGATGATCGTGTCCGAGCTGCTCTCCCGGCTGGAAAAAATAGCGCCAAGCGGAGCCGAGGTCACCGTCATCACCGATGTGCCCGGAATCAAGCTGTACCAACATGCGGGCTTCAAGCTGCTGTATCCTGATCGATACGGCATGGCCAGGTCGTTGTAAGAGAGCGGGGCCTTCAAACCTGTGTATGGCATCTCACTGGGCTGCGAATTGTTTCCGCTGCATCTCGCTTTCTTTCATTATTCAAATAGTCCTCGATTTGTTGATAAATCAATATTTTCCGTTATGTTATAGCCGGGCCATTTGGTACATCGGACGAAAGTTAGTTTCCAGAATCCAGAATTGTTCGGACGCTTAATTTGTAAGCTTTACGGAGTCGATCCGACATTGGGGAATGGAAGGTCAGCAGAAATAACCGGTGACTCATGAAACGGCTGTTCCGGATTGTTTCTATTGTGGTATAATCAATATATAGGAAGCGTAAAATAATAAAAGCCACGATGCTCGATACATCGTGACTTTTAACAAAGGCCAGTGGGCAACCCATGGCGAGAGATTCATACGAAATGAAAAACCACCGGTTAGGGAGCCAACCTATCGCCGGTGGTTTTTCTTGTCTTTACGTGTTTTCTTCTGTTTTCCGCTACCATGCAAAGTCTTCAGGCCAGCAAAAATACCAACCACTTTTAGTAGCACATCCAGAATCTTCACCAAAAGATCAAGTGACACAGCGTCACCCCCTTTCGGGTAGCTTCGCCGTGTCAACATCCCACCGGTTACTTTGTCTTCTCTATTATACCTTAATCAGGGTATTTATCTTTCTAGTTCTTGCACTGGGTTAGTTTTTGGGAGTTGAACTACATTGGACTTATCGCGGACCTTTGGCTCGTCTCGTTTCATAGAACTCTGCGGCTACTTCTATAACTACATCCATACCAGGAATGATTTCTCTTTAATAACTTCCTGGATACGTTCTCTGTTCAAGTGATCGATCTCGCGGATAATGTTATTAGCTGTCTTTTGGATCTCTCCCGGTGCCTATCTAGCCAAGTTCACATCTTTAGCCCAGGTTGCATTGTAATCGGCGCTGTATGCATCCGTATCGAGTCCATCATATTTTTTTCACTTGCTTAGACTCACGGTCATCCCCGCCCTCGCCACGCGGACTCCCTCCGGAAGAGGCAGCTCCTTCCGAACGTCGACGTCATGAGACATATGGGTATACACCGTTTGGCGAGGCCTCACCTCGGCGAGCAGCTCTGCCGCTTCCTTCATGTCATAGACGGAGCGAGTCTCGAATTTGGCGGTTTCATGAACAAAGCTGGTTCCGAGGACCAGCAAATCCACGCCATTCAGCGGCTCCTTTTCTGCAGGGCTCAGATTAATCGAGTCGGAATTGTATACCCAGACGTACCCGTCCCTCTGAAACCGATATGCATAAGAATATCCGTTCTGTCCATGATTTACCTTCCAGCAGGAAATATCCCAGCCGCCCAGTGAAAAGCCATCATCGACTGGCGTCATCTCCATCTGTCGCGGAAGCCATGGATACTGGCGGACAATTTGCTCCAGCACCTCGGCAGGGGCGTATAGCCGTCCCTTTTCCCTCTGCCATCTGCAGGCATCGCTCCATTCCGGAAGGCCGCCGATATGATCAAAGTGGGCGTGCGTAATCAGCATATCACTTATCTTCCGCTTTCCCAGCCCCTCCATCATAGAGCGCCAATCCGGACCGCAGTCGATCATGAAGGCCGTTTCATCACACTCTACCATCACGGAAGAGCGCAAGCGCCGATTATTCCCCGTATTCCGAGCTTCCGTGCATACCTCACAATCGCAATATACCCGCGGAACGCCCATGGCATCTCCCGTTCCCAAAAAAGTCAATGTATCCCCGCTCACATGACATCCCCCATCTGTGTTTATAGATTTGTTCTTGTTTACGTAAACTTTATCCCTATATTGTATAAGCGCACGAAGAAAAAACAAAGACCGCCCGGATCATCCCGAACGGTCTTTCGTCATTTCGTCTTAAACGGTATCATAGCAATTCATTAAGCAAATGAGGGCTTGTTATCATCAACAGCTCCGCTGATGACCTTGACGTATTTCTTATCTACACCTTCCACAGAAGGACCAATATATACACTGTTCTTGCTTGGACGTCTAACCGAGCGCTTCCGGGATTTCAGCGTACTCATCATCGGTACGGGTCCCCGAACCACCCAGCTGCTGCCATTGGCGGACCCCTGCGGATGACCTGACGTTCTCTTCTTCTCATTCCTGCTCACGACGAATCCCCTCCAACTAAATGCCTGATGGTACGAAGCAGCTCACGATTCTGTTCTACAACCTCCGCGAGATCTTCATCCGTAAGAATCTCATGTCCCGTAAAATGCACGGACAATACATGATTTACACCTAAAGGATAGCAGAACACATACACCTGCGCAACTTCCTCTTCGTGATAAAATGCCCATTTTCCACTATTATAGACATCTATCACGTAAATCGACTGGTTACTTGGCGAATGTTCCTTACTCCCATCGAACGGGAAATACCGTCCTCTACCTACATTACCCCCAATTTGGGCAATGCCTTCATCTCTTCGGCCCCAGAAGGCGGCGCCGGTCACCCTAAAATCCCCTGCAGCCGGCGGGAGCAAGGAATTTCGGACAGCTTCACTCAGTGCATGATATTTTTCCGCTTCATCACTCACATGCACATTTCGGTTATATTCCCAGAAAAAATGCAGCACGCTTTGCTTGCGCCTCAGCTCCGCATCCTTCTGTTCAATCACGGTGCTCGGGTTGTTGTAGAACCCTTCGGTTTCGATCGCGCTCAGTATATGCCCGCAAGCGACATCGACGGCTGATTTGTAATCGTCATCGCTTCGCAGTTCATATTCGAGCAGCGTTAAGCCCTGCAGGTCGGAGAGTAGATGGTAATCCTTAACGATCACGTCTTGAACGGAACTGCTGTCTGCCTCCACCTGATCCGGGATGATGCAGTACACTCTTCGCCGCCCGAGCCTTCCCCAATACAGCCCCATCTCGAACAGCGTGTTGTCGCGGGTAACAAATACATGTTTGCCTCGAATGAGTGCCACATCATCCGGAGAAAAGACGAACACACCAAAATCACTGGACGCCAGCTGCTTCTCCAAAGCTTCCATCGTATACAGGTTCGCCCCGAACGTTCCGCCGTACCAAGGTGTCACTTGGGCGGACCGTTTGAGCTGTTCGTGGATCGCCCTTGCATACTTGATGGCCTCTCTGGAAGAACCTATGAATAAATTCGGCTTCGGTATGGTCATAGGCACATCCTATTCTCCCTTTGTTATACATTTTAGTCTTATTCGACCATTATAACAAAGTTGCCTATTTTTGGGTGAAAATTATGGCAGGCGCATGTTGGTATAGTATATGCTAAGGTTTCAAAACAGACCCCATAAATAACCATGTGCCGGTGTCCCGATCTTCAATGGCAAAGAAAAAAGGGCGGTCAACATTCATGACGATCGGCTGGGAGGTCAGAGCAGCAGTTGTCTCGATCCCGACTGCTGTAATTGCAGCAGCCTCTGTTCCCTTTTCGCTGACATCCACCACCGTTTTGTGTTTTACCTTGTCAATCCAAAATTTCTCTCCATCGGCTGCCATGGCGCTAAAATCAGCTGCATCGCTGTCGAATGCCTGAATCATCCCCAAACTTTGAAGCGCATCCGGGAGCTCGAAGGTCTGTTCCACCTTAAATTTGGGGAGCCCAAGCTGGATGGTCTCATGCGGGTAATCGCCTTTCCAGACGGACGCATCCTTCCACAACTGCTGCTGCAGCTCATCCATGGATGAGGATTCCTTCGGCAGGATAACCAGCATATGCATGCGGCCATCTCCATAAGGGATGCGGATCGCCTGCCAGGACTCCCCTTCTTTGTAACTGTATCGTCCTTCCCGCTTCATCATCGGAATTTTTTGAGTGGTGCCGTCAGAAAGCGTGAATTCTTCATCCACGGTATTCGCCGGATCAAATTCATCCATCCACCCGCCGTTAAAATAAATGGCATTGATCAGGACCGCAACGCCGCCCGGAGGTTTATCATATATCGAAGGAATCATGCCGCTCGTCTTGTCGTTCACCCACCGATTTATGGCATCCATCGCATCGGCATTCAACAAGTCGGCCTCCTTAATTTCAGCACGATAGCTATCCTTAACGGCCTGCAAATACGTCTTCTTCATCTCAAGGCCTGGCTGGTGCCAAACGGAATTGGCCACATTCAGCACGACGCCTCCCCCGTTCTCCAGCAATGATTGCAGCTGGCGGTTCCCATCGTTGATATCAGCCACATTCATGCCCTTCCAACCAAGTACGCCGGACATCTCGGCGGCCGTACCGCCCGCTGTCCCGTTATAGGCCAGTGCCAAAGCTTGCGTAACGCTATACGGAGAAATAATCAGATTATCACTTTTGTACTCCGGGTTATTCGATAACGCCTGATGCAATCGTAAACCAAAATCATTCTGCGCTTCCACCATGCCGGTATTAATCTTGGTCAATACCGCTTTACGTTCCTCAGCCGACAATTCCTTCACGTTGGGCAGCTTATCCACCATGGCTTGCGGTTCCACTGACTGGATATCGCTGCCCTGAGCGCAAGCGGTAAGCCCCATAAGTAAACATAGGCCCGAGAGTACCATCCTTTTTCGCATAACCTTGTCCCCCTTCAATCTCAAATTCCTTGTCTATCTGCTATTGACGGAATAATGTCACCTAATGTTTCATATAAAGGATCATTTATCCAAATTTAGTTGGCAACCAACTTGTTCACCGTTACAATGTAGAGAACCCGGACCGTACTTAAGCATGTACAGAATACAGAGCGAAAGGAATTTCAACATATGCAAAAAATTCGCCTTGAAGGCAGCAAAGTGACGCTAAGATCCAGGAAACCCGAGGATACCCCGGTTTTATATAATCTGATCTATGGCACGAAGAATCCGGAATGGAAAAAATACGACGCTCCTTATTTCCCGCTCAAGCAGATTTCCTACGAAATATTTGAAACGCAGTGGAACGCCGACTTCGAAACCGATCAATTTCCGAGTGATTTGCTCATCGAAGCAGAGGGAAAGACGATTGGCATCGTCACGTTCTATTGGGAGCATGAAGCCTCACGCTGGCTGGAAGCGGGCATCCTGATTTACGATCCGAGCCATTGGAGCGGCGGATACGGCACGGAAGCGCTGTCGCTATGGGTGGAATGCCTGTTTCAAAATCTCACCATCGCTCGTGTCGGCATCACCACCTGGTCCGGCAATCCGAGAATGATGCGCTGCGCGGAGAAGGTTGGCATGCAGCTCGAAGGCCGTATGCGAAAGTGCAGATATTACGAGGGCGTCTACTACGATTCCATTCGCATGGGCATTCTGCGCGAAGAATGGGATGCGCGGAAAATGAGCGTGTAGGACAAGATTGTACGGCACCATCCGTTTACATGGAAAACTTCCAGTACATGAGGCGTTATTCAGATCATTGCTTAATGTTCTATATATACAAATAAGAGCCGGCCAGGAGATCCTGGACGGCTCGCTTTTTCTCATTTTTGAACGACGGGCCATGTACGAAACGCAGCTCAGCACGCGACTGGCCCTCATGAACCCTCAATCGCTCCCGTTTGCCGCGAGCATCATAGACCGGCCAGCACCTGATACCAGACTCCGCGCTTGGAATACAGCGTCTCGCGCACCTGATCCCATCCACCCAGATACTCGATATCGAATAACCCCGGCGGGTTGGAAAACTGATCCTTCGTCTGTTCAAAGACCGATTCTTCAACAGGACGGAACCCGTACTTCACGAATATGCTCTGTGCCTCCGGCGTGCGCAAGTACTCTACGAAAGCTGTTGATACATCCAGCGTACCGTGTTTTTCAGCGAAACGCTCGACAACTGCAGCCGGATTCTCGATCAGCATCGTGTGCTGCGGCACAACGATATCATATTGGACGCCTTGAGCAATCCGGGCGAGCAGCTCGTTCTCATACGTTACGATCACGTCGCCTACCCCGTATTCAAAAGCCGCCATGGAAGCCCGCCCGCTTTTATCGAGCGATTCCACATTGCGGTGAACCGCTTCAAGGAAAGCTTTCGCTTCGGCAGGATCACGCTTTCCGTTCTCTTCCGATTGTTTCAGCCCCGCGCCGTAGATCGCGTTAATGTCCCACTGGGCGCCGCCCGAGGTCTTCGGATTCGGATACAGCACCTTGACGTCCGATCGGGTCAGATCGTCAAAATCCCGTATTCCTTTCGGATTTCCCTCGCGCGTGCCGAGAACGACAATCGATCGTGTCACCATGCCGTTATGCGGCTGAGATTTCCATTCCGGGTCCACAAGCCCTTCCCGAGCCAGCTTGTCGACATCCCCTTCCATGGCAAGCAGCGTTACGTCGGCCTCAAATCCGCCCGTGATGGCACGAGCTTGTGTTCCGGAAGCCTCGTAGGATTCCTGAAACCGAATGGTTTCTCCCGTCTGCTCCTTCCACTGCGCTTGAAAAGCAGGGATGATCTCGGACAGGGCATCTCTGGCCACGCTGTACGCGCCCAGAACGATCGTTCTCTCTCCCGCTCGGGATATCACTTCTTCGCGATCCGGCGGATCACTGGCGCATCCTGCCATAAAAAAACTGAAGAGAAGCGCCATGCCAACCAGCAGGAATGAGGTGCGTTTCATATTTAAGATCCGCATGAATGAATCCACTTCCCTTCGGATATTTAGAACTATCAGATCATAATTGGCATCGGGTCGACCTTCAGTCGATTCTCCTCGATCCAGCTGTGCTCTTCATTAAAGAGATAAGCCCGGTGAACGAGGACCCGGACCTCTTGACCCGGATACAGCGTTTCCTTCTCCAGTGAACGATAAGTGATCAGCTTATGTCCCTTAACCTCCACCTCCACCAGCCATTCGCTGCCGCGGAAATGCAGATGACGGACGATCCCCGTCTCCGTAGCCGACAACACGTTGAAATCATGCTTGCTTCCAATCTCGATATATTCCGGACGAATCAGCGCACGCGTCGCATTCTTGTTAGCGGCTGCCTCAAATCCCTTCAGCTCCGCAGCGCTCGAAATCACGGTGGATTCGCCTATGAATGAAGCGACAAACGGCGTCTTCGGCTCCTTGTAAATATCCCAAGGCGTTCCCTTCTGCTCCACTCGCCCTTGATTAATAATCATAATTTCGTCCGCGACTTCAATTGCCTCATCCTGGTCATGCGTAACAAAAATCGACGTAATGCCGACCCGCTCGATCAGCTCACGAAGCCAGGAGCGCAGCTCCTGGCGGATCTTCGCATCGATGGCAGCGAACGGTTCATCCAATAAGAGCAGCTGCGGTTCGGGTGCCAGCGCTCTGGCAAAGGCTACTCGCTGACGCTGTCCGCCCGATAACTGGTGCGGATAACGGCTCTCGAAGCCTTTTAAGCCGGTCAGCTCCACCAGTTCCATAACCCGATCCTTGATTATGGCCTTGGGAGTCTTCTTCACCTTCAAACCGAAAGCGATGTTATCAAACACGGTCATATGCTTAAACAAGGCATAGTTCTGGAACACAAAGCCGATGCCGCGCTCCTGCGGCGGCAGATCATTGACCACTTGGCCATGAAAGGAGATGTGCCCGGAGTCCGGATTCTCAAGACCGGCCAGCATGCGCAGGATGGAGGTTTTGCCGCCTCCGCTGGGCCCCAGAAGTCCAATCAGATGTCCCTTCTCAATTTCGAAGCTGACATCCTTGACCGCATGAAACGTACCAAAATGCTTGTTCAGATCGCGAACCTCCACATGCATATCAATGCACATCCTTTCTTTTTTTGGCCCATTCCATCAGCAGCAAGAGTCCTACCGAGAAGGCAGCCAATACCAATGCGACGCCGTTCGCCGCAGCCACGTTAAAATTCTCCACATCCTGATATACTAACGTTGTCGCCGTCTGAGTTTTATTCATGATATTACCGGATACCACCAGCACCGCTCCAAACTCGCCCAATGAACGGGCTACCGTGAGTACCAGACCATATACGACAGCCCACCGGATCGAAGGCCATGTTACCTTTCGAAACGTTGTCCATTCGTAAGCCCCCAGCGTCGATGCCGCCTGTTCCTGATCATTTCCAATTTCCTGCAATACAGGCATGACCTCACGAACCATGAGCGGAAACGTGACGAACAGTGTGGCGATTACCATGCCCGGGAAAGCATATACCACTTTAAACCCGATCCCTTCAAAAAAACCGCCGATGATGCTGTCGGGTCCGAGCAGCAGTACAATCATTAAACCGCCAATGACCGGCGATACCGCATAGGGCAGATCGACAATGCTGTTCAGAATGCCCTTGATCTTTCGGCTCAGCCAATTCGCCCGTACCAGGTACAACGCCATCATGATGCCAAACAACGCATTGAGGAGCGTAACGAATACCACTATAAGCCCCGTCATCATCAGGGCATGCAAGGCTTCCGGCCTGAACAAACCTTCGACAAACCCGCTTAGCCCTTTATCAAACGCACCGATCGCAATTCGGGACAGGGGGATAATCAGCAGAATAATAAATACGGCGTACGTAAGTCCGATCCACAGACGTCTCAAACTCGTCTCCCCCTCTGCTGTACGGCATTGATCACCCAGAGGATGATAAAAGAGAGGGTAAGGAGCAGAATAGATACCGCAGCTGCTCCGGCAGGATTATCGCTCTCGACCTCGCCAAAGATAAAAACCGAGGCAATAAGTGTTCTTCCCGGAATGTTGCCAGCCACCAAGACAACGGCCCCGAATTCGGCTAATGCCCTTGAGAATGCCAGCATTCCTCCGCTGATAATCCCGGGCAGCATCGACGGCAGGATGACTTTAAAAAAGGTTCTCGCCCTGGAAGCTCCCATCGTATATGCCGCTTCTTCTTCGAGCGGGTCGAGCTCCTCCAGCAGCGGCTGAACCGCACGGATGACAAACGGAAACGTAACAAACATCATCGCTATCACAATCGCGGGCTGGTGGAATACAATTTCAAAACCCAATTTCTCTGCCAAACCACCGAGAAAGCTCCCGGGGCCCAGCAGCAGCAATATCATCAGACCGCCAACGGCTGTCGGCAGCGCAAAGGGCAGGTCGACCAGACTGTTCAGCAGCGTCCTTCCCGGAAACTTATATCGTATAAGCACCCATGCAATCATCGTTCCGATAAGCACGTTAATGAAAGTAGAGATGACGCCCAGCTTGACGGTAAGCAGCACAGCCTTCCACGCGATCGGATCCATAATGCTCTCCGTAAAATGACTCCATCCTGCAGAAAATGATTGCACATATACCCCAAAGATCGGCAGTACGATCAAGGCAAGAAAATAAAGCAGTACGGTACTTCGAAACCCCCAAGTCCAACCTTTATGACGAATCCATGTTGTCATCTCGTATCCCTCCCGCCTCCGGATGGCATTCCGGTCGACACTTTCACAAACCATCTTTATATTTCCTATTTGTATACTTGGTTTTCTTTACACATACTTTACCAAAAGCGGAATCCCATCGTCAATCCATCTTTTGCACTTTATCGGGTAAAATAAAAGAAATGGTAAGAAAAACGTCTGTCGACGTACTTTCTCAGCAGACAGACCGCATTTAGCGGAAGTTTTTCTTGCGAGATAAGGATGCTAAGCCTCGGATGTTTATACTATCTTATCTTTTGAAAAATGAGGAGGTAACCACATGCTGTATACCGGTGAATTGGATACGCAAAGTCGAGATGAAATGAGGGATATTACAAGGGAGATCCACTCCTATGTAAAACAAAGCGGGGTCCAGCAGGGAACGGCCCTGATCTATTGTCCGCATACGACGGCGGGGATTGCCATCAATGAGAATGCGGATCCCGATGTGAAACGGGACGTCCTGATGTCGTTCGATGAGGTCTATCCTTGGAATCATCCCAAGTATCGCCATGCGGAGGGCAACACCGCTTCCCACCTCAAATCGATCACCTGCGGCCCTTCCCAGACCGTGATCATTCAGAACGGGCACCTGCTCCTCGGACGTTGGCAGGGCATTTATTTCTGCGAATTCGACGGACCGAGGCAGCGCCAATATCATGTGAAGATCATGGAAGGATGATCCCTCAAATAAGATGTTATGTTGACGCCGGCGTATGTATAACAACACAAAAAGCAGACAGGCACATGCTAGGGGGCGTGGACCTGTCTGTGTTTTATTCATTAGGTGATTGACGTTTCAACGCTAGATCGTTGTAACGGATTGAAGCATCAAGCTGCACGTTTTGACCGTATTTAAACATCAGACCCTGCTGTACAGACTCCGGCATAACACTTTGATATGGGTAAGAGCGGCAGGTTTAATCTCATCAAAACCAATTCTGTCCTGAATATAATACGATATAAATCCATGCAGCGACAAAAACAAAGTCAACGGAACGGTTCGCCGTTCTTCCTCACTGTAATTTTCCTCAAGCAAATACTGGCGGACCAGCATAGCAAACATTTCAAAACAGCGTCCCTGCTCAGAGCGACAGTAGGACAGCAGCTCTTCGTCTCGAATCATGAACATGATTTCGTACTGGTAAGGATTATCCAGACCGAAACGAACGAATTCCAGCATCAGCTGCTCCAGCTTCGATACCCCGTCACAGGGAGGCTTTCCCGAGACTTCCAACAGCAAATCACTTAGATCATTAAAGTCCTTCATGACAATGGCGTAGAAAAGCTCCGCCTTTTCCTTAAAATGATAATACAAGGAACCGTGGCTATAACCCAGATGCTGCCCGATGCTTCGCATCGATATGGCCCTGTACCCCTTGGTTATGAACAAATGCCTGGCTGCTTCCAGTATCCGCTCTCTCGACAACTCGCGTTCGACTGCTCTTCTTGCCATATTATTTTATTCCCCTTCAATAAAATAAAGCCGCTCTCCCTCTGTGATCAGGGACTGCCCCTGTGTCAAATCCACCATCCAAGACATAAAGCTCTCCGCATCACCATCGAGCGGCAAGCAGGTCAAGGTCACCGTGTCGGCAAAGTTTGTCTCTCCCATACGAACGCCTCGGTTACGGAGCTCGTTCTCCACCTTACCCAGCCAGGTATAATCCAGTTCCACGAAAATCTCCCGATGAAGAACCCTTGTAATCGGATCGCCTGACTCAATCGCAGCCACGGCTCCGTCGGTGTACGCCCGGATCAATCCGCCCGCACCCAGCATAATGCCGCCGAAATAACGCGTGACCACAATGGCTACATTCTTCCGCCCCTGATTGCGGATCACCTCAAGGATTGGCTTACCAGCCGTTCCGCTTGGTTCCCCGTCGTCCGATTGCTTCTGAATCTCATCCCGCTCGCCGATCATATAAGCGGAACAGTTATGGGTAGCATTCCAGTGTTTTTTCTTGATTTCTTCAATAAAAGCGACGGCTTCCTCTTCGGCTTCAACCGGCATCACATGCCCGATGAAACGCGATTTCTTGATGACGATCTCTTTGGAGCCCGCCTGACGTACCGTTTTGTAACGATCCAGCATGAAACTACAACCACCTCTATATTGCCAAGAAAGCAGTCCACGGCAATGATATGCCAGCGGACTGCTTCCTTCAGCGTCTTACGTCTAATCCAAGAAAGTGTCAGGTTATTCGGAAAGTCTAGCTTCCAATTCGGCCTTCTCTTTCTCATACCCAGGTTTGCCGAGCAATGCGAACATATTTTTCTTGTACGCCTCTACGCCCGGTTGGTCAAACGGGTTGACACCCAACAGATAGCCGCTGATACCGCAGGCCTTTTCGAAAAAGTATACCAGATATCCGAACGAATAGGGAGTGAAATCTGGAATTGTCACAATCAAATTCGGAACTTGTCCGTCTGTATGGGCCAGCATCGTGCCTTGGAAGGCCTTTTTGTTAACAAAATCCAATGTTTTTCCGGTCAGAAAGTTCAAGCCGTCCAGATCGTCCGGATCCGATTCGATCGTAATATGCTCGGATACGTTCTCCACCTGAATAACCGTTTCGAAGATGTTGCGGCTGCCTTCCTGGATAAATTGACCCATGGAGTGCAGATCGGTAGAGAAATCGACGGATGCCGGGTAAATCCCCTTGTAATCCTTGCCTTCGCTCTCGCCATAAAGCTGTTTCCACCATTCGGATACAAAATGCAGGGAAGGCTCGTAGTTCACGAGGATCTCGATGCCTTTGCCTTTACGGTAAAGCGCGTTGCGAACCGCAGCATATTGGTAAGCTTCGTTCTCGGCTACGTTCGGGCTGCTGTATTCCTTGGATGCGTCAGCCGCGCCTTGCATCATTTCTTCAATGTTGATGCCTGCCGTAGCAATCGGAAGCAGACCGACCGCTGTCAGCACGGAATAACGCCCGCCCACATCGTCAGGAATGATAAAGGACTCGTAGCCTTCCTCGGTAGCCAGCTTCTTGAGCGCGCCCTTCGATTGATCCGTCGTAGCGTAAATGCGCTTGCGAGCTTCTTCCTTGCCGTATTTCTTCTCCAATTCCGCACGGAAAATACGGAATGCGATAGCCGGCTCTGTCGTTGTGCCGGATTTGGAGATGACGTTGACCGAGAAGTCCTTGCCTTCAATCAATTGAAGCAGGTGAGTCACATAAGTCGAGCTGATGTTGTTGCCCGCAAAATAGATTTCCGGTGTCTTGCGCTGGTCTTTCGACAGCTCATTATAGAACGAGTGCGAGAGCATTTCGATGGCCGCGCGTGCCCCGAGGTAGGAGCCTCCGATTCCGATAACGATCAGAACGTCCGAATCGCTTTGGATTTTGGCAGCCGCTTTCTGGATGCGCGAGAATTCTTCTTTATCATACTGCGTCGGCAGGTCGATCCAGCCCAGATAATCGGAGCCGGCTCCCGTACCGTTATGTAACTGTTCATGAGCTGTGCGGATCGGCTCAGCGAAATAATCAACTTCGTGCTGATTGACAAAGGTCAGTGCTTTACTGTAATCAAACTTGATTTTTTTAGACATGCCTTAAACCTCCTGTGAATTTAGAAATAGGATACTTTAATTTAATAAAGACCGCAAGTTTCGCGGGCCAACTGTCATCTATTCTTCATGCACGGATCTCCCTTGCGCTTCCATTGCTCACAAACGCTGGCTTCGTTTCAGGGACCCATGCTAAGATAGAGTGGATCAGGAATCCATAATCGAAGGTGATATAGCTATGAAAAAAATCGGGTTTATCGGACTGGGCACCATGGGCGCTCCCATGGCCTCCAATCTGCTGAAGCAGGATTACGATGTGACCGTGTATAACCGTACCCACGAAAAATGCCGTCCGCTCGCCGAACAGGGAGCCTCCATTGCGGAAACGCCTCGTGAAGCGGCTGAAGGACAAGACCTTGTTATTACAATGGTAAGCAACGACCAATCCATCCGGGATGTATTCTACGGAGAGAATGGCCTGCTTGGCTCCCTGACGAGCGGGATGACCGTCATTGACTGCAGCACGATCTCCGAGAGCCTTGTCAAGGAAATCGCTTCCGCTGTAACCGGTCTGGGCGCTTCCTTCCTGGATGCCCCGGTAACCGGCAGCAAGCCTGCAGCGATTGATGGAACCTTGGTCTTCATGGTTGGCGGCGATGCCGCGGTCATCGAAGCTCATGCGGACGTATTTGACACCCTTGGCAAAAAAGTCATCCATATGGGACCTAACGGAAGCGGCGCTGTCGCGAAGCTTGCGCATAATACCATTGTGGGCATTAACAATCTGGCGCTTGCCGAAGGCTTCGCCATCGCCGCGAAATCAGGCATTCCCGCTGACAACTTCCTGGAGCTCGTGCAGCTGGGATCAGCCGGCAGCAAAGCGGCAGAGCTGAAGGGACGCAAAATTATCGAGGGCGACTTCAGCAACCAGTTCTCGCTTGACCTCATGCTCAAAGACCTCAAGCTGGCCTCCTCGCTCACCGATGGCATCGGAATGCCTTCCCCTATGCTGAATCTGGCTAAGAGCCTGTTCCAAGCCGGTGCCAGCGAAGGTTATGGCGAAGAGGATCTTTCCGCTGTCGTGAAATGCTATGAAGCCTGGATCGGACAGAAAATCGGCGCACAGCAGAAGTAATACCAGCTAAGTCATGCTTTTCCTTACACTGGCTCTTTTCATACTGGTTTTCGGATCATCCGGACCAGGAGGAAGGAGCCATTTTTTCGGTCAAATTCGCGATATTCCCTCCGAAAGCAACTTTTTGCATTTCATTTCGTCTACTATGCGAAGGGAGGAAATATACAACATGAAACGGACCACAAGTTTAAAAGCAATGACAGCCGCTGCCCTACTAACCACTGTACTATCTTCAGTAACAGCTGTATCACCGGTTTCTGCCGCAGCCAAACCAACCGCTTCGATTAACAATGTTACAGCGAGCGGTGAAGTGCTGATCAAGCAGGGCTCCACCTTTGTTACCTTAACCGATCTCAAACCTCTGGGTAACTACGTCATGAAGTACGACAACAGCAAGAAACAGGTGACGATTCAGGGTGACCACCGAACGGTGATTCTCATTGCGGGAAGCCCCCGCATGGAAGTGAACGGAGTTCAGAAGACGCTGCCTGCAGCCCCGCTGCTCCATAAAGGCAAGACCATGATTCCCCTGAGGGCCGTAGCCCAAGCTTTTGATGCCGACATCGATTGGAATGGTTCTCTCAAGACGGCTTATATCAATAAAGCAGACGCGGCTATGCTCGCTGACTTAAAGAGCTCCGATCTGGCCACCGCCAGGAATGCCGCAGCCAAGCTGCCTTATTCATCCCAACTGCAGAAACCTGAGCTGGAAATGCTCCCTGTGGAAATGCAGGGCGTGGATTATTATTTTCCAAAAGGCAAATCCGATCGCTTCTTCCTGGTCGATAACGACATCGCCGAATATTACGAAATCCAGGGTGGCGTCAAATATTTGAAATGGCAGGGCAAGCTGGATTACTCCGCCAAAGCGGCTGCGAATCAGAACCTGTTCTTCCTGCCCCCGGTTCAAGCCGAGATCGGTAGGCAGCCGGATGCCAGAAACTGGACTGTAGCCCGATTCGTATTCCGTTATCCTTCCGGCGTCACCAGCTACCGACTGCTCGACCGTAATCAGGAATGGAGCGAAGGATACGTAGAGCTTGATAACCGGGCTCCCGGATATAAAGGCGAGATCGTGACGATCCCGGAGGAATAAGTCCATTATAGCAACCAACGTTGACGTCATGCGTTGATATCCGGCATTGACAATAAGGGTTCAAAGCCAACGGCTTTGAGCCTTTTTGTTGTGCATTTGCGGACGCGAAATCACATGCGGCATTTCATCTATTACATGGTTGGATAAGAGCAGCAATAATCCGTCACGGTGCGGATTTCCAGCTTAAAGCTTGAATTGCCCGGAACGTTAAAGGTCGCAGACCCTTGAATCTCTAACCACTCCTGCTCTCCCGGCAGCAGAACGCGCAAATCGCCCGACAATATTTCCATAATCTCAGGGCCATCCGTTCCGAATTCATAGCTTCCCGGAAGCATGATACCGAGCGTTACCTTCTCGCCATTCTCCAGCAGCACCGTACGGCTGGTTACCTTCCCCTCATAGTAAACGTTGGCTGCCTTTGTAACGGTAGCATTCTTAAATTGTGACATTGACAAACTCTCCCCTCCAACATAGTTATGGCTTGATATATGGACGGCACCCGCATGATGCGGGTGCCGGAAAATCAATATGGAGTTAGATCCGCTTGGATTACAGCAAGCCTTTTACGCGGCTAACCACGTTTTCAACGGTAAATCCGTACTCGGCTATGACGCGGTCGCCAGGAGCGGAAGCGCCAAATGTGTTGATGCCCAGAATGTCGCCTTTGTCTCCGACATAACGCTCCCATCCGAACGGATGAGCCATTTCAATAGCCAGACGGGCTTTTACGTCAGGAAGCAGCACGGAATCTTTGTATGCCTGATCCTGGCTGTCGAACAGATCCCAGCTCGGCATGCTGATGACGCGTACGGCGATTCCTTCTTCAGCCAACGCTGCTTGCGCTTTAACGGCGAGCTGAACCTCGGAGCCCGTTGCAATAATTTGAGCTTGTACGTTGCCATCCTTCGCATCGGATACAACATAAGCGCCGCGTTTGATGCCCTCGCGTGCATTGTCCACCGTGCCTGCAAGGATCGGCAGATTCTGACGAGTCAGCACCAGCGCTACCGGACGGTCTGTGTTCTCAACCGCATATGCCCATGCCGCGGAAGTTTCGTTGGCATCCGCAGGACGGATCACCGTCAAGCCTGGAATGATGCGCAGGGAAGCCAATTGTTCAATCGGTTCATGCGTAGGACCGTCTTCACCGACAGCGATGCTGTCATGAGTCAGTACATACGTAACCGGCAGCTTCATGATCGCTGCCAGACGTACAGCCGGACGCAGGTAATCCGTAAATACGAAGAACGTACCGCCGAAGATCTTCAGTCCGCCATGGAGAGCGATACCGTTCATGGCACCGGCCATTGCGAATTCACGAACACCATAATACACGTTGCGGCCTTCGTAGCTGTTCGCTGTGAAAGAGGCCAGGTCGTTCAAGTGAGTCATCGTGGAGCTTTCCAGGTCAGCCGATCCGCCGAGCAGCTGCGGTACGCCTGCAGTCAACCCGTTCAGCGCTTTACCGGAAGCCACGCGAGTGGATACCGCTTTGTCATCCGCGCTGTATTTCGGAAGGTCTTTGTCCCATCCTTCAGCCAATTCGCCGGATTCGCCGCGCTCGAATTGCGCCGCCAGCTCAGGGTAAGCTTCTTTGTATTTCGCAAATTGATCAACCCAAGCTTGATAAGCTGCAATGCCGCGCTCTTTCACTTTGCCGAAATGCTCGCGCACTTCCTCAGGCACATAGAAATCCTCTTCATATACCCAATTGTAAAAATCCTTGGTCAGCTTCGCTTCATCAGCTCCAAGCGGAGAACCGTGCGTACCGCCATGGCCGCCTTTGCCTTGTTTGTTCGGGCTGCCGTAACCAATGACGGTCTTCACTTCGATCAGCGTCGGACGGTTCGTATCGGCTTTCGCTTCCTCGATCGCCTTCTCGATCGCAGGCAAATCGTTACCGTCTTCTACGCGCAGCACTTGCCAGCCATAAGCATCAAAGCGCTTCGCCACGTTCTCGGAGAATGCCAGGCTGAGCTCGCCGTCAAGGGAGATATCATTGGAATCGTACAACATGATCAATTTGCCAAGCTTCAAATGACCTGCCAGGGAAGCTGCCTCGGAAGCCACGCCCTCCATCATGTCACCGTCGCCGCAAATCGCGTACGTATAGTGATCCACCACGTTGAAGCCGTCTTTATTGTAAGTCGCGCCCAGATGAGCTTCAGCCATTGCCATACCTACAGCCATAGCCACGCCTTGTCCAAGCGGACCTGTCGTTGCATCAACGCCGGCCGTGTGGCCGAATTCCGGGTGACCCGGGGTTTTGCTTCCCCATTGACGGAACTGTTTCAGGTCCTCAATGGACAAGTCATAACCGCTCAGGTGAAGCAGACTGTAGAGCAGCATGGAGCCATGGCCTGCAGACAAGACAAAACGGTCGCGGTTAATCCACGCCGGCTGGTCCGGGTTATGGTTCATCGTCTTCGCGAACAGTTGGTAGCCCATTGGTGCAGACCCCATCGGCATGCCCGGATGACCGGAGTTGGCTTTTTCGATCGCGTCGATCGCCAGTGTCCGGATCGTTGCGATGGACAGGTTGTCGATCGTTTGGTTATGTTCAGTTGTCATGATTCGTCCTCCTCAAATCTTTTCCATAGTAAGCTTCGAAAATGAAGGCTTCTTACGTCCCTCCAGCCCCAATCCACATGGTATTGAGCAGTTAGGAATGTTGAGAATATCATTTTGACTCTTATTGTATCACCACACGTCTTTCATTTCCATAACGTAATTGTCAAAGTTGTGTAAAAGCCGCCAGGGCGAACGACATCCCCCTTGCATTATTTCCCTTAATAGTCCGGTTATAACCGGATTCGACATCCGTTAAACGATTTTTCGGGCATCGGCGGCATGGAAAAAGTTACTTCATTCGACAATAAAAAACCTCGGCCGAAGCTGCACATTAGACAGCTTCGGCCGAAGCGCGAGGCGCACATCAGCGCGTGCCGCGTTTTTTGGCTTTGAGGAGGCGATCCATGGAGGAGCCTCCCTCCGGAGCCGGCCCGGTCTCCCCGGGCCGGCCGCTGCCGTCCCCCTGCGCCTGCGGCGGCGGGGGTGGCGTTGGCGCGCTTCCCTTGCGCGCGCCCTGGCTTGCGGCCGGCTTCGCCTGCACCGGCCGCTCTTCCCGCAGCGGGGCATCCGCCCGCTGCGAATCGCGCGCCTCCGGCCGGGCCTTACGGCCCCCTGCCGGAGCTGCGCTAGGTGCCGGGGCGGGGTTCCCGCCCCCGGCACCCTGGCCCGCGCCGCTGCGTTCACGCGCGGGCGCGGCCTGCGGCGGCTTCGCGGAGCTGCCGCCGTAGAAC
>NZ_QLYT01000007.1:0-801 GCF_003269305.1 Paenibacillus sp. MDMC362
GGGCTCTGACTTCTTGTAAGCACACGGTTTCAGGATCTATTTCACTCCCCTTCCGGGGTGCTTTTCACCTTTCCCTCACGGTACTGTTTCACTATCGGTCGCTAGGGAGTATTTAGCCTTAGCAGATGGTCCTGCTGGATTCATACGGGGTTTCACGTGCCCCGCACTACTCGGGATCCGTCTCGGAGGGAATATACTTTCGGCTACAGGGCTTTTACCTCTTATAGCGGGCCTTTCCAGACCTCTTCGCCTAATATGTTCCTTTGTAACTCCATGTGAGACGTCCCACAACCCCAGAGAGCAAGCTCTCTGGTTTAGGCTGTTCCGCGTTCGCTCGCCGCTACTGACGGAATCACTCTTGTTTTCTCTTCCTCCAGGTACTTAGATGTTTCAGTTCCCTGGGTATGCCTCCTCGTATCCTATGTATTCAGATACGGGTAACTAGCTATTACACTAGCTGGGTTTCCCCATTCGGACATCCCCGGATCGAAGCTTGCTTACAGCTCCCCGAGGCAGTATCGTTGTTCGCCACGTCCTTCTTCGGCTCCTAGCGCCTAGGCATCCTCCGTGTGCTCTTAGTAGCTTAACCAATCGCTTCAGTTTCGCGCCATTCGCTCTGTTGTCCGTTTGTTTCCTGATCTACTAAACGAGTTAATAGGTGGAAACGAAACTTCCAAAGGATCGACTGTCACGAATCTTCCGCTGCTACCGTTTTATTTAAACTTGTTTTGACACAAGTTCAGCTAAAAGGATATTTCTAATTGCGCAAATTCGTTTCGTTATCTAGTTTTCAAGGATCAA